>NZ_BSQC01000006.1:0-350264 GCF_030268145.1 Brucella sp. NBRC 12950
ACCACCTATCAGGACGGCTCTGCTCATCGCTTTGGCGACGCATCGCCTTCAAGCTATCAGAACTAATATCGGCGCAAGCCGGTAGAATACAAAAAGGCGAAGCCCTCAGGCTCCGCCTTTTGTTGTTTTTGACACATGCTATTGGGCGTCAGATCATCCGGGTAACAATTGCCTTGATCTCGCGCTCAAAGAAATCTGAGAAAGCCGCAATACGCGGCGGCAACTTCTGGAATGGCGGATAATAAAGCGTAAGCCAAAGTTGCGGCGGCGACCATTCCGGCAGGATATGCACGAGACGCCCCGTGCGCAAATGTTCAGCCACGATGAACACAGGCAGCATGGCGACCCCTGCCCCATCCGCTGCCATATTGGCCAGAACTTCACCATTATTGGCACTGATCATACGCCCGGCAGAAACATTGACCGTCGAACTTCCATCCGACAAAGCCCAGTTTTCACGCCGACTTTCCGAGCTGTAGCCCAGACATCCATCTGATGTCAGCTCGCCCGGATGCGCGACATCTATAAATGGCGTACCGGGTGCAGCCACCAAAATGCGTTTGATTTCAATGATCTTGCGCCAGATCGTGAATTTATCCGACGGCGCACCGGAAATGCGGATCGCAAGATCGAAATCCTGCTCGACGATATCGAGCATCTGGTCGGTCAGCGATAATTCAATCTCGATCTTTGGATAAACATCCCGAAAAGCAGAGAGTATTTGCGGAAGGACCTGCTGGCCGAGCGACATCGGCGCATTGATCCGCAAACGCCCTTGATCAGCCTTATGAACATTCATGAGTTCAAGTCGCGCCGTCTCCAGCGCGTTGACTGCTGGTTCGATACGCGCTGCAAAAACAGCCCCATCAGTCGTGAGCGAAACCTGTCGGGTCGTTCGCACGAAGAGCTGAACGCCAAGCTCTTCTTCTAACGCTGCGATGGTTCGCGTTACAGAAGCGGGCGTCATGTCCAGCTCTCGCGCAACCTGCGCGAAATTGCGCTTCTCCGCTGCCAGCAGAAACGTCTTGAGGGCTTTGAGCTCGTTCATTCGTTCATTACCGTTGATGCAATATAATTACGACAATTGCATTAACAGAGATCAACAATCAACCCGCAGAAATTACTTGCTCACCGGCAAGCCATTTCCTGTCCATGCTTCCAGTCCGCCACGATACCAGAACGTCGTCCAGCCGAGTGTGGCAGAGCGCAATGCGGCATTATAGGACGAACGGTCGTTCATACCTTTGCCGAAAAATACCACGCCAACACTTCTGTCTCCGCCAGCTTTTTCGTTCAGCCATTCGTCGAGCGCTTCCTGCAGACTATCTGTAACGCTTCCATCGCGCCCGGCATCCGGCAAAGAAAAGGCATTCTGCATGGTTTCCTGCAGACCGCTGGTATCAACGAACAGGGTTTTACGGCCGTTTGCGATGATCTTGGCAACCTCAACAGTTGTGATTATCGTAGCCCTGGCATGTTTATTGGGTGTTGGCCCGGTATAAGGCGACTGAAAGAGAACCATGCTCGCCGCAACGCCGTCATCGCGCAATTCATCAACGACTGCACCTGCCGCGGCACCAGAAGCCGGCGCAGAAGCATTAGTTGGTTGCTGGCCTGCAGAATCTGCTGGAGCACTTCCCATTTCAACATCGGAAATCATGACCGCCAGATGTTCGAACAGGTCATAGCACATGGTGATCGATCCTTCTTTCGGATCATACCATGCGTTGAGCTGGTCACAGTCGCGGAACGTGACTGTTAAAGGTCGCGGCAGCACATAAGTCTGGGACAAGTTATCGAAATAGCCTGTCAAAGCGCTTGAAAGTTTACTGGCATAGAAATCACCAACTCTACGTGAGGATGGCTGAAAGACCGTTTTGATCGCTGCACCGGCCGCATTGGCAGGTTGTTCGCCTTCCGGGTGCCATTCGCCAGAACGTGTGTGAGGGGCAAGAATCTTACGCCATGCACGATTTTGCTTGTTGAATTCGTCAGAGCAGCGAAAACGAGTGCGCTCATCCAGTTTTACGCCGTCGGCAATCGAGCTGAAAACCTTCGGATTGCCGCCATACATGATGCAAAGCATATTACGAAAGCGCTTGAGATCGGCTGTATGCTCGTCCTGCCACGGAGAAGGTGAGCTGCCCTTCATCTCATTGATT
This sequence comes from Brucella sp. NBRC 12950, assembly GCF_030268145.1. Lineage (NCBI taxonomy): Bacteria > Pseudomonadati > Pseudomonadota > Alphaproteobacteria > Hyphomicrobiales > Brucellaceae > Brucella > Brucella sp. NBRC 12950. The sequence goes on from NZ_BSQC01000006.1 coordinate 2,163, forward strand.
TTGCCACTATAATACCACTGCAGCGCTGCATAGCTCGCGCTTCCGATAGCCATATCGTCGATTTCTTTGTCACCGGACGGATACATTGTCGGCTCGACAATCTGCAAAGCAGAATAAATATCGACAGCATCTTCTTCGGGGCCGGTCGATGGCAGCTGCAATTCTCCAATCAGCGCATGTCCGAATTCATGCGCAAAAATGCTGCGCACCAATCCGTAATAAACTGCAGCAATGCGGCCACTGTCGCCGCCAAACTCCGGCAGCGGACCTGAGGGGGCACCAGAGCCTGCTACGGGCTGAGGAGCGTTGCCGCCATTTTGGGGCGCCGTTTGCGCGCCCGTATCAGCAGTCTGCGGCGCTCCGCCGGTTTGTTGGCTTGGGGTGACCGGCTGGGTAGGCACATTCTGGCCATCGGATGTGATATTGAAATCGGTAATCGCAAATACGCCGGTGTCATAGGCCATGATGCCGATCTGCGCGCCAAGCGCTGCCGAACCCTGAACGTCGCCAATCATTCTTCCATTGAGAAGAAACCGCGTTACACCGGGCACATCGACCATTTCGATGACATCCGTGCCGTCAAGTTTGGCTGCATTCGGGATGGTAGCAATATCCTGGCGCTTGCCGTTCTCCATGCAGAAGAGCTTGGCACTCTTATCGGCAATCACTTCCATCAGGCAAATGGCGCTATTCGCAGGATTTGTCGCAATTAGCCCCAGCGAAGCACCGGGCTTGGAAGAATTGATTGCAATCCTAACGCTGGTAGCACGACCTTCGGCAGGTGCTGGCCCGGCTTGAACCACCAATGTCTGCTCGGTTCCGCCTGCCTGCTGATTGTTGAGGACAAACCAACCGTCTTGTTTGGTTCCGGTCCATCCCTGCATGATTTGTGAAGACCCTGCCGAGGCGAGTGGGCCGAGTTCCCTCTCAAATTCGGCATGGGCTGGAAGATTGGACGCGATGAAACTCGCGATAAGAACCGCACCCAACAGACGCATTCGAAAGTCCCCATTCCGCTAGAGCATAATTCCTTAAACCTGGATCAGTTTAAGGTAAAATCATGCTCTGATTTTAAAGTGTTAGAGCGACCTTTGGGCACCCATCAAGACGCCCGGTGCTCTAATATCATCATTATGGAGCGGTTCTCATTTCGGATAATAAAGCATCCGACCGTCCAAAAACTCTGATCTGCCATTCAACTTATTTATTGCAATACGATTCAACAGATTGATGTCAATCAATAATCGCTCAATAGTCAAAGCAGATAGTGGATTATTTCCCAACAAATTGGCGTTTGGTCTACAGATATGCAGATCGTGACTTGCCTAAACTACCCGCGCTGCAACTCTTTTCGTCCGCGTTGGATCATAATCCAGCCAATAACGGCCAACAGTCCCCCGCCGATCGACATTGGCAGCACCAGGATCAATAGCCAGAAGAAAAATGCCGTGGCTTCACCATTATCCTCAAGCGACCCAAAATCCGATCCCGGTACGAAGAGAGTTGCAAGCAGGCCAAGCAGGATAACAGCGCCAAGAACAAGACAACCCCATCCAATCTGCAGCTTGCGACTTGCAAGCCGCGACAACAGGATTGTGGAGATCACCACTACAACAAACTGAACGACCAGCTGGATGATAATTACACTATCGAGACCATCTGGATTGGCCGTCCGTTCCGGGGAAAGCATCATCACCAGAGGGGCCATGAGGCCAAATCCGAAACGCGCTATCAGAACACCAAATACGAAACTAATAAGCCATTTGGTCCATGTTGGATTCATCAGATATCTTTCTTAACAGCCCGTCCCGGCAACAGGTGCCTCATCTGCGCCGACACTAGACGGAAGATCGAAGCGCGGTCAATTGAGTATTGTCCACAGCGTAACACATTGACTCATCTGTGGAGGTTTGCGATGCGGTAGAGATTGACCGCATTCGGGGATCTCTCATGAAGATATGCTTTGCAATGACTTTGGCCGCACTAATACCGCTGCCAGCTGCAGCAACTGTATTCCTCCGTGGCAAACCCAATTTGCGTGCAATATTCCCGAGCGAAATGCGCGTGCAGAGTTTTGCCACCTTGCCGATCCGAAGGCCAATCCGGACAAGAAAGAGGCCTACTACACTGACGCGGCAGGCACAGAAAAAGCCGAGCTCTATTTTGAAACCGACAGTACCTGGTTTTCGACCAAAGACACCAATATCAATCATCCGACCGATCTGACCATGGCACTAGGCTATGCTCGCGGCGACTAAGACGATTCAAGCGTCATCAAGAGCGGTGAAATACGCGTCTATGCTTCGACTGATGCCTTCACCAACGAGACCAAAGACACCGAAATTGCCAAGCTTTATTGCGAGTCGTCGTCGATCCTCGCCGATAGCGACAGCATCAGACCCTAAGCATGAAAGTTCGCAAAATGAATAAAGTCCTGCGCTCACTGATCCTGACGTCATCATTTACTGCAGCCATTCTATGCAGCTCAATCGCCAGCGGAATTGCTGGTCCGGCCGCGGGTGCAGTCGAAGCCGCTCCGCAAGTGCATTCGCAGGAACAGCCGGCGCCAGAAACCGATACGTTCGGCCGCTCGCAATTTGTCCTTTCAGCTAATCCAATCATCCCGCCCCGTGATTACGGAAAAGGGCTAGCGCTGCCCAACGCTGGCGACTACAGCCCGGACGAGAGTGGGACGATCTACGATATTGCTTTCCTCGGCATTGAAAATGGCGAGATGCAGTTTGAAGTCCGCGGCTATTCAATCGCAGATTTGAACTACCCAGCCTCAGGGCAGACTTTCTCTTTTCCGAAAGATCAGACGACCGCCGAAATACGCGATATTATCATTGAAATTGAAGAAGTTACTGAAGGTAGCCTGACTTACAGGATCAACTATCGGAAGTGATCCACGATCAGGCGGTAAGCTGTGCCCATTCAGGCGCAGTTCCGTCATCTTCAAGACCGCCGTTGCGAGCAAACTGCTCAAGCGTCATGGCATCGAGAACGCCGACAATTGCTTCGCGAACAAGCAGCATTGATCGGCGAACCTGACAAGCCTTGTGATCTTCACAGTCTTCGCAAGGCTCATAGGCTGTTCGGCTGGCGCAACGAATAGGTGCGAGCGGACCATCCAGAACGCGGATCGCCTGCCCTATATTAATTTCACTGGCAGGTTTTGCGAGACTATAGCCGCCACCCGGCCCTTTCTTCGACCGCAAAATGCCGTCGTTACGCAACTCCAGCAGGATCGCGTCGAGAAACTTCTTGGAAATATTGTTTTTGGCGGCAATCTCGGCAACGAATGCGCTCTCGCCGGGAGCAAGCAAGGCAAGGTGAGCCAATGCTTTGAGGCCGTATTTCCCCTTTTTTGTGAGCATGGAACCTCCGCCGATCCGATGAATGCTGCTTTTGCACTAAATCGAGCGGATTAATAGTCTATCGTTACAGACCAATTGTCACATTGGGATGCGATGTGTTTTTCAGCTCTCATTCCCTGCCGGTCAAACCGCTGCCGCAGATGCCTTTGCATTGACCTCGTAGAGTGTCGCAATCTCAGCTGCCACAAGCTCCTGAAGCTTCCACAGATTACGATCGCGAATGCCTTTTTCTTCGAGATGTTTGACGGTCAGATAAAGATATTCCGCGCAGGAGCCAATATGCCCACACGCTCGCGCCAAAGTGCTTGCTACACATTCCAACGGCAGACCATTCAAAACGCGGTCGCCGCGTGGTCCAGCCCAGAACGTCAAAGCACGCACAGGCCCATCCGGCGTATCAACAGATACCCAGCGAATACTGGATGAATCACTTATTGAACTGATTTCACGCCGGATCATGCGCTGAATCTGGCCGAGTCGATCCTCTTCAGACAGCCGAAACGCGATGCCGTTACAACTGCCGCCGCGTCGTAGCGCAAGCATCAGGCCGGGCTGACTTTGGGTGCCCCGCCAACGGGTAAGTCGCAGGCAGAACGAACGGTGCCATCCCTTCAGGCCAGCATAACTCCAATCAACAGAATTAAAATCCGGCTTCCAGATCAGCGAACCGTAAGCAAACACCCATAGAGGCTTGTCGCCGCTTTCATGATAAAGCTTTTCAGAAAGTGCCTGCACGTCCAGGTCAGTTATCGGAATCCTGTTTGGGTCCGGCCCCCGATCCACTTCAGCCCGAATGCTCAGCGAGACTAACTCCTCGGTCAGCGTCATTCTGGATGCAAATTCAGTCACTGCGCTTCTTCCTGCTTACCAAATATCGTGCTCATCGATGGAATGTGGCAATTATGGGATGAATTGATTGTTCTGCTCAAGCCCCGAAAGATGCCTTTGCATCGTCGAGCTGGCGGATTCTCGAAAACAGGACTTCACGATCCGACAGATGACGCTCAAACAATGCGATGAAGATCGTATTATCGGCAATATGAGGCAAAGGTGCAGACTGAGCGCGGCGCAGACTTTCATTTGCAGTCTGCTTTGCTTTTTCAACGGCAGCCAACAATGACGCAATTGTTCCTCGTGCCTGCACGCATTCGCTATAGCCTGATGAAGTGTGTTGATAATCTGACTGAGTTTGCATCGTAATCACATCTCCTATCAAAGGCGTTCATGAATGATGATCTGGTTGACATTCTAGTCTCTCTCAAGCGGCAAAACCGAGGCACTGTAGGCTAATTGCTTTCAGCTATTTAAAAATTCAGCCCTTTGAAAAACTTGATCGCTGGAAAAACCACCCTCGCCTGTGTTCAAAAACAGCAGTGGCGGCTCTGGCCGCCACTACATTACTTAAAAAAATCCTGATTGAATTTTATAATGAACGCTGAAAGCGAACGACACCCTGCCAGGCATCCTGGCCTTTCAGGATCGAGTTCTTGTCGTCCCACTTGGTGTAAGAGATTTGTGGGGTGATGGTGAAACCAGGAACCAACTGATAAGCAACGTTTGCACTTGCTGCGAAAGTTTCGGCATCTTCATAGGCAAGCTGAACGTTGAAGACCGCTTTGTTGGTAGCCTTGAATTTTGCACCACCCCAAACTGCCCAATCACCGCCCCATGTGCCGTAGAAGCTGTCAATAACACGAACCCCACGATACGTGCTGCTGCCACTATCGTGAACAATGGCACCGCTTGCATCGTAATGAACGTAGTGATCGTCGTTCGACTTGTACGCACCAAGCACCCAGACCGAGAACCGGTCGGTTACGTTTACATCAAGGCGAACCTTTCCGGCCCACTCTTCGTTGACGGCATCATAAGCTGCAACACCTGCAATCGACCCCCAGCTCTGCGTATATTTCAAACCAGCAACTACGTGTGGTGTGTAGTCATCAATGACGCCATTCCAATCGACATCGACGTTGTTACCCTGTTCAAGAGAGATGATAGCTGAAAAGCCATTGCCGCCCTTGAAAGTGTAGCTGATCTGATTGGTACGATAACCACCAGCACTGATAACGTCGTCATTCAACACATCGCCGAAATATCCGGTGAATGTGTAAAATGCGGTGTCATCAAGGCCCACACGCAGACCGCCGAGCTGGATGAATGCGCGGTTGAGGGTCGTTCCTGCATCCACACCATTCCCGAAATTGAAGCGGGTTTCAGTAAAGGTCGAAAGCGTACCAAGCTCCGTTTCGGAAGCCGTCGATGTGCGTAATGTGAAACGCGTATTATTCGTCCAGGTATCATAGGACTTACCACGCGGACTCAGATTATAAGCACTTCCATCCGGAGCACGGCTAATGCCTGCACCACGATAATAGACGTTATCGCCTCCCCTCAGGTCGTAACGAACATAACCATGGATACGCAGGCAGGTTTCCGTTCCCGGAATGTAGAAATAGCCCGCTCCGTAAGCATCACAGACACGCACATATTCTACAGCCTCTGGCTCCGGCGCTACAATTGCATCGGCCGCATTTGCGTGTGTCACCCCAAGAACAGCAAATGCCGAACCAATTACAGTGTTTTTCAGAATCATAATTATCCCCACTAACAATAAACAAAATCGTTCTATTTCAGAGGGATAATTCGATTAAGGCAATTATATCTAATTATTGTAAAATATATGACAAATAATATTTTATATAAATATATTCAGAATTGATATAATTACAAAATTCAACAAAATTATATTCTATAGTTTTAACAAAAGGAAGCGATATAAATTATATAATATTGAAGACTCGCTCAATATTTTCTTTTTATTTCAATTATATCGAACCACCCCCTAATCCGCTGTGACTGGTTCTTGAAACAGTGACAAATAGCGCTCTCCGCTATCAGGCAGAACGGCAACGATGGTCTTCCCTGCATTTTCCGGGCGCTTTGCAATTTGAAGGGCAGCAGCAATCGCTGCCCCGGAAGACGTACCAACCAGAAAACCCTCTTCCCGTGCAACCGATAATGCGGCACGTCGAGCCTGCTCCGTCGTCACAGCGACAATTTCATCGGCAATAGCCTTGTCGTAGTTTTCAGGCAGAATGGTCTCATCGATATCGGTGACTTTGTGAACACCTTCAATGGTTGCGGCTTTTGGATTATCGGCAGAAGGCACAGAATCTGCCGTCGGCTCCACCAGAATGATGCGAAGGGATGGCTTCTTTTCTTTCAGATATTTTCCCGCCCCAGAAATGGTCCCGCCAGTGCCTACGGTACTGACCAGAATGTCCAGCTCGCCATCCGTGTCGCGCCAGATTTCCGGGCCGGTCGTTTCAAAATGGATTGCCGGATTGGCAGGATTGGACCGCTGACCCGTATAATAAGCGCCCGGATTTTCGCTACGAATGCGATCGAGCACCTTTTGCAGCGCTCCCGGTTCCAGCAGCTCGTCATTGTCGATCAACACGATTTCAGACCCGAACTGACGCAGGATATTGATTTTGTCTTCGCTGATCGTATCACGCAGATAAAACTTCGTCCGATAGCCCTTTGCGGCAGCAACAGCCGCAATACCGATGCCGGTATTTCCGCTCGTCAGATCCACCAGAAGATCCCCCGGCTTAATTTTATCCGCACGCTCGGCATCCTGAATAATCCCCCATGCTGTACGGTCTTTGATGCTGCCAGCGGGATTGAGATATTCGATTTTTGCGAGAAGCCGCGCAGAAACGTCATTGCTCTTCTGAATGCGTGAGAAAGCAACCAGAGGCGTATTGCCGACAAGCTCCGAAAAGCCATTGCGTATGTTACCCATGATCCACTCCCTCTTGCCAACAGGCATCAAAATTCAACGTCTAATTTTCACCAGTCGCCGAATTATATTAAGAAAATTATTCACTTAGTTCGCCAGGCACATAGATTTGCAATTCATTGCAGGAGGCCTCTTTGCATTTATATTCGCGTAGCAACGCTGCTCGGACCATCATGAATGATGCCCTCTATTCGATAGGCTGACCGGATTCGCACGAGCCTTGCTGATTGCTGTCTCAAGGATTGACGATTCTAACTTCTCATGCCCTGACCATCGAAAACGTGTCCAGCCATTCTGATCTACGAGAAAGCTCGCACCATCGGCAGTTGGTGTCAGAAGCTGCATAGCCACAGCCGCAGTCTGGTCGGAAACATCGCATTGCGCCGTGATGCCATTGCTATCGACAGCAAAGGCTTCAAGCTGTTCACCCTGAGAATGAAGCAGCCAGAAACTGTCGGATTGACGACCGACCTCATACCGTCTAGCCCCGCAATAGACCGTAATCCTCGGGCTTGCCGCCGGATAAACCGCACCATCAGGTGCAGGCATGCTGATCGTTCGGGCGGACGCAATCGCGCGAATATAATCCACAAGCGACCACGCGGTTTTCGCATCCAAAACCGTTTCAAAACCGGGCATGGATTGCCGACCGTCTTGCAACTCCTTGCCATGCATGATTGTCCAGAAGATTTCGCCGTCACTGCGATCCGCAAACAAGGGCGCTGTCAGATCGGGTGGCCATACCGGATCGCCCGTTGCCTGCTCACCGCGTCCGCGCCCGTCATTGCCATGACAGGAGGCACAATTGGCTCCGAAAGCCGCAGCACCCCGCGCAATTGCGATGGACGTATAGGATGTGGACGAGCGCAGAAAGCTTGCTTCATTAGCATCCTGAACAAACAATCCGATGCGCGGTGGCTGAAACGACGCGAACCCGATAATTGCCACGATAACAATAGCTTGCCATCGCCATTTAGGCAGAAAAAGGCACCCAATACCGATCAGAAATGCCAGCAGAAGTGCCTTGAAGCTCCGCCATGCGGCATCGACGAGAAACGCGTCACCCAGAATATTGTCGCGAAAACGATAGGCGAAAGGCCAGATGATGTCTTCATGCACGGCGGGCGGCTGTGTCGCGAGAAGTGACGCCGCGAGAAATACTGCTAGACCAATTGTTCCCTCAAGGATCAACGCATAGCCAAGTCCACGCCCGCTACTGCCATCACGGCTCAGCCAGAAACGATTGAGTGCTGCAAGTGTCAGCATGGCTGCCAGAAGCGCGATCTTCACGATCATGATCCTGCCGTAAGTGGTACCAACCAGCCCCGGCAAACCACGTGTCAAAAGCCATCCTGCAATTGCGGCACCAATAACAAGAACTACAACAAAAACAATGCCATATAGCGAAAATCTCTGTGCTGCTTGCAAACCTTCATCTCGCGAAACACGTAAGAGAAGATAGAGCGGAAGCAGCGAGCCAAACCATAGAGCGCCTGCAATCACATGCGCAGAAACGGCCAGCGGCAGCCAGATAGTATCAGCTGCTGCGGCGTGCCCCATGCGTATCTGAAGACCAAGCGCCAAAACAGCGATCAAAAACAAAAGGATACGGATGACTTGAGACTTTATCGCATACGGCAGAAGCAAGACAGCAAGCAAGATTGCCAATGCGCGTAGGAACGATGCGATGCCGAAGGCCGTACCTAACAGTCCGCTTAGGAAGAAGGCGAATGCATCAGTAAAACTATTCGCACCAGACAGCAGTGAGAACTGAAGTGGCACCCACAGAACCAGTCCAAAGGCGCTGATTGCCACGGAATAGCCACAAAGTTGACACCAGAATCTTAATCTTGCCGTCGGTTTGCCTTCGCTTTTTTCGGCTTTGATGAGAAAAATGCGAAAAAATAGTGCGCCCGCGAGCATTGCGAGACCGGCAAGATTGAGGCATCGCACAAGCGCAATGACAATATCAATTCCAGTCATTGCGCCCGACAACCTTAATTAGCAATCTTGAATTTGAACGCGCCTTCGGTGCGGTGCGTATCGACCGATGCAGCGCCCCACTCGACCGTATAAGTACCCGGCTTCAAGGCTGGCGGTGTGACCGAAAGCGTCTTGGTATTGCCGTCAATATGTTCAGGCTTACTGGTCTCGATAGTTGCCCCACTCTCATCCTTGAGGACGAGTTTGCTTAGGCCGAGTTCCAGCGCTTCGGTATATTCGATGGAAACAGTGGCAGGCGTTTTATTGAGCACTGCGTCTTCGGCTGGCTCGGATTGTGCGAGATGCGCATGCGCATAAAGTTGCGTCATCGACCCCAATAAAAGGGCCGCTGTAAGAATAGCTTTTTTGAACATTTTTCTTTCCTGATTTTACCAGTCGGCATCCAGCCCAAGATGCGCAAGCGCCTGCCTGCGCAGTTCCGCCAGTCGCGGATCGCCGCGATGGCGCGGATAGCTGAGATCCACTTTAAGTTCGGCTTCGATGCTTGCCGGACGGTTGCCAAAGATGATGACCCGTTGTGCAAGGAAAATCGCTTCCTCGACATCATGCGTGACGAGCAGTGTGGTAAAGCCGTTGCGCTGCCAGAGATCGAGAAGCTCAGCCTGCATGGCAAGCCGCGTTAGGGAATCGAGTTTCCCTAGTGGCTCATCTAGAATGAGCAATTTCGGGTCATTGACGAGCGCACGCGCTAAGGCCGCACGCTGCGCCATGCCGCCCGAAAGCTGACGCGGATAGGCATTGGCAAAAGCCGACAATCCCACCAGCTCAATTGCTTCATCGATGCGGTGTCCCTGAGTTTTCAGCACGCCACGCGCCTGAAGCCCCAAAGTAACATTGTCCCGCACCGTGCGCCACGGATAAAGTGTGGGGTCTTGGAAGACCACCACGCGCGACGGATTAGGACCGAGGATTTCCTCGCCATCGGCAAGAATCCGCCCTTCACTTGGCGGCTCCAGACCGGCAGCGAGCCGCAAAAGCGTACTCTTGCCGCAACCCGATGGACCCAGAATGGCAACAAATTCGCCCGGTTGCACATCAAGCTCAATGTGGTTGAGAACCGGCAATGACTTGCCTTCAAGACCAAAGCGATGGCTTACATTCTCAACCTGAATATGGAAGCCACGGCTTTCATCAGCGGAGGCGGCAGGCGTTTGTTTGAGGGCAGCATTCACCATTTCACATCCCCCTTCTGCCATGTCAGAACGCGATCACGCACCGTAAAGAGCAGCGTAATCAGACCGGAAAACACAATCGCCATGATGATGAGCGCGCCATAAAGATTGTTATAGGCCGCCCAGCCTTGCGCCCATTGCAGATACCAGCCGAGACCGGACTTGACGCCCATCATTTCAGCGGCGACCAGCACCGAGAAAGATGCGCCCAACCCCATGAAAAGACCGACAAAAACATGCGGCAATGCTGCGGGAATAGCGACGCGCAGGATCAGGAACAACTGACTGGCGCCCAAAGTGCGGGCAACATCGTAATAGGCTTTATCGACACTCGCCACGCCCGACCATGTCAGAACCGTAAGCGGAAACCATGTTGCTAATGCTATTAGGAAGACTGCGGCTGAAAAGCCCGATGGAAAGAAATAGAACGCCATCGGCAGCAGTGCAGTCGAAGGAATTGGCCCCAGAAACCGCAACACCGGATGAACCCAATAGCCGATTGCCTGTACCCAGCCGATGGAAACACCGGTCAGAAAGCCAGCAATCGCACCAAGCACAAAACCGGAGGCCAGAAGCTTGAACGAGTTATAGAGGCTGTCGAGCAGACGCGGCCAATCATCGAGATAGACTTCGAGCAGAGACGAAGGTGGCTGGAAAAACGGCACAGGGAGCCAGGCAAACTTGGCCGTAAGCAATTCCCAAACACCAAAAAACACCGCCAGAGCCGTCAGCCATGGCGACCAGTAAACCAGCCGTTTGCCAAATGCCGGATAGGCCGCAACCAATGCCGCACCGACTGCCAGAAGGATTGTCCAGCCGATGAACAGGCCATTGGTTTCACGAACATAAAGCGGCTCTGCAAAACCAACCACCACATTGGGAAGGAAGACGGAAATCGCACTGACGATAGCCCAGGCGATCACCGCCACAAACGGCCATAGCGAGCGACGAAGCGCGGAGGGCAGAGCCTCCCGCGCGTCGTCCTTGGACGAGATATAGACTGTGTCAGGTGATGACATTGGCGACGATCTTTTCGGCAAATGCATCCGTATTGGTATTTGGCCGGATGACATTGATGATCTTGAGCTCATCCACGAACAGAGCAACATCCTTGCGCAAGGCATCACCCGTCGAATGATGGTCATGCGTGTGACTGCGCAGGATGCGCGCCACGTCCGTTGCAGAGACATTGCCCGGAACGAAAGGCGCAAAGATTTCAGCGCTTTCATCTGGATGCGCTGCAGTCCAAGCCTGTGCTTCTACGATTGCACGCGACAAGGCGCTCGCAACTTCTGGCTCATCACGAACCAGACTTCCGCGCAGACCCAGCACACAGCAGGCAGAATTGACATACTGCCCATCAAGATTGGTCGCGACTTCCTTGAGACCATCACGCTCGCGCTGGAGGAAGGCGTGCGGATCATCGCCAGCCACAGCCTGCACTTCACCCTTCTTCAGGGCTTCCGCAAAAAGATCAGCCGGATATTGCAGCCATTCGATTTCGGTATCGGGATTGATACCCTGCTTGGCCGCCTGAATAGCGAAGAAGTTGCGGATCGGGCTTGCCTGATCGCTGACGGCAACCTTTTTGCCTTTTAGATCAGCAATCGAATTGATACCTGAATCGGGTGCTGCCAGAAGGCGCATACAGCCGCCATGCGTTCCGACCGTCAGCGATACGTCAAACCCCTGCTCCAATGGCTTAAGCCAGCGCAGCGCCATGCCGATGCCGCCATCCGCCTTGCCGGTGGCAATTGCCTGAAGCAACTGATCGGTTGGTCCAGAGAAATTGACCGGTTCGACAGTCAGGCCATATTTCTCAAACAAGCCTTTCTTGAGCGCGACCGAAATTGGCGACTGACACACAGCCGTCTGCCCCCAGGCCAGCTTGATCACTCTCGGAGAAGACGACGTGCTCTGTGCGAATGCCTTGCGCACAAAGCCATCGGAGCCACCAATGGCTGCCGCACCAAGACCAACTGCGGATGCCCCCAGAAAAGCACGCCGAGATAGATAAGATTTCTTATTTTCGGAAGTCATGCAATCACCCTGCTTATAAAGAAAGATGATTGAACTTATTTATATAATTAAAATAATGTCAGGAATTGATATTTAAAATTATATAGACAGTTGAAAATTATTTCTTTTAAATTTTGCCATAATTTCAAAAAAAGCAAATGCCGAAGAATATATTCTTCGGCTTTTTATATTATCTATTTAAACTAAATTACAGCCCAAGCAATCGATAACCGCCGCCGTGATAAAGAAGCGGCTCGCCGCCGCCGGTCACAATCTTCAGTGCCCGTCCGATAATGATAGCGTGGGTATGGCGCTCAATAACGTCCTCAACCGCACAATCGACCGAAGCCAATGCGCCATGCAACGCCAGCGCGCCGCTTTCGAGAGCGTACCAAGCAGCGCCCTCATATCGGGCAGCGCCCTTCACGCCATCTTTTCCTGCAAAACGGTCCGCAATAGCCTGCTGACCAGCAGACAGAATGTTTACGCAGAAATGGTTGTGGCGGCTGATCACCGGCCAGACCGACGAACCACGGTTGATGTTCACGATGATTGTTGGAGGATCGACAGACAGTGCCGTCGCTGACGTCACCGTTGCGCCCGTGCGTCCTTCGTCAAACCCCGCTGTAACAACGCTTACCCCACCCGCTAGCTGTCGCATAGCGGCCTTGAGTTCACCTGGAGAAACCTCGATATCTAAAGGCTCTTCAACATACTGCGGAATACTCTCGCGGAGATATGTTACCGTTGATCCCATGTCTGTTTATTACTCCAGATTTATCAATCCGCCACACGGTAGCAGCGCTCGACAGATTGGCCGAGAATGCGCTTTCTATATTCGACGGATTTTATAGAAAATTAGAACCAGCAACGGCGCAATTGCGCGCCACTGCTTATTGTTCTTGGCGGTTAAGCTGATACGCCGAGATTATCTTTCAATGTTTCTCCGGCATAATCGCTGCGGAACACGCCTTTGTCCTGAAGGATCGGTACAACCTTTTCAACGAATTCGTCGAAGCCTCCTGGCGTAAGGTGCGGCGCAAACACGAACCCATCGGCTGCATCAGCCTGAACATAGGCGTTGATTTCGTCCGCTATAGTCTGCGGCGTGCCAACAAACTGCTGACGCGCTGTAACCTTAATAATCAGGTCACGGATGCTGAGTTTGTCACGTTCAGCGAGCTCGCGCCACGCACGCGCCGTATCGATGCGGTCATCATAACGATTGGCGCGCCCGAGAGCCAATTGCTCATGGGCAACATCCGGCTCCAATTCCGGAAGCGGTCCATCCGGATCATAGTTTGAAAGATCGCGGTTCCACACCTGCTCCAAAAACGTAATGGCAGATTTCGGGCTGACCTGCTGCAGACGGATTTCGCGCAGCTTTTCTTCCGCATCTTCTTGCGTATCACCCAACACGAAATTGGCGCCCGGCAGGATTTTCAGCGAATGCGGACTGCGCCCATAATGAGCCAAACGCTGCTTCACATCGCGATAAAACTCCTGCCCCGCTTCCAGTGTGCCATGGCGGGAATAGATAACATCGGCGTGGCTTGCGGCAAGCTCGCGCCCATCCTGCGAGTCGCCAGCCTGTGCAATAACGGGCGCGCCTTGCGGTAGCGGTGCCAGATCTGAGTGACCAGCAACGTCAAAATGCTTGCCCTTGAAAGCAAAATCACCTCCAGCCCAGATTTTTTGCGCGGCATCAAGAAATTCGCGCGCACGCTCATAGCGTTCCTTGAAGGGCAGATGATCGCCTCGCCGAAAATTCGCGCCAGTAAATGCACCCGGTGATGTCACCACATTCCAGCCTGCACGCCCACCGGAGAGAATGTCAAAAGTTGCAAGCTGCCTTGCAAGCGCATAGGGTTCGTTGAATGTGGTTGTTAGCGTACCGATAAGGCCCACATTTTCGGTGATTGCAGAGAGTGCGGTGAGAATAGCCAGCGTATTGGGCCGACCAGCAACATCAAGCTCGTGAAGCTTTCCCTTTTGCTCGCGCACGCGCAAGCCTTCCGCGAGAAAGATGAAATCAAACTTGCCGCGCTCGACCGTTTCAGCAAAATGCTTGAACGAAGAAAACTCTATCTGGCTACCCGCCGCCGGATCGCTCCATACGGTGAAATTGTTGACGCCCGGAAACTGCGCTCCGAGAATAACCTGCTTCAGCTTTGTCATTTTCCCGGTTCCTTCGCTCAGGCGGCTGTTGAATAACGATTGATTGCTTCAGGCAAACCAAACCGCGCCCGCAGCGTGGTGCCCTCGCCGTTGTGAACAAGCTTGCGAGCCTGCAATGCGGGCAGCAGTTCTTTGAGAACGAAATCGCTTTGCGATTGCGGATCAGGCAAGAGCAACCTTACGCCCGAAGCACCCCATGCTTGGTTCTCGATAACTGCATCAATCGTTTCCTGAACACTTGGCTTTTCAGAAAGCGCGAGATCGGCGACGACAACCGGCGCTGCACGATCATGCACGGATGCGCCAGCAGCCCTGATAAGCTGCTCATCTGCTGTAACAAAAACCACATCCGCATTACGGGCGACATTAAGCTCATCGAGGTTTGAAAGTTTGGTGGCTACAATCGGCTGGCCTTGCGGTGGACGCGGGGTGATTGAAGGCCCAAGAATTCGGAAATTTTCGCTTTCAAAGTTGATGTAATGCAGTTTGGATGCATCAAGAAAACGTTGCGTTTTCTTATCGCGAATAACTGCATCGTCTTCCCAGCTATCCCAAAGCCTGCGGATAACTTCGATTGCGTCTTGAGTGTCCGTTTTAAGCGCCTGCTGATCAAGCGAAGGATAACCATTCAACGCACCCAGCGCTTTGCTGGCGTCCAGATTGCGCTGTTTTGTGAGATGCTGCACAAGCAGTCCAGCACGCCCTTCGCTGACATAATCAAGCGTCGCAATGGCGGTCGAAACGTGAAAAGGTTCCAGAAAATTGACTGGCGCACCAGCGATGATACCAATATTGGTGAGACGCGGTGCAAGCCAGTTTGCCAGCAAGATGGCATCCGGCCCATCGCCGCCCTTGTCTGCGAACTCGTCTTCCAGTGTCAGAAATGCAAATGCACCATCGAACGGTTTTATCAGCTCCGTCCAGAACTGCCGCGATTGCTTGAGGCTGGTTTGAGGTGCGGTTGCGGCGCTGATACCCACGCCTAAGAGCAGGGTTTTAGACTGCGTCATGATTTTATTCCGATCGTCATTGAATGGATTGGATAACTAGCCAGCGCGAACGACGCTCAGCTCTGGCTTGCTTGCGCCCGAGGCAGGAAGAAGCCGCGCAAAGTCTGTGAGAATTTGCGCATAATCCTCGGCGTGAAATTCGTAAGGCAGCTCCAGCCGAAATTCGGAGACAAGCGGGAGAACAGGATCGGCTGCTAAAGTTTCCAGAATTTGCTCTGTCGTGCCCACAATATCGGGCAGAAACAAAGTGCGGCGCGGGCCATGGGCGAAACCCGTTCGCTTGTCGCGTTCGGCGGCGAATTCCGTATAGCGACGGCGCGCATCGGGGCTTGCGCTGTCCGTGGGCAGGATCACCCGGCCAAGTGCGACACGCGGCGCACGCTCATGCACCCATTCCTGACGGAACCGTTCTATGAGTGCTTTTTGGGCTGTCAGAAAATCGTCCGTGTTCTCACCGCTGACAATGTTTCCCGTCAGAAGATTAAACCCAGCCTGCCCCGCCCAACGTGCTGAATTCTGTGATCCACCGCCATACCACAGGCGGTCGGTCAGCCCTTTGGCAAAGGGTCTTAAACGCGGGATTTGCGCGCCAGCGGCATTGCCTGCTTCGGTCTCGCCCGAAAGTGGCTCTGACCGCAGGACCTGTGCCAGTTTTTCTGCACGCGCATGACTGTAATCAGCGATGGGAGCGGCATCGATGAAATCTGCGATAAGATGCCCAAAAGGCGGCGCACCAACTGAAACGCCAACATTCAGCCTGCCGTTCGACAGCAGGTCCACAGTTGCAAGATCTTCAGCCAGCCGGAACGGGTTTTCATAGCCAAGCTGGATGACCGCAGTGCCAAGACCGATGCGCTTTGTTCGCTGCGAAGCGGCTGCGAGGAAGGTAGCGGCAGATGAAATGCCGCGCTCCAGATGGCGCTGGCGCACCCATGCGCTGTCATATCCCAGTTGCTCTCCATGTTGGAAAAGCTGAAGCGTGTCCTCTAAACCTCGTGCGGGATCATTCTCGTGATGACTGCCGGGAATGAGAAAGGCGAAATGTTCGATATGTGAAAGGGGCATGGCTTGTTTCCCTTCTCACGCAGCGGTTTCGCGATAGCTTTGAAGTCGCGCAAGAATCTTCGCTTCCTGCACCGCCTTTCGTTCCTGCACGCGCTGCGTTGCCTCTTCAAATGAGGCCGATGAGGGATAGAGCGGCGAAGAGATCTGCTGGCCTAGCTTGGAGCCAATGTGCTTTTCAAAAGGCAGCGACCGATATTGCTGAACATCTAAAGAAGTGTCGAAGAGCGGGCGATAGCCGAGCGAAATGTAAAGCGCTGTGGCCTCGGGTTGGCGAAAGCCCGTCGAGAGATAGGCCCGCGTGTAACCTAGTTCACCGGCACTTTCTTCAAGCGCCAAAACGATACGGCGCGCCAGTCCCTGCCTACGCAAATGCGATGCCGTCCAGATACGCTTGAGTTCGACGGTTTCATCGTCGTGGCTCATATAGGCACCCCCGGCAATGGTTTCCCCATCGCGCTGAAGCAGCAGGAAACCGCCGAGCGGCGCCGCAAATGCCTCTGTGGGATAGCGCAGAATTTCTGTGCGTGCGCCGCCTGGTCGGTCCAGATTCGCATAACGGCTGTCATATTCATGAACCAGACCGTCAATAAGCGGCTGTGCCGCCGGGTCCAAAAGAGAAGACTGGACAATAATATCAACCAT
This sequence comes from Brucella sp. NBRC 12950, assembly GCF_030268145.1. Taxonomy (NCBI): domain Bacteria; kingdom Pseudomonadati; phylum Pseudomonadota; class Alphaproteobacteria; order Hyphomicrobiales; family Brucellaceae; genus Brucella; species Brucella sp. NBRC 12950. The sequence goes on from NZ_BSQC01000006.1 coordinate 19,438, forward strand.
AGAAAGCCTCCGCTGAAACAAATCCTGTCCGACTTGTGTTGAGTGGAAGCATAAAGCTGCCATCGAACAGTATCTCTCCTTAACGGTGCCTCTTTGCTCGCACGTTTGCACGGCATGAACGTTTAATGAGCGTGCAAATATTGGAAGATCGTTGCTCGATTAATATTCTACAAAAAACATAGATTGTCTCCTCATTGAAGTTGTTGGTGAGGATCAAATGCCCTACGCGCTCAGTTTTCTCGATAAAAGTCCCATTCATGACGGCGAAGCAGCCCAGGCGGCGCTGACCCGCACGATAAAGCTTGCGCAGAAAGCAGAAGCAGCAGGCTTTCATCGTTTCTGGGTGGCAGAGCACCACAACTCACCGGGGCTTGCCAGTTCGTCACCGGAGGTACTGATCGGCTTTTTGTTGGCTCATACCCATCATATCCGGATTGGTTCGGGCGGTGTGATGCTGCAGCATTACAGCGCGTATAAAGTCGCTGAGAACTTCAATCTGCTTGCATCACTTGCCCCGGGACGGGTCGATTTGGGCGTCGGAAAAGCGCCGGGTGGCTTGCCGCTGTCAACCCGCGCACTGCAAGGGGCTTATGACCCGGACCGAAAACCATCCTTTAAACAGCAACTTGCAGAGCTTGATGGCTTTCTCGATCATGGTTCAGAGAAATCAGATGATGAAAACGGCATTGCCGCCTATCCGGTTCCGCCGCAAAAACCTGAACGTTTCCTGCTGGGTGCGAGCGTCGAAAGCGCTGAACTTGCGGCGCGGCTCGATTGGAACTTCGTCTATGCCGGGCATATTCAAGGCGACCCGGCAGCCATCAAAGAAGCAGTTGAAGCCTATCGGACAATTGCGAACCGCCCTGCCATTTTAGCGGTCAGCGTTATTGTTGCTGAGAGCGAAACCGAGGCGGAAAAACTGGCTGGTGATATTCGCCGCTTCCGTGTTGCGGTCGAAGGCCTGCAGCCAGTCAATGTCGGCAGTCACGAACAGGCGCTTGAATATGTGCGACAGGCGGGTGCCACACAATACAGCATTGAAGAGCGCACGCCTCGCGTGATCCGTGGCACAGCCTTGCATGTTCACAGTGAACTTCAACGCCTGCATCGGGAGTTGGGCATCGCCGAGTTCGTTGTCGACTGTCCTGTTTCAGAAGGCAGCCATCGCCTAAAAACCATTGAGCTGCTCGCCAATAATCGCCCGGCAATCGCGGCATAAACTCTCCCAATTTCCCGACACTGGATATTTAACGTGGTAACAAGACGAGCTTTCCTGGCTGGCGCCAGCGCCCTTACTCTGATCATTGCTGCTGGAGCCGAAATCACTTCAGCCAAAGCGAATGCTGAACCCGTCAGCGGTGGTTCTCTCACATGGGGCGTGGAGACAGAACCAAGCACACTTAACCCCCATTTGAACGGTCAGGCCAAAGCCAAGCTCATTTTGCGCAACACCTATGAATCCCTTTTGGCCCGCACACCGGAAGGTGGTTATGTGCCGTGGCTCGCCAAGAGCTATGAAGTTTCTGAAGACGGCAAAACCTACACGTTTAAACTACGCGACGGCGTGAAGTTTTCGGATGGTGAAAAATTCGATGCGGCGGCTGTTGCTCTCAACTTTAGCAAACTCAAAGAACCCACTTATTCTGGAAGCATCAGTGCGGGCCATGTCGCGCGTGTCAGCGAAGTCACGGCCGTTGATCCACTGACTGTCGTTATAAAACTCGACCGCGTTTACGCACCATTTCTGGATGGTGCGGCTGGCATTGAACTGATCTCGCCCAAAGCATTCGAGTCTACACAGCTGAAGGCTGGTGGAACAGAAGTCGCAGGAACCGGCCCCTTTGTTATCGACCGTTATATCAAGGGTCAGGAAATCCGTTTCGTTAAAAACCCGGATTATAATTGGGCGCCCCAAAATGCCGCGCATCAAGGGCCGGCTTACCTCGATGATGTGACCTATCGTTTCCTGCCTGAATCCTCAGTGCGTATCGGCGCACTTACTTCCGGGCAGATTGATGCCGCAGAAGGCATCTCCGGCAACGATGCGCAACTTTTCAAAGATAACCCGGAATTTAGCTACCAAACTTCAATCAACACAGGAACGCCTTATACGCTCTATCTCAATATCACCCGCGAACCCACTTCCGAGGTCAATGTCCGTAAAGCAGTGTTGGCTGCCGTCGATGTCGAACGCATTATTCAGTCGGTTTATCGCGGTGAACGCGAACGTGCTTGGGGCATTCTTACGCCCGCTGACACTGACTTTTATGACAAGTCGATTGAAGGCACTTACGGGTTTAATCCAGAACTTGCCAATAAGCTTCTCGATGACGCGGGTTGGACGGAACGCGATGCCGACGGCTTCCGCACCAAAGACGGCAAACGTCTGACAATCGAGGTTGTGCAGTCACAATCCACCGTGCGCGACCAGCGAGATATTCTGTTACAGGCGGTACAGGCCCAGGCCCGACAGAATGCGGGCATCGATATTGCGCTGCAATATGTCGATGCGGGCACCTATTCCAGCCGTCAGAAAGACGGTGAATACGGCATCATTCCAAACTCGACTACGACGCAAGAAAATGGCGTCACCATCTATTTCCATTATCTGCCACGCGATAAGGGCGGCTCGATCAACTATAGCCGAACAGAAGACCCCAAAGTCTCCCAATGGCTGGACCAAGGCGCTTCCACGCTCGATCCCAAAAAGCGCTTTGAGACTTACGCAGAATTGCAACGTTTTGCGCTGCTCGAACAGGCCTATGGCCTGCCGCTCTACGTGCCAGCCGATCAAATCGTCGCATCAACCCGCGTTCAAGGCATTGGTTTCCGCCCTTTCAAGCGACTTCCGGAAAGCGCCTACGACATCTGGCTTCAAGATTAATTTCATCCTTCTTACGAGAGACCGATACATGCTTAATCGCCGATATTTCCTGACACTCGGAACCGCAGTTTTCGCAGCGGTCGCACTGCCAAAAATGGCCTTCGCGGAAGACGCCAAACCCGTTGAAGGTGGCAAGCTGGTCTGGGGCGTTGAAACCCAGCCTGCAACGCTCAATCCGCAACTCAATGGTCAGGACAAAACCAAACTTCTGCTGCGCAATGCTTATGAATCGCTGCTCGCACGCACCGCTGACGGCGGTTATGTATCTTGGCTTGCGAAAGATCATAAGATTTCGGACGACGGTAAAACCTACACATTCACGCTACGCGATGATGTGAAGTTTACGGACGGCGAAGAATTCAATGCGGAAGCGGTCGTTGCCAACATTACAGCGCTCAAAGACCCGGCCTATTCCGGCAGCACAAGCACCGGGCCAGTGTCGCGCATTGCAGAAGCGAAAGCGCTTGACGAAAACACCGTCAGTTTCACGCTCAAAGGCATTTACGCGCCATTTCTCGATTATATTGCCAGCCTGGAAATTCTCTCGCCTGCTGCATTCAAATCTGAAGAAATCAAATCCGGCGGACCTCAGATTGCAGGAACCGGTCCTTTCATTTTGAAGCGCTATGCCAAAGGACAGGAACTAAACTTCGCAAAAAACCCGGATTACAACTGGGCACCGGCAAATGCTGCTCATCAGGGTCCAGCCTATCTGGATGAAGTGACCTACCGTTTCCTGGGCGAGTCCTCGGTCAGAACCGGCGCTCTTACGTCTGGTCAGGTTGATGTCATTGAAGGTGTTTCCGGCAATGATGCGGCCTTGTTCAAGGACAATCCTGATTTCACCTATCAGACGGCCTTGAATACCGGCACACCTTATTCGCTTTTTCTCAATGTCGAATGGGGGCCGACGCAGGAGCTTAATGTTCGCAAAGCGCTGGTTGCAGCCATTGATGTCGATGCCGTTCTCAAGTCTGTCTATCGCGGGGAACGCACCCGCGCATGGGGCATCACCTCGCCTATTGATCCGCAGTTCTACGATAAAAGTATCGAAGGAAAATACGGTGCAAATCCAGAGCTTGCCAACAAGCTTCTTGATGAAGCGGGCTGGACGGAACGCAATGCGGAAGGCTTCCGCACCAAGGATGGCAAGCCGCTGACCATCGAAGTTATTCAGGCACAGGCAACAGTGCGTGACCAGCGCGACGTTCTCTTGCAGGCTTTGCAGGCGCAGGCGCGCCAGAGTGCGGGCATTGATCTCAAGATCGTTTATGTGGATGCCGGAACCTACACAGATCGCCGAAAGACTGGCGAATTTGGCTCGATTGCCAATTCCAACACGCCAACCGACGCTATCGATATCGAGCTGCATTACCTGCCACTCGATAAGGGCGGTTACATCAATTACAGCCGCGCTTCAGCACCTGAATTAGCGCAATGGCTGAATGAAGCCGCCTCAACGCTCGATCAGACCAAACGGTTTGAGCTTTACAGCAAGCTGCAAAACTTCGCCATTTTGGATCAGGCCTATGCCTTGCCGCTGTACGAGCCTGAAGATCAGGTTGCGGCTGCAAGCTATGTCAAAGGCATCAGCTTCCGCCCATTCAAGCAACTTCCTGAAAGCGCTTACGACATCTGGCGCAGCGAATAAACACGCCGTCCTGCGGACTTCGGCACAGAGGAGCTACAGATCATGGATGCTGAAAATACCACGACCATCGGTCGCGCACCCGCAAGCTGGTTGCCCCGGCGTTTCGGAGTTCCGCGGAACAGCCTTACGGGACAAATCACCCTGCGCATAAGCTCAGGCCTGCTGGTTCTTTGGGCGGCAATCACCCTGAGCTTCATCAGCGTCCATTTGGCACCCGGCGACATCGTCAGCATACTGATTGGCGAGCAGTTACGCACGCCTGAAGTCGAAGCTGCCATTCGCGCTGAATGGGGGCTGGATGATCCAATCTTCATGCAATACCTGTCCTATCTCGGACGTATTCTGCATGGCGATTTTGGCCGTTCCTATTATCTGCAGACAGACGTTTCACAGCTGTTGTTTTCGCAGATGTGGCCGACGCTAAAGCTCGCGGGTGCCGCGCTCTTTGTGGCAATCGTCTTTGCTGTGGGCAGCGCTGTTTTGACAGCCGGTAAAAAGCTGCCGCGCTCAATCGCGGCCGGCACAGAACTTGTGCTGATTTCAACGCCATCCTTCTGGCTTGGCATCGTTTTGCTCTTCGTCTTCTCCTTCACTCTCAAGCTGTTTCCGGTGTCGGGGGACAGGAATTTCGCAGCACTCGTTCTTCCAGCTCTATCGCTTGGTTTGTCTTTAGGCGCGGTCATTGGACAGGTTTTGCGCGAAGGTCTGGAACGCGCGCTGGAAGAACCCTTTGCGCTCACAGTGCGCAGTTGGGGGACCAGCAATCTTGTGCTGCGTTTGAGACATGGTTTGCGCCACGCATCGCTGCCCGCAGTGACACTGACCGGCTGGCTGATTGGTGGACTCCTTTCAGGCGCTGTTATTACCGAAGCCGTCTTCGGGCGTCCCGGTCTTGGCCGCATCACGGTTGATGCAGTGCTTTATCACGACCTGCCGGTGGTGCTGGCTGTCGCTATTTTCTCGGCGTTTATATATGTGGTGATGAGCACCATCGTTGATGTGCTCTATCTGCTGATTGATCCGCGCCTGAGAACCGAAGGCCGGAGATAGATCATGAGTGTCACCCCCGCACTTGAAACACACTCGACGGCAAAACCGGCTGGCACAAGCTTACGTGATCTGACCCGATTGGTTGCTTCACGCCCCGCACTTGCATTGCCATCACTCTTTCTAACACTAATTGCCGTTGCAACGCTCTGGCCGGGTTTACTCACAACAGCTGATCCATTGCTGGCAGATCCGCTACAGGCACAATTGCCGCCTTCTGCAGAACATTGGTTTGGCACCGATCATTTGGGCCGCGACGTGTTTTCACGCGTGGTTCACGGTGCGCGCTATTCCGTTCTGATCGGCTTTAGCGCTGTGGCTATCGGTGCTATCGCTGGCTCGATTTTGGGGCTGTTGGCTGGACTATCGCGCGGCCTGATTGATGAAGCAATTTCCCGCTTTCTCGATGTGGTGTCTTCGTTTCCCGATCTTCTGCTGGCTCTTGTTTTCATCTCGTTCACAGGACCGGGCACCGTCAATCTGATCTTTGCGCTTGGGGTTGCCATCATTCCGCGTTTCGCCCGCGTCGTGCGCGCGCAGACCTTCGTTATTGCGCAAAGCGGTTATGTCGAACAGGCGAAAACATTTGGGCTGAAACGTCACATCCTCGTGCTGCGACACATATTGCCCCACGCCATTGCACAGGTTCCGATTTTGGCAACCATCGGGCTTGGCACAGCGATCATCAGTGCTGCGGGCTTGAGCTTTCTTGGCATGGGACCGCAACCACCAGCACCCGAATGGGGCGCGATGCTGTCAGAAGCGCGCAATTATCTGCGTGTTGCTTGGTGGATTGGTGTCTGGCCCGGCCTTGCGATCACGCTCACCGTTATATCGATCAGCATTCTCGGACGCCGCTGGCAGCTTGCCTTTGAAGGCCGGAGGCAGTCATGACAACGCCGCTTGTTGAAATCCGCAATCTGTCCATCAGCTTTCAGCGCGATGATCAATTGGTGAAAGTTGTCGAAGGCATTGATCTGACCATTCATCCCGGCGAGACAGTGGCGCTGGTCGGGGAATCCGGTTCCGGCAAGTCAGTGACCGCACGAGCACTGATCGGACTTTCAGGCCCGAGCGCTATCGTCAAGGCTGACCTTTTCGAGATCGATGGTCTGAGTGTCCTTGATTACCGCGATAAGGAATGGCGGGGTTTGCGCGGCAACAAAATCGGTTTTGTCCTGCAGGACGCGCTGGTATCGCTCGATCCGCTACGTCGTATCTCGCAACAGCTTTCCGATGCCTTCGGCGTCAAGGGCTTCTTCCGAAGGCCGGATGTCACGGATCGCAGCAAGGCATTGCTGCGCTCGGTCGGCATTCCCGACCCTGATCGCAGATTGCTGCAATATCCACATCAGCTTTCCGGCGGTTTGCGGCAACGCGCACTGATCGCAACAGCGGTTGCACGCTCGCCGTCACTGCTCATTGCCGACGAACCGACCACAGCGCTTGACGCGACGGTTCAGAAGCAGATCCTCGATCTTTTTGCGGAGCGACGCCAAGCGGGACACACACTTCTGCTGATTAGCCATGACCTTGCTGTTGTCTCAAGGCTGGCCGATCGCGTTCTTGTCATGCACAATGGCCGCATCGTTGAGGAAGGCCCGACTAACCAGATCCTCAATGCGCCGAAGGAAGCCTATACGCGACATTTGCTCGAAGCCGTGCCATCGGCAGGTTCGCGCGGCTACCGGCTATCGCCAGCACAGCCGCACCAACCGCAAGTCAGGGTGGCCCTACCAGCAAAGCGCATCGATGAGAGCACTAATGTTCTGGAAGCCAAAGGGTTGTTCAAACATTATGGCAAAGCAAACACGCCTTTGGCCGTCAATGATGTCTCATTCTCGTTGAAAGCTGGCGAAGCGCTCGGCATTGTTGGGGAATCCGGCTCTGGCAAAACCACCGTCGCGAAGATCGTTCTGGGGTTAACTGAACCCGACCAGGGTACGGTACATATTGATGGCAGACTCTGGAGCAATCTGCGCGAGGAGCAACGCCGCGCACAGCGTGCGCATATGCAACTGATTGCGCAGGATGCGCTCAGTTCGTTCGATCCGCGTTACACGGTTGAAAAGATCGTCGGTGAAAGCCTTGATTCCGTTCATATCTATGGTGATGAACGCCGCAAGCGCGTGGTGGAAGTGCTGGATGCGGTGCGTCTGGGGGCGCAGTTTCTCAAGCGCTATCCCCGTGAATTGTCGGGCGGTCAGCGCCAGCGCGTCGCCATCGCGCGTGCCTTTGCACCGCGCCCGAAATTGCTAGTCGCCGATGAGCCTGTAAGCGCGCTTGATGTATCGGTGCAGGCACAGGTCCTCGACCTTCTGGCTGAGCTACAAGCAGCTTCAGGCACATCGCTTCTGTTCATTTCGCACGACCTTGGCGTCGTCCATCATCTGACAGACCGCGTTCTGGTGATGAAGGACGGTCGCATCGTTGAAAGCGGCGCTGTTGAACGCGTCTTTTCCCAACCACAGCACAATTACACACGCGCCCTGCTGGATGCCGTTCCAACGATAAGCGCGGCCTGAATTACTATTTAACGCGCATCTTGTCCGAAAACCGTTTCACACGTTTCGGCATGCGCTTCTTGAGGAGATCACTATGACAAGAACACGCACCCGCCGCTTGAAAACCCTGTTTGGTGCCAGCAACGTTGTTTCCGCGGACAATGACCAGGACAAGACCTTTGGGTTCAAACGCGCAATAGAGTTGGCAAAGAAGGCTGAAGCCGAGAAAATCACCGGTCTTTTTACTGCCGACCTTCTGCAACTTGATCCGGCGGGTCTAGCGGGCACGACCGGCACGCAAGACCCGGTTATCGCGCTCGCAGCGCTGGCACATGCCACATCGCATATCGGGCTTATTGCGACCGTCTCAACGACATTTCTGCATCCTTACAATCTCGCACGCCAGATCGGCACGCTAGATCATTTGAGCGGTGGCAGAACGGGCTGGAATGCCGTGACCTCTTCGGTCGGCGAAGAGAATTTCGGCGGCGATCTGCCAAGTCCGGAAGAGCGCTATGAACGGGCTGCGGAATTCATCGAGATCGTGAACGCGCTCTATGATGCAAATGAACGTGATGCGATCACCCGCAAAGCGTCGGGTAATATCTCTGTCCACCCGGAAAAATTTCACCCCATCAACTATCGTGGCAAGCATTTCAGCGTAGAAGGGCCACTGAATGTGCCACCTCTGCCGCAGGGTCGTCCGGTTCAGTTTCAGGCCGGCCAATCCGACGCCGGTGTCACCGTTGGCGCCCGCTATGCTGAAGTCGTCTATACATCGCAGCCGAAGCTCGAAGATGCTGTGGCCTTTGCCACCGAGCTGCGCCGCAGAGCGGCACAGTTTGGCCGTGGCAACAATCTGCCATTCATCATGAACTCGCTTCATTCGCTGATTGGCTCATCGGAAGCCGATGTTGCTCGCCGTCTGAAAGACAAGCATGAGGCAATCGATTATGATCAGGGACGTGTCAAACTTGCAGATATGCTCGGCGGCCATATTGATCTGAGCGATCTGCCGCTCGACAAGTCTCTACCGGAAAACCTGCTGCCGGAAATCACCAGCATTAACCGCCGCCGGGGCCGTGTCGAAGTCTTCCGCCGCTATGCGCGTGAAGGTCTGACCCTGCGTCAGTTGATTATTGAGGCACAGGAAACCGGCCATTGGTCGATTGCAGGTACGCCGAAGCAACTTGTTGATGCGATTGAAGAACGCTTCAATAAGGGTGCTGTTGACGTTCTCACACTGCACGGCATTGGTAATCCCGATCAGGAAGATTTACTTTTAAATGGTCTGATCCCGGAGCTTCGACGCCGGTCGTTGATTGATACGGATTATATCGGTTCTGACTTCCGCGCCAATCTGGAACTGCCAGCCTTATCCGTTGCAACACCATCTCAGGCCCGGAGCGCCTGAAATGGCAAAGCGTGAGGGTTTTCTGCGTTTTGGCTTGTTCGTCTATCCGGTCGGCCACCATATTGCGGCATGGCGGCACCCGGATGCTGTTGCAAATGCTGGCATCAATTTCGACTATTACCGCAACGTTGCCTCGCTGGCAGAAGCAGCCAAATTCGATCTGCTGTTTCTTGCCGATGGTGCAGGAACCCGCGGCGACAATCTCGAAATTCTGAGCCGCACAGCGCACAGCTATGTAGCACAGTTTGAGCCACTCACGCTTTTGTCAGCGCTCTCGGCTGTCACCAGCCATATCGGTCTTGTTGCAACGGCCTCATCAAGCTTCAATGAGCCTTTTCACATCGCACGAAAATTTGCCTCACTTGACCATTTAAGCGGTGGTCGCGCAGGCTATAACCTTGTGACTTCGGCCAGCGACTTTGAGGCGCGCAATTTCAATCTCGACCACCATTATGAACATGCCGACCGTTATGAACGGGCGGAAGAATTTGCCGATGTCGTCACGGGACTATGGAACAGCTGGGAAGATAATGCCTTTCTTTATGACAAGGAGCAGGCACGGTTTTTCGACCCTAACAAGCGGCATGTACTTGATCACAAGGGCAAGCACTTTTCCGTTCAGGGACCGTTGAATGTGCCGCGTTCCCCGCAAGGGCATCCGGTGACCGTGCAGGCTGGTTCATCGGCAGCAGGAAAGGAACTGGCAGCAAAAAGTGCAGATGTTGTTTTCACGGCACAGCAGACTATTGCGGAAGCTTCCGCTTTCTACAAAGATGTCAAACTGCGTGCAGCGCACTATGGCCGTGATGCCGACGATATCAAAATCATGCCGGGCATTTTTCCGGTTGTTGGTCGCACGAGGCAGGAGGCTCGGGATAAGTTCGATCAGCTCCAGAACCTCATTCACCCGTCTGTGGGGCTCAATATTCTGTCTTCTGGCTGGTCCGGCCCCGACCTTTCGCAGTTCGATCTCGACGGTCCCGTGCCGGAGTTGCCGGAAACTCAAGGCAGCAAAAGCAGACAAGAGCTTCTGTTTGAATTGGCGCGGCGCGAAAATCTAACCATTCGCGAACTTTATCTCCGGGTTGCGGGCGCGCGTGGTCATCTACAAATCGTTGGCACGGCGACGGACGTGGCTGATGCGCTCGAAGAGCGTTTTGAAACCTATGGCGCGGATGGCTTCAATGTGATGCCGCCTATCTTCCCGGCAGGTCTGGAAGACTTTGCCGAACTGGTGTTGCCGGAGCTTCGTCGCCGCGGGCTTGCCCGCAGCGATTATGATGGTCCGACATTGCGGGACAATCTCGGTTTGAAAATACCGATCCATCCAGCGACATCGGTTCAGAGTTCAGACAGCTTAGCTGCCATCAAAAAAGCGGTTTGAAGGGCGTGGGAGGCCGAGGTGTTCACGCAGTGTGCTGCCCTCGTAATCGGTGCGGAAGATACCACGGCGCTGTAGCTCAGGCACCAGTCTTTCCGCCACATCATCAAGGCCTTGCGGAAGGAAGGGGAATACAACTGTGAAGCCGTCACTGGCATCCTCTTCCAGCCATTTCTGCATTTCATCGGCAACGCTTTCGACAGTTCCGACGAAAGCAAGACCCGAATAGCCGCCGTAACGCTGGGCGAGCTGACGGACAGTCAGCTTTTCCTCTTCAGCCAATTTAAGCACCTGCGCCCTGCCCGACTTGCTTGCATTGGTTTCGGGAATTTGAGGCAAATAGTCGTCTGGATCAAAGCCTGATACATCGTGGCCCAGAGCAATCGATAGCGATGCGATACCGCTATCATAATGAACAAGACTATCGAGCTTCGCACGCTTCTGCTTGGCTTCCTCAAGGCTATCGCCAAGGACAATGAAGGCTGCAGGCAATATCTTCAACGACGATGGCGCGCGACCGGCAGCTGCCAAGCGCGACTTCAAATCAGCATAAAGCTTTTTTGATTCAACAATGTCTCGCGGCGCACAAAACACCACTTCTGCGGTTTCAGCCGCCAGCTGGCGGCCCGGTTCTGATTGACCAGCCTGAACAATTACCGGCCATCCTTGTACTGGACGCGCAATATTGAGTGGTCCACGCACATTAAAATCATCGCCATGATGATCCAGAACATGCATCTTGGATGGATCAAAGAAGATGCCGCTTTCCTGATCCCGGATGAATGCATCATCCGCAAAGCTGTCCCAAAGTCCGGTTACAACATCATAGAACTCGCGCGCACGCTTGTAGCGTTCGCCATGCTCGACATGCTCGTCCTTGCCGAAATTAAGCGCTGAATCGGGATTGGATGTCGTGACGATGTTCCACGCTGCGCGCCCCTGGCTAATATGGTCAAGCGAGGCAAAACGTCTGGCAATATGGTACGGCTCGTCAAATGTGGTGGAAGCAGTCGCCGCCAGTCCGATCTTGTCAGTCACCGCAGCCAGAGCTGACAGCAGCGTGAATGGTTCAAACGACGTAACCGTATGACTGCGCTTCAGTGCCTCGACCGGCATGTTGAGGACCGCAAGATGATCCGCCATGAAGAATGCGTCGAATTTCGCCGCTTCAAGTTTCTGGGCGAAAGCCTTCAGATGATTGAAATTGAAGTTTGCGTCGGCATAGGCACCGGGATATCGCCAAGCGCCAGTATGCAGACTTACAGGGCGCATAAACGCCGTAAGATGAAGAGACTTGTTCAATTGATTGTTCCTGAGGCTATTGCGAAATGAGGTGGGCGCTTCTCGATGAGCGTTTTTCAGATCGGTGATTTTACGACTACGCACTCATTGAGCTAAGGAATATGATTGTGCAGCCTGCGCCACTCAAGGAATTTGCGCTTCATATTTCCGTGATTCATGGAACATAGTGCTAAGCGCCCGTCACAGAGCAATGTTAGACTCCATCCCAATATCTTGCGTTGGCATTATTGGGTTTTATCGAAAAACCCAACATGGCATATTTCCAAAGTGGAACCGGCTTCAGCATTTTAACGTTGAAGATATCGACCCGATCGGCCTTGGGATAATCAGATTATCCCTTTTGGCGCGGAGGAAAATAACCAAGGGAGGTCAGAAAGATGAAAGCACGCACGGCAAGTGTTGGTGATCTGGAAAGCGTTTTTCACGACCTTTCAGAGCGAATGGCAGCAGAATATATCGCGGCTGGGAAAGACGTGAGATCGGCCTATGATAACCTTACCATGAACTTGCGCGAAGGACGCGCACATGCACTGATTGAAGACGACAAGGTCGTGGCGATCATTGCCTGGCAAGAGGCGGATGATGGAACAGATACGCTGTTTGCAGCGAAGGAAGATTTCTTCAATGCGCGATCCGTCCGCTTTTGCCGGAAGCACATAAAGCAAATTCAGGCGCTTTCTGGCGACCGTCCGATACATTCCAGAAGTTGGCTCGATCGTCCTGATGTCGTTAAATGGTTTCGGATCATTGGTTATCGGGAGATCGATGGCGAGCAAGGTTCCAAGCTTTTTGAGCTTGGTGCCCCAGCTGGAAACAGCCTCTCCAGCCAGTAAAATTAAGCGGCGCCGCGCCTATCAAGCGCGGCGCGAGCTACCGCAAGCCTTCAGCAATTATATCAATCGTTGCTCTCACGCGTGACGCAAGAACACGCCCGCCCGGCCATATGACATGGATCGGCAACGAAGGCGTTCTGATATCCGGCAAAACCTGAACCAACGCGCCGGACAAGAGCTTGTCTTCGACCAGCCAACGGGGTACCTGAACAAGCCCCAAGCCAGCAATACCCGCATCAACGATCATATCAAAAGCAGCAAAGCTATGGTTCGCGCGGATATCGCATCGAACCTTTTCCCCATGCTCGTTTAAAACGACCCATGGTTCATTCCGCCCACCACGAAACTGCATGACGCAGAAATGCTCTTGAACGTCACTCAGTTTCAAAGGCTTACCGTAGGCCGATATATAAGAGGGCGATGCACAAATGATGACGTCCTGCTGACCCACGCGTTTAGAAATCAGATCCATACTATCGGGCAGATCACCGATCCGCACCGCAAGGTCGTACCCCTCTTCAATGAGGTTCACGACGCGGTTTTCAAATGACACTTCAAAATGCAGCTGTGGATGGGCCTGGGCGAGTTGCATCAACAAAGGTGCAACGCATTTCCGGCCAAACAAATCCGGCAGATTAATCCGCACCCGTCCTGCCGGAACAGCTATGCGGGAAGAAAGTGCAGTTTCTGCATTCGCAAGCTCTTCAAGCGCCCGACGGCAACTTTCAAGATAAACGCGCCCCTCGTCGGTCAGGCTTAGACTGCGGGTCGTGCGATGAAACAACCGCACACCGAGACGATCTTCAAGCCGAGCAACAGATTTGCTCACCGCAGATTGCGACAGGCCCAACACGGTTGATGCAGCCGCGAAGCTGCCCGATTGCTCAGCCTGAACAAATGCTCTGATACCATTTAACCGTTCGTTTGAAATCATCTGTCGATAATATTTGTCGTGATTGAATATAAATAATGCCAGAAGTGCGAAATTTTCTCCATGATAAATTGCCTTTCACACAATTTCAGCGCTGTGAAGGGTGAGCAATGTCAGAAGCACTGCGAGATAAGACAATCGTCGTGATTGGTGGAAGTACCGGGATAGGGTTTGCCGTTGCAAAGAAGGCGGTAGAAGCCGGCGGCAAGGTCGTTATAGGCGCACGCGATCCTGCAAGACTTGAACAGGCTGCTATAACTCTGGGAGAGAGATCAACCGCACTGGAAGTCGATACCTCCGACATTCAATCTCTCGCGACATTTTTCAGAGCAATCGGCGCTTTCGATCATCTGTTCGTCCCGGCGGCCACCTACACTGTGGTCGGCCTCGACAGCGACGACATAGAGGCAATTGAAAGCCCGTTTCGTTCAAAGTTCTGGGGCCAATACTGGGCTGTGAAACAAGCTGTTCCGCACCTCGACAAGGCTGGTTCGATCACCTTGATGGCCGGTGCAGCCAGCGCAAGGCCAATCAAGGGTGGCGCAGTTTATGCAGCTTGCAACAGTGCAATCGAAGGGCTCGGTCGCGGGTTGGCGATTGATCTGGCACCCATCCGGGTGAACACGATTTCACCCGGTACGATCGACGGCCATCTTTGGCAAAATCGTCCGCAGCAAATACGCGAAATAGCCTATGAACACTATCGTCAAAATTCGCTTGTTGGCAGACCAGGCACTGAATCCGAGATTGCCGATACCGTACTTTACCTCATGGGAAACAGGTTTGTGACCGGTTCTAACCTTTATCCTGATGGTGGATACGCGCTTCGCTGACACCCGATATAACGACTGGCTGCATTATCTGAAGTTTCTAATGCAGCCATCTGATTTTAATAGGCTTCTCCGCGCAGATGACTCGCCAGAAAGCCGAGATTATCTTGTCCCCAATAAGTCTCAGTATCGTAAATATAGGTCGGAAAACCAAACACACCCTTGTCGACGGCACGTTCGCGATCCGATTTCCATTTGGCCTGAACGTCGTGATCATTCTCACGCCCAACCAGATACTGACCGTTGAAACCGGCTTCATCGGCGACCGCACTGCGGACTTCCGGCTTGCCAATATCCTTGGCCTCAGACCAAAACGCATGTTGAAGCACGCGTGTCAGCTGCAGCCAGTTTTGACCTTCAAGGTAAGCCGCAATCACACTGAATGAAGCAGGTGTGGGATCACTCAGAGCCGGGCGATCATCAATGAAAAGCGGTTTGCCGCGAAACTTGGCCCAACGCTTGAGATCCTGCGTGCCATAAGCGCGACGGGCTTCCGGACGATTGCGCGAAAAGATGCCGCCATTCTCCTCGATGACGGTCGCAAGATATGGCTTGATCTCGACCACATGCCGCTCTGCCAGTTCCTCGAGCGTATCAAGCCCGAGATATGACCAGGGCGAGCCGATGGAAAAGAAATAATCAATCGATTTTGGCACGTTTTATCCTTTTATATGTGAGTGCATTCCGACAAGTGTGAACTTGTTTTCGGATAAGATGCGCGTAGAAATGTTATTTGAACTTCGGCAATCCGGGCGGATTGGTCTCCGATTGTTTGAGGGCTTCTTCCTCCAGATGCCAGCGATCGAGAATGCGGGCATAGTATCCGCTCGCAATCAGGCTGTTGGTGGCAATGGTCAATGCATCGGCAAGTCCGCTGCCTTTACGCGTTGTAATCGCCACATCCGAGCGATCCGGCCAGCCCGCACTCAGCGTGCCGACGCGTTTGATATTCTTGTCGCGAGAGGCGATGAACACGAGCTGCGCGTGGGGCTGCACGATAACATCGGCCCGGCCCGATTGCAGAGCCAAAAGGCTGGCAGCTTCATCATCGTAATATTGCAATTCCAGCGGTTTCAGACCCGCCTTCTCATTCTCTTCGCTCCACTTGACCAGAATGCGCTCCTGATTGGTGCCCGCACCCACGATGATGCGGAGGCCTGCAGCATCCTTTGGTTCCTTGATGGAGGTAACACCACTATCGGCCTTTACGAAAAAGCCATGCAGGCCTTGCCGATAGGTCGAAAAGTCGAACTTTTCCTTGCGCTCTTCCGTTACGCCAACATTGGATATCACGGCATCATATTTGGCTGATGCGAGACCCAGCGGCCAATCGATCCATGCAACAGGAACGCTTTCAAGTTCAAGCCCCAGGCTTTCGGCAATCGCCGACGCATAGTCTGCATCCGCACCCACAACAGTCTTGGCATCTGTGGCATAGGCCGCCAGCGGCGGACCACCCGGCGCAACGGCCACAGTCAACTTGCCCGGCGTGACGAATTTGAAATCTGCGGGGATGGCGCCAATTGCCTTGGCATCTCTCTGCACATGAATGCGACCAGCTTGCTCGGGTGATAAATCAAAATCATCCTCCGAAAAGGCCGACAGGGAAGATGCGCCTACCAACGCCGATACAGCAACTAACAGAGCGACTGCTCTCATGAACCGTTCTCCATTTGTGTAAACTAGAGCGGGCTGGCATATGCGTCCCCTCATGTGCCAGCCCAGCCCCTCACGAACCGCTTTTCGGCAGGCCCTGTGGATTTGTCTTGGCTTCGGTGATGGCTTCCGGTCCAAGGTTCCAGGTCTCAAGAACTTTGGTATAGGCACCGCTTGCAATCAGATCGTTGAGAACATTGGTCAGTGGAGCTGCAAGCCCACTGCCCTTGCGCGTTGTGACCGCAATCTCGGCGGTGATCGGCCAGCCGCCACTCACCGTACCAACCAGCTTGGTCTTGCCATTGATGCCAGCGGAATAGGCCTGCGTCGCGTTCACGCTGAACACCGCATCGGCACGGCCACTTTGAATGGCGAGATCCTTGACCGCGTCATCGTCGTAATATTGCACCTCAATCGGTTTCAGACCGGCTGCAACATTCTGACGATCCCACTCCAGCAGCACCTTTTCCTGATTGGTGCCTGCATCGGTGATGATCTTGAGGCCTTCAATATCCTTGGGCTGTTTCAGCTCCTTGATCGCGCTGTCAGCCTTGACGTAAAAGCCAAGCTCATCCTTGCGATAGGTGGAGAAATCAAACTTTTCTTTCCGCTCTTCCGTCACTGTGACATTGGAAATCACGGCATCGAATTTGCCAGAAGCAAGCCCAAGAGGCCAATCGGCCCAGGCAACCGAAACCAGTTCGAGATCGCGGCCGAGACTATCGGCAATGATCTGTGCCAGATCGACATCGTAGCCGATGACAGTCTTGGAATCTGACGCATAGTCGTGCAGCGGCAGATGCCCGCTGGTGCTGATGCCAATGGTCAGAACACCGTCTTTGACGAATTCGAAGTCCTTGACCTCATCGATACGCTTATCGATTTTTTCAACCCGCAAACGGTTTGGCTGTTCTGGACTGAGATCAAATCTGCCCTCACTCCATGCAGCATTGGTCATCAGCAAAGCCCCTGAAATCAGGCCCGCAGTGAAGTATCCCGCTTTTCTGATATAAGCCATATTCCCATCTCCTTGAGTGTAAAACTCTGTGTAATGACCTGATTTCTTTAGATTTTACCCCGTTACGAGCGGATCTCACGACCCGCTTTTCGGCAATCCGGCAGGGTTGGTTTTGGCCTCATCAACGGCTTCTGAACTCAGGCTCCAACGCTCAAGCACCTGATGATATTTGCCGTTCTTGATGAGTTCATTGAGCGAGAGCGTTAGCGTATCGGCCAGACCGCTGCCTTTGCGTGTGGTGATTGCCACCTCGGCCGTCTGCGGCCAGCCGCCGCTTACCGTTCCCACAAGCTTGGTTTTGCCGTGCTGCGATGCAGCATAGGCCTGCACTGCATTGACGCTGAAAACCGCATCCGCACGACCGGAATCAATCGCTAGGCTCTTGACGGCATCATCGTCGTAATACTGAATTTCTACAGGCTTCAGGCCCGCTTCGACGTTCTGCTTGTCCCATTGCACAAGGATGTTTTCCTGATTGGTGCCTGGATCGGTGATGATTTTGAGCCCCGCAATGTCCTTCGGCTCTTTCAGCGACGTGATCGGACTGTCGGCCTTCACATAAAAGCCAAGCTCATCCTTGCGATACGTTGAAAAGTCGAACTTTTCCTTGCGCTCTTCAGTTACGGTCACATTTGAAATAACCGCATCGAACTTGCCAGATTGAAGCGAAAGCGGCCAATCCGCCCAGGCGATTGGCACCAGCACAAGCTCGCGACCCAATGTATCGGAAACCAGCTGAATAAGATCGGGATCGAAAGCCACGACAGTCTTTGCATCCGTTGCATAAGTGCTGATCGGAGGCACCCAGGGATTAATGCCGACGACGAACTTGCCGTCCTGCACAAACTTGAAATCCTTGGGAACGGCATTGACGACGGCTTCGCTCTTTTCCGTGCGCAAACGGTTTGGCTGCTCCGGGCTAAAATCAAGCTCTGCGGAAAAGCCTGGCGCGCTGAACAGCGTTGCTGCTGCCAGAAAGCTGCCCAATACTGCGCTCTTGTAGTTGACTGATTTCATTGAATGACTCCTGAGAATAATCTGAATTTTGGACAAACAATCCCCGTCGACTGCCCCGTCAGGGCAATCGTAAGTGTCGGGAGTTGTGGTTTGGATCCTGAGCGCATCCCGAAAAGTGGGAACCCGTTTTCGGGATGCGCTTAAAAACAACGGGCGTTCTGGCGTCAGAGGACTTTTGCAAGAAACTCCCGGGTTCGGGGATGCGTTGCCGCATTGAAAAGCTGCTCTGGCCTGCCGGTTTCGAGGATACGGCCCTCTTCCATGAACACCACCGTATCCGCCACTTCACGGGCAAAGCCGATCTCATGGGTTACGATGACAAGCGTGGTGCCAGAGCGTGCAAGCTCCTTGATGACATCCAGCACTTCACCAACCAGTTCCGGGTCGAGCGCCGAGGTTGGCTCGTCGAACAGGATGACTTTTGGATTGAGTGCCAATGTGCGGGCGATGGCGACACGCTGTTGCTGACCGCCGGAAAGCTGGCGCGGATAGGCATTGATTTTTTCGCTGAGACCAACGCGGGCAAGCAGGCGTTTTGCAATCACGGTCGCAGTATCGCGGCTCAGTCCACGGACAATCATCGGTGCTTCAATGATGTTTTCCAGCACCGTCAGATGCGGGAAGAGATTGAAGTTCTGAAACACCATGCCGACATCGACGCGCTTTTTCAGAATGTCTTTTTCTTTTAACTCGTAGAGCGTGTTGCCGCTCTGGCGATAGCCCAACAGTTCGTCATCAATCGAGATAAAGCCATCATCCACGCGCTCCAGATGATTGATGGATCGCAGCAATGTCGACTTGCCCGAACCCGATGGACCTAGGATTGCAGTCACACTACCGGGCTTGATGTGCAGACTGACATTGTCGAGAACGAGATTGTTGCCAAAGCTCTTCGATACCCCATGAATATCCACCGCACCGCGTCGCGTGCCGGTGAACCCGCTGACAGCAAGTGTTTCGGTAATCCGGGCATCCTGTTCGTTCGATGCAACATTCTCCGCTTTGCTCGATACGGGACTCTTTGCTGGAACGAAACGAGCGAAAAGTCGTGTCAGAATAGCTGGCGGCGGATTGCGTAATGCACCGCGCGAGAAATGGCGTTCGATGTAATATTGCGCGATCGACAGCACCGTCATGATGATCAGATACCAGACGGTTGCGACCATCAGCAGGGGAATGACTTCGAGGTTGCGGCGATAGATGACCTGCACAGTGTAGAAGAGTTCCGGCAGCGCAAGCACGTAGACCATCGATGTGCCTTTAGCGAGACCAATGATCTCGTTGAAGCCCGTTGGAAGGATCGTACGCATGGCTTGCGGAAGCACGATGCGGAAGGCTTGTCTGCGTCGTGGCAAGCCGAGAGCGGCGGCAGCTTCTAGCTGACCCTGATCGACAGACAGAATGCCGCCACGGATGATTTCGGAAGAGAACGCAGCCTGATTGAGACTCAGGCCCAAAAGGGCAGCAGCGAACGGACTCAGGATCTGGACGGTTGGATATTCGGCAAAAGTTAGATCAGTGTAAGGGACACCAAGTCTAACAGTTTCATATAGATATCCGAGATTGTTCAGAACCAGAAGCAGGACGATCAATGGAATGGATCGCAGCAGCCAGATATAGGCCCAGGAAAGACCGGACAGCAGCGGCGAGCGTGAAACGCGAGCAAGCGCGAGTGCGGTTCCCAATGCGAATCCCAGCACGGTTGCAAGCGCTGTCAGCCACAGCGTTCGCATCAAACCGACAAGAACAGGCTCTGATAAGAACCATTCTGCAAAGACCGGCCAACCCCATTTGGGGTTGGTCAGAACCGATTGCATCACGGCGACAATCAAGCCTGCGGCCAGGATCGTGCCAACGACGCGGGCCGGATAACGTGCCGGAACGATGCGATAATGTTTGAAATCGCCGGGACTTACGCGAGAACCTGCCTCCCTGTCCGTACCCGCAAAATCTGTAGCAATAGCCATGATCAACGCTGCTCCGAATTGCCATTTAACTTATGACTCACTGCAGACGTATCCGTCATGGAAGTCACTCGACCTGATTTTCGGAGATGAGGCGTCCAGTTTCAAAACAAATAAGTCTATTTAAACAGGCTACAGTGGATGTTTTTTCCATAACCCCCACCCTGACACCCAAGCATTTACTTAACCAAATGCCGCCTGCTTTGCAGTCGCATCGGAAGGATTAAAATCAACTTGTCTGATGTTTTCGATATTTTTCTCGAAAGGCAAAGTCCCGTAAACCTCCGGGTCGGCCGCGACATCAAAAAGTGCTGTGTATCCGTTTCTTAAGTACAGTTCTTTAGCTTCTGGCTGCCGAAAACCAGTGGTCAGATAAACGCGCTTGTAACCCTGACGGTGTGCCTGCGCTTCCAGCTCTTCAAGCACCTTTTTAGCAAGACCTTGCCTGCGCAGATCGCTATGCGTCCAGATGCGCTTGAATTCGGCCGTCACATCGTCATAGCGCATGAATGCACCACCACCGACTGTCTGGCCATCACGGAGCAACAGCAGGAAATTGCCGTGCGGAGGCGCAAAGGCTTCCGGCGGGTATTTGTTCATTTCGGCTGCTGCACCCTCTTCATTGAAATAGGTGCCGTAACGCGTGTCATACTCGATTGTCAGCGCCTCGATCAGCGGCACTGCACGAATATCGGTCGTTGAAGTATAGAGAAATTCATCCGCCATGATGGCCATCCATATTGAAGAAATCGTGCAATCTCAGATCAGCGAGGCTTCGGTCAACCGAACCCAAAACAGCGCGGCCGGAAGCAGGATTTCATCGTTGAAATTATAATTTGGGTTATGCAGGCCCGCGCTGTCGCCATTGCCGACAAAGAAATACGTTCCCGGCTTCTGTTCGAGCATGAAGGCAAAATCCTCGCTTGCCGTGCGCGGACGGAAATCTTCGATAACTGTGCCAGTGGGGAATGTGCCAAGCGCGACCTGTCGCGCAAATTCCGTCTCGGCTTTTGCGTTGATCAGGGCAGGAAATCCCCACTGATAATTGACATCAGCAACAGCACCAAAGCTTTCTGCCTGTGAACGCGCGACAGCTTCAATCCGCCGCCGCAACTCTTCACGCACAGTTTGCGAAAACGAGCGGATGGTAATGCCAAGGTCGACATGCGCCGGAATGACATTCAACGCATCGCCGCCATGAATGGAGGCCACCGTCACTACACCCATGTCAAGCGGATCAAGATTGCGCGCGACCACCGTTTGCAGGGCCAAGACAATGGATGAGGCAACCACAACCGGATCAACCGATTTGTGCGGTTCAGCACCATGACCGCCACGCCCATTCACGCGAATTCTTGCCCGGTCCACCGATGCCATTGCCGGGCCCGAGACAAAGCCGAACTTTCCTGCGGGGACACCAGGCCAGTTATGCAGCCCGTAAACGGCGTCGCACGGAAAGCGCTCAAAGAGGCCGTCTTCGATCATGCGTCGAGCGCCTGCGCCGATCTCCTCAGCTGGCTGGAAAATGAGATGCACCGTGCCGGAAAAGCGACCGGATTGGGCGAGATAGCGAGCCGCTGCCAGCAAAACGGTCGTATGTCCGTCATGACCACAGGCGTGCATCACACCGGAATTGCTGCTTGCGTAATCAAGGCCAGTCGCTTCAATTATCGGCAGGGCGTCCATGTCCGCCCTGATGCCAATGGTCTTGTTCGAGTTGCCACGCTTCAATGTGCCAACCACGCCAGAGCCACCAACGCTGATTGTAACGTCATAGCCCCATTGGTTGAGATAATCTGCCACCAGAGCAGACGTCCGGGTTTCCTTGAACGCAAGTTCCGGATGGGTATGAATGTCGCGACGCAAAGCGATAAACTCGTCGATAAACGAGGCAAGACCTGCCTCGATTTCAAGTTTTCGGTTTACGTCTGGCGACCGCTGACTATTCACGCCGCACCCCTTCGGCGACTTCCCGTATCATTGTTTTCAACTGGCTTCGCATAACGGCTCTTCGGATGGTCCAACCCCAAATTTCCGCGCAGCGTATCGTGTTTCAGGCTGCCTTCATGATATCCTCGCTCTTCCAGAATTGGCAGAACATGGGCAATGAAATCATCCAGCCCTTCGGCAATCACCGGGAAGCCAAGGATGAAACCGTCAGCAGCTTTCTGCTCTTTCCAGAGAACGATTTCGTCGGCAATCTTCTCTGCCGTGCCAATGAAGGACGTGCGTGGTGTCGCCACATTCAAAGCCACTTCACGCAGACTGAGCTTGTTTGCAGTCGCGTCGCGCTTGATGCGGTCGGTTGTCGAACGGAAGCTGTTCTTGCCGACGTCACCAAGATCAGGGAAAGGCGCATCGAGATCATAGGCGGTGAAATCATGATGGTCGAAGAAACGTCCAAGATAGGACAGCGCTTCGTTGATGCTTACGAGATTGCGGATCGCCTGATATTTCTCTTCGGCTTCAGCTTCGGTTCGTCCAACGATGGGGCCGATCCCCGGATAAATGCCGACATCGTCGTGCGAACGCCCATGGGCAACCGCACTAGCTTTGATCTGCGCATAGAATGTCTGGCTGTCCTTGATGGTGCCCGCATTGGTGAAGACGGCGTCGGCATGTTTGCCCGCAAGTCCGACACCCGCTTCGGAAGCACCGGCCTGAAAGATAACAGGCTGGCCCTGAGGTGAGCGCTGGATATTGAGCGGCCCTTCAACCGAGAAGAAGCGCCCCTTGTGATCGAGCCTATGGAAACCTTCGGGTTTGTAAAACTGTCCGCTTTCACGATCGCGAACGAAGGCGTCTTCATCCCATGAATCCCAAAGACCTTTGGTCACGTCAAGATATTCATCGGCGATTTCATAACGCAGAGCGTGCTCGGGATGTGGCTTACCATAGTTACGGCCTGACCCTTCGAGCGGCGATGTCACCACGTTCCAGCCCGCACGCCCGCCTGAGATGAGATCAAGCGATGCGAACTGTCGTGCGACTGTAAACGGATCGCTATAGGACGTCGAAACCGTGCCTGCGAGGCCAATGCGCTTCGTGTTCGCTGCGAGCGCCGAAAGGACGGTCAAAGGCTCAAAGCGATTGAGAAAATGCGGAATGGAAATTTCGTTGATGTAGAGCCCGTCTGCGATGAAGGCGAAGCTGATGCCAGCTTCTTCGGACTTGCGTGCTGTATTAATGAAAAACTGAAGGTTCACGCTGGCATCTGCCGGCCCGGACGGATGTTTCCAGGCATTCATGTGTCCGCCTGCACCCTGCAGCATCACACCGAATCTAATCTGCTTGGAACTCATTTGATGTACTCCCTATAGCCAATGGCTTTGGATCAGGCGGCAATAGCCAGACGTTCGCCTGCGAGGCTTTCGATGGCAGCTAATCTTTGCTCATGTGAAACGGCCGGGAACTCGAGCACAAACTCCGTCACCCCATATTGCTCGTGCAGCTCATCGAGCTTTTGCTTCACCTGCTTTGCTGAGCCCGCGAGCACATTTGGGTGCTTTTCTTCAACCCGGTAATCAGTCTCTCCAGCCTGCCGCGCAAATTCGGCGGCTGCCTCCTGTGTACCAACTGAAACTGATTGTCCGGAGGCGAGATGTACCTTGAAGATTTTAATTTTCGAGACCGCAGCATCAACCGCGTCTTGGCTTTCGGCAACGACCGCACCAAGCGCCAGCACAGGCACTTTTCCAGTCACATTGCGATAGGCGTCGAACGTCTTCTGCAGATTGGCAGTATCGCCATTCAAATGACCGGCATAGACAAAGTCCCAGCCGGAATGTGCGGCGAGCAACGCGCTCTCTGGGCTTGCGCCAAGCACAAATTTTTCCGCAGATACCTGTGGTTTGGGAGTTGCGGCCAGTCCTTCAAACCGACCCGATGCGATTTTGTCACCGCCGAGAAATGCGCTGAGCAGTTCAAGCTTGCTGTTGAAATCGAGCCGCTTTTCGCTGCCTGTTTCCTGCTGCAAGGCCTTGGTTGATAATGGAAGCCCGCCCGGAGCCTTGCCCACACCGAGATCAACGCGCCCGCGCCCAAGTGCCGCCAGAAGGTTGAAGTTTTCGGCAACTTTGTAAGGGCTGTAATGCTGCAGCATCACTCCGCCAGAACCAATTCTGATCCGCTTTGTCGATGCCAGAAGATAAGAAACAAGCACCTCGGGCGAAGGTCCAGCCAGTTCATCTGCATGATGATGCTCTGCGACCCAGAACCGCTTGTAGCCCGCCTGTTCGGCAGCCTGAGCATAAGAAACGGTATTTGCAAGAGCGGTTTCCGCACTACCAGCCTGTGCTACCGGGCTCTTGTCGAGAAGGCTTAACTGATAGGGCATCGGCACATCCACTTTCGCTGAGCATCGCATTGGGGCGGCCCTTCCGCGCAACGCGCACGAATATGGACCGGCCCCGAATAGTTTCTCGGCTTCGGGACGAAATCTCAAAGATCAGGTAACTGAAATCTGCCGCATTGAGGCAAATTTATTCTGTGGTGGTGGAGTATGTTGAAACGGTCTGCTTCAAGTCTGCCCAACCCGTTAGATGCTATGAAAATGGTTTTGGAGCATTCGCAGCGGCTAAAATACATTGCCGCTGCAATCAGAGTTCAAAAGAATTTTAGATGTAACGACGTGGATTGGCTGCGAGATAGAACGTGTTGATCAGCGTGTTGATATCAAACACTGGCAAACCGGATTCCGCTGCAACATAAGATGAAAACGGGCACATATTGGTGCATTCAAACAGAATAGCGCCCGGATTTTCACAGCTCGCCATGAATTCCCGGGTCATCTCCAGCATCTCTTCCTTCAGCACTTCCGTGTCTAGATAATCGCGACCTTCAATATAGGTCTGCGGAAACTCGGCATTCTGCTTCATTCCCTGCACCTGCACGGGGATCACATCGGAAGACCAGCCAACGCCTTTGAAATGTGCATCATTCATGTGATGCGCTCGCTCAGTGAAGACACCTATGACTTTGCCAGGTGGCAGCATGGCGTGAATAATCGGCGCCTGCATCAGTGATGACGTGAACACCGGAATGTTGACCTCTGCGGCAATATCTTTCTGGAACGGCCCCAAAAAACCACAGCTTGTGGTAATGGCGCGTACGCCCTCCGCTTCAAGTTCGCGTGCCGCATCGATGAATGGTTCAATCAGTTTTGGATCAGGATTGTTGCCCATGATGCGTGTGGCATGCGCACCTTTTACTGTCTTGTAACGCACAGGAAAATCATAGGACAGCGCATTGCCGATATCCCCAGCAGGACGAGGGAAAATCGTGTCCAGCATCAGCACACCTATCTGCTGGCCATAATTGGTGTAGCCACCTTTGAGCATCATAGTTTCATTCCTTCAAGTTCGGGATAATTAACAGCCGAAGCGCGCGGGCGAGAAGGCGCGAACACTGTCTGACGGGGTTACGTTGTTGATTGCGTCGAGAACGATCTCGGCGGTTTTGGGGGCTGCAGCGATCCCTATATGACCGTGACCGAAGGCGGCAACGACTCCCCGATGCTGCGTGAGTTTCCCTATCACGGGAACGCCATCTGCGGGCGATGGGCGATGCCCCATCCAAAGCTTGAGATTCTGCAGATCCTGTTTTGCCAGATTGGGATAACTCGCCAATGCGTGTTTGAGCAGCACCTCCGAGCGTCGCCAGTCGGGCGCTTTCTCCACCGTTGCCAGCTCCACCTGACCGGATAGACGCAAACCCATATTGGTCGGTGTATTTCCCATACGCCCGGTACTCGGCATGATCGGGATGTCAAAGGGAAGTTCGGCCATCGGCAAGGTTACATGATAACCGCGCTCGCTTTGCATCGGCACATACAAGCCGAGATCACGCATGATGCGCCCGGAATGAATGCCTGCCGCAAGCACGATATGATCGGCGGCAATACTCTCATTGTTCTCGAAGACGACACGCGGCGAAACACCGGTAAGCACCCTGACGACATTCTTGCGGATCCGACGAACGCCCATTTTTTCCGCCTGTGTGGCGATACCCGCAACATAGGTTCCAGTGTCCAGACAATGGGCGCCTTCGCGCACATGAATGGCAAAGCGAAAATTGCCTCCAAGCGCCGGAATACGTTCACGCAGTTCTGCTTCCTGCCATTCGTCGAACTGAACGCCGTTATCACGGCGCAGCTGCCAGCTAAGCGCTTCAGCTTCAAAGGCTGCACGATCAGGGTAGACGTAAAGTAAGCCCTTCTGCACGATGAGGTGTTCCTGCCCAGTCTTGCTGGCCAGCTCGAGATGGCGTTTCGGTCCATCATTAAGCAGCCAGTTGAGCTTGGTCGCAATTTTTGTCACCCGCGATTTTGTGGCCCCTGCGAGCAGGAAACGCGTGAGCCATGGTGTCAGCCTTGGAACCGATTTCCAGTCAAGGGTAAGTGGCCCGTTGCGATCAAGCAGAAATCCAGGGACCTGTCGCCACAGGCCGGGCATGCTCATGGGAATGATCGAGGCGGGACTGATCCAACCACCGTTTCCGTAGCTTGCACTTTGCTCGCCGCCCGGTTCTGAGCCGTCGCACAGTGTTACTTTCAAACCGGCTTCAGCGAGCCGCAAAGCGGTGGTGGAGCCGATAATGCCAGCCCCGACGACAATAACTTTGCCTGTCATGACATTTATCCGTTCTGCGCTTGCATTTATGAGAGACCGCCGTGGAAATGGCTCAAAAACTCTCGGGTTGCGGCTTCATGCGGCTCATTGATCACCTGACGCGCATCGCCGGTTTCAACGACGTAACCGTCCTGCATGAAGATGACCTTATCAGCGACATCACGAGCAAAAGCCATTTCATGGGTCACCAGGATCATCGTCATGCCCTGCTCGGCCAGTTGTCGGATGACCGCGAGAACTTCACCGACCAGCGCCGGATCGAGAGCCGATGTTGCCTCATCAAACAGCATCACATCGGGGCGCATGGCGAGCGCCCTTGCAATCGCCACACGCTGTTTCTGACCGCCTGAGAGCTGTTCTGGTCTGGCGTCCGCACGGGCGGCAAGGCCGACCTTTTCCAAGAGTTCCATGGCCAGTTCGCGAGCAGCCTTTTTGTCTTGTTTGAGAACAGTGACTGGCCCGATCATGACGTTATCGAGAACGCTCATATGCGGAAACAGATTGAAGTTCTGGAACACCATCCCGGTATTGGCACGGAATGCCGCGAGGTATTTGTCTTTGAGTGACACGTTCCCAGATGAGAAATCAATCTTCTGCTCACCAATTGCGATGTAACCCGCATCTGGCAGCGAAAGCAGATTGAGACTGCGCAGCAATGTCGATTTGCCGGACCCGCTCGGTCCGATGAGCGCAACCACCTGCCCGCGTTTGACCGTGAGGCTGATATTGCGCAGCACCTCGATGTCGCCGAAAGACTTTTTCAGCCCACGCACTTCGATCATCGGTTCAGCATTCATGGCTTATCTCCACAAGGCTTGCTTGCTTCACTCGGCTCATCATTTCAGCCTGCCTTCCAGCCCATGGGCGAGCCGTGTCAGAGGGAAGAGAACTGCGAGATAAAGCACTGCAATCAGGGTGTAGGTTTCAAGCGGCCGATAGGTAGCCGAAGTAACAAGCTGGCCCTGATAAAGAAGATCAGGCACAGCAAGCACCGACAAAAGCGATGTGTTCTTCAGCTGAAGCACGGACTGGTTGACCAGCGGCGGTACCATGCGGCGAAGTGCTTGCGGCAAGATGATCTTGCCCATGAGCTGGCCGCGGCGCATACCGATTGCACGCCCTGCATCCCATTGGCCCGCATCAATGGAAACAATGCCACCACGAATAATTTCCGCATAAAATGCAGCACCATAAAAGGTAAGCGTGATGAAAGCCGCCATGGCAGGCGAAATTTCAAAACCAATCAACATTGGAAGGGCGTAGTAGCACCAGACCAACTGCACAAGCACCGGCGTACAGCGAAATACCTCAACAACCGTCATAATGGGTACAGTGATGATTTTGTTGCCGGAAAGCCTGCCAAGAGCAAAGACTGTTCCAACGAATATGCCCGAGAGGACGGTTATAATTGTAAAGCCGACTGTATAGGTCAGGCCCTGGAGGAATAATCCCCGATACTGCCAAAGCCCGGAAAAGTCCCATTGATAGTCCATTAATTCACTCTTTCTGACATCCCAGCGAACGCACGGGAAGACGTTGAGCTGAACAGCCAATGCCCCAGCGACAGGACATCGAACACCGGTAAGCCACATGCTTTTGCGACTGATTGTGCAAATGGCGGCATGTTTGTGCACTCGAGAACAACGGCACCAAGATCAGGTTCGCGCAACTTCAGCTCTTGTGCGGCCTTTGTGATTTCAGTTTCGAGAGCCGAGCGATCATAAGTTCCGCTACCTTCAATCAACTCGCGAAAAGCACCACCGCCTGGCATGCCAATTCTTGGCGTGCCGATGCTGGCACCACAAGCGGCGAAGATTGCATCGTCAAGGCTCGCTTCATCATAGGTGATTACTCCCACCGTGCGCCGCGGGCCAACCAATGTGCTGACCATCGGCAACTGAAGCAGGCTGGAGGTCGCAATTGGCACCGACAGTTTTTCGCTTAAAGTGCTCTGGTGACGTGCCATGAAGCCGCAAGAGGTAACGAGCGCCTTGCATCCTTCAGCAACCAGAGCCTCTCCAGCAATGACAAAATCTTCGATCAACCCCGCACCACCCTGACGAATGATCTTGTCGGGCGATGCTCCGCTTACCTTCTTGTACCTTACCGGCATCTCCCATGAAGCCGGGTTGCCGACATCTCCGGGCGGACGCGGAAAGCCGGTGTCAAGCATGATGACACCGAGTGATCCTTGCTGATGCTGCATGATGGTTGGCGCGTCAGAACTTCAAAGTAGGCGGCAAGTCTGATGGCTGCACGCCGACTAGCGAAAGGCTGCTGACGATCCATTCATTGACCTTGCCGTCTTCACGACGCTTTTTAAGCCAGACATCGACGTAGTCGCGGAATTCGCCATTTGCATCCTTGCGCACGCCGATTGTGGTGGGCTGGCTATCTTGCGGCTCAGGAACGAAGACCTTGTATTTGCTGCCAAGCTTGTGCGTGGTAACAACCGACATAAGCGCAACCTGCACGATTGCGTCAGCTCGGCCCGACTGCAGCGCTATGATCGTTTCATCTGCACCTTTGAGCGCAACGAGTGTGCAATTCGGTAATGTCTTGCGCGCGAAGAGATCCTGTGTTGATCCAAGATCAACCGTTACACGGATTTCCGGTTTGTTCAGCTCTTCCCAGTTCTTGATCTCACGATCCTTGCTCGTGATGATGGTGAAGACGTTATCCATCATCGCTTCGGTGAAATCGACAGCCTTGGCACGCTCAGGATTGTTGCTCAATGCGAACATGATGTCGATCTTGCCGCCCTGAAGGTCCATGACGGAATTACCCCAGGTGGTTTCGACCATTTCCAGCGGCACGCCGATATATTCCGCAAGGTCTTTACCCATGGAAACGCAAAAGCCTGCCCATTCTCCCGTCGCAAGGTCCTTTTGATAATATGGAGCGGTGCCATTAAACACGCCGATGCGCAACGCACCACGATCCTTGATGGCTTTCAGCGTAGCACCGCCGTCAACAGCCCAGGAAAGTCCAGGCGCAAGCATGACCGCTGTGCCACCCAAAAGCGTTGTCTGGATAAACTCGCTCTTTTTGAACCGAGCATTACTGCGCGCTGGAATGCGCCAGGCTGCTTTCTCTATTGAATTTATTGGAAAGTACCACCGAGTAGCTGACGTTTTCGATCCCTTCGATCTGCGCCAGCTCTTCAATCAAAGCCTCCAGATCCTCAAGAAAACCGACATGAACCCGGCATAATATGTTCGCGGGTCCGCTGATGGCATCAGCAGTCAAGATTTCCGGATAAGCGCGCAATGTTGCAAACAGACGCTGAACAATGCGCTGCGAGGCGGTGATGAACAGATAGGCGGAAATGCTGTTGTCGTTCTTTGTACGACGGACGATGGCGCGATAGCCCAATATAACGCCGCGTCGCTCAAGGCGACCGATGCGTTCCTGAACGCTCGACCGGGCAAGGCCTACCCGCCGTGCCAGCTCGCTTGCTGGCAGGCGCGCGTTTTCTTCCAGGATACTGACCAGATTTCGGTCGATACTATCACCGTAGTCCATCGTGTTCCCTTATGTTTATTTTTCAATGAGAATGCGGCGCTTTCTCATCAAATAAAAGCATTGAAAATTGGATTATGCATGACTTAAAATCATGATTAAATCTGAAGGAAACCCGATGCGCCGCTTTCTTCCCTCGCTTTCAGCACTCCATGCGTTTGATGCTTCCGTGCGTTATCTGAGCTTCACACGTGCATCCGAAAATCTCGGCATGACGCAAAGCGGTGTTAGCCGCCAGATTCAGAATCTTGAATCTTTTCTTGGGCTTAAACTGTTTGAGCGTGCGGGTCCGCGTCTGGTTCTGACAGAAGAAGGGCAGAGCTATTACGATGAAGTCTCGCGCATTCTTGCAAAGCTCGAAGAAGTGTCGATGGATGCGGTACGCGGCTATAAAACGCAAAGCCTGCTCAAGATCGGGCTGCCGCCAACACTGATGCGGAAATGGGCGCCGGGCATAATCAGCACCGTCGCCAGAACACATCCGCAAATATGGTTTGAAGTGTTTCCCTGCTCCCATGATCTTGACTGGAGCAAGTCTGATCTCGATCTGGCAGTACTGCGTGGCATCGGCAATTGGGCCAATGTCCGAAGCCATCTGCTTTTCCCGGAAGAACTTGTGGTGATAGGTTCACCGGATGTTGTACCCGAAAAAGGCCTGGCCGGAGATGTCGAGTTGCTCGATTTTCCGCTGATTCAGAATTCGAACAGGCCAAGCCTTTGGCTGCACTGGCTGCGCGGTGCGGGTATCCATTACAACAAGCGTATTTTTGGTCCGCGTCTACCGACGCATGACGTTATTATCGAGTGTGCCGTGGCAGGTATGGGGCTCGCCATCGCGCCCAGAATTTTCGTACTGGAGGAGTTGCGCTCCGGAAAACTCAAGCTTGCACTTGATCGCGTGCAAACATCGGGAGAAAGCTATTTTCTCTGTGCAGCGCAGGCGCGTCAGGGATCGAAAAATGTGCGCCTGTTCCGCGATGGGTTTATTGCAGAAGCAAAACGCCACAGACATTCTCTGTCTGCGGCGTCGCAGGTTCAGGCGTAAGAACGCTCAACAGGCTTGAGATTGAGCGGGTCTTCGCCGCGTTTTAAAAGCCACGAATAGACCGGCGGCACACGGTCGGCAATCGATTCAACATGGACATCGATAAAGCAGGGCCCGTCTTTCCAAGCAAACGCTTCCGCCATCGCAGCGTCGAGCTGATGAGCCGTCTTGGCAGTCCAGGCTTTCAGTCCATAAGCTTCAGCAATTGCCTGTCCTTTTGGCGCAAGAAAATCCACGCCGAAACATTGATTGTGCCCTTTGAGACGGTGCAGACCTTTGATCCAGCCGAAAGTCCCATTGTTGAAAAGAACAAGAATTGCAGGAACTTGCAGTCGGACCAATGTTTCAAGCTCTCCAACTGTCATGCCGAATGAACCATCTCCGAACAATCCAATCGGTCGCTTGTTGGGGTCGGCGCGCCACGCACCGACGGTCGCAGGTAGAGCTGAACCCAAGCCCCCGAAAGCGCGGGGAATGGCGAAGCGGGTTTCGCTATCGTTGATCTTGAGAAAACGGGTCATATAGGGTGTCGGCGTACCAGCATCTGAATAAATCAGTGCCGGTTTTCCCGACTGACGCAGTGCTTCGTTAAACGAACGCACGGCACGTTCCGGGCGCAAGGGAACACGCTCATCGCTGAGAGCTTCTTCGGCATGTTCCCAGAATTCGCGGCGATGCGCATTCAACTCCTCAATCCAGCCTTCACGTTTCTCAGGCTCAATTGCCAGCTCGATCTGCAACAATTCATCCAGAACCAGCAACGCATCGCCTTGAATGGAGAGCAGGTTTTCATAGTTATTGGCCATGATTTCGGGCGAGATATCAATCTGCGCGAGGCGTCTGTTGAGTGTGATCTTCGGGAAGGTCCAGCCGATTGTAACCACAGAACCGATGCGGGAGCCGACAAACAATGTGAAATCAGAATGTTCCAGCGCCCAATTTGCATGAGGATGATAACCGTTGTCCCCGATCACACCAATGGCCAGACGATGATCGTCATCTATCGCGCCCTGCCCTGTCATCGTCGTGCACATGGGAATGCCGTAACGTTCGGCAAGCTGGGTGATGAGTCCACCGGCATGGGCGCGGTTGACGCCACCGCCTGCTACAATCAATGGACGCTCGGCCTTGGCAATCAGCTCCAGCAACTCATGAAGTTTTTGCCTGGGCGGAAGCGTTGGGAAAGCCGGGAAGGTTTTGCACTCTTCTTCGACATGCAGCGATGTCCGTGACGGATCGACTTCGGCAAGCAACATATCCTCGGGTATCTGGAGATGCACCGCACCCGGTTTGCCAGAGCAGGCAACGCGAAACGCGCGACGAATGATTTCGGGCAGCTTGTCGGCTGATTTTACCTGTACGGAAAGTTTCGTCACTGGCTCAAAGAGTTTGGCACAATCAAGCTCGGTCAAAACACCTCGCCCTTCGCCCGGCAGCGGAATGTCGATAGTCAGCAGGATGACAGGGATGGACGAGCCGTTTGATTCAGCAACGGGTGGCAGCGAATACATGGCGCCTGCGCCCGACGGACATTCAAAAATCCCCGGCTTATTGGAAAAGCGACCATAAGCATCGGCCATATACCCAGCCGAGCGTTCGTCTCGGGCCATGACATGGCGGATTTCACCTTCTCGCTGCTGCAGTGCTTCATAGAGTGGCACATTGGTATCGCCCGGCACCCCGAAAATCGTCTCAACGCCGTAGCCAATCAGCATTTGTACCAAAATATCCGCGCCGCGCATTCTCTACTCCTTCAGAATCTGATGCGAGCAGAATAGGGGTGATCTGTTTCGGTCTGGACCGGCGGATCGGCGGGCAGACTGTATCAACACCGACGAAATGCAGGTGTAAAGCGGCGTAGTCACATTAAAAAAACCAGCTCCAATGGGAGCTGGCTAAGCTTGTAGGTTAAATTCCAGCACCGCGTAAAAGATGTAGACGCGACTTACGCTTCTTCGGCTGCTCCGGCTCCTGGAACCGCAACGAACGGGCCAATGCGCTCAGCAAATCCGTCTGTGAAATAAGTCCCTGGACAACATTATCCTGATCGGTGACGATGACAGCATGGGAACGGCCATCTGTCAGCAACGGCACCAGCTTTACGACCGGCTCGTCCTTTTGTGCCGTTATCGCTTCAATCATCAGCTCGCCGACCTCGGCAGCCAAGTTGTTCAGCTCCCGAAGCCCGACAGTGCCGAGCAGCGTTCCTTGTTCACCAATGACGGGCAGAGTGCGGATATTGTGCTCCAGCAGCAAGTGCCGTGCCTCATCCGGGCTATCATGTTCTTTAATGCTGATAACATCGCGCGACATGATATCTTTCGCAACCACTATCCCGTGCGTGCGAATGAGTGCCTGTAGCTCCACCTGCCTAAGCAATCGATCAAGATCCCCCGGATCGATATCAAAAGTCTCATCCACTTCTTTCAACGCCGTGGCGATGTCGTCAGACGTAAAGCCGACCCGCAACGGAGCAGGAAGGTCACTGGTCTTATGTATATTGGCAGGCGCTGCCGCTGGCACATGCGGGTATTTTCGCCCAGCCAATTTATGGAAAGCAATGCCAAGAGCAACCAGCAATACGGAATTCAAACCGACCGGTATAAAAGCAAAGTGATAACCGATATCGGTAACGCTTGATCCGCCAATAATAGCTGTCAGGGCTGCCGCACCGCCGGGCGGGTGCAGGCAACGCGAAACCGACATGGCTGCAATAGCAAGAGCAACGCCGAGACCAATGGCAATCAACGGATTGCCGACGAAGCGCGCGACCGTTATCCCAACAAGAGCAGAGATCACGTTGCCACCGATGATCGACCATGGTTGCGCCAAGGGGCTTGCAGGGACAGCAAATATCAGCACGGCCGACGCGCCAATCGGTGCAACGATCAGCGGAAGCTCGATGCTCCTGCCCATTACGAGTCCGGTTATCAGCCCTGTCAGGCATATACCGATTAATGCGCCCAGACTGCCGATAAGGCGATCTCGAAGATTGGCACCCGCCAATATGGGCACAAAAAGCCGAAAACCGTTGAACATCATCGGTTCCTGTTTCTAACTGCAAGCTGTAGGATCAGTTTCACCAATATCACCAAAAAGGCTCTGGCAAAGATTGAGTTGTCTTAATCGCTCTGACTTTGGTTGTTTCGCATTCCGGGACGTAAACGGCAGTTCACGCTTTCGCTCGAAATGCTTAGCTGAAGTTGGGTGTGGTGTCGCGTAGGCTTATATCAACTTGTCTTTGATTACGAGGACGCATTTTCGTGATCAGCACAAACCTTGGGTCAATCATCCTGAGTAACAGGAGAACGGCATATCCTGCTCCGTGGTTTGTCTATGACTCCAGGCGTTAAATTGCAGGAAAACAAAGAGATAGCTTCAGTTCCTCCTCTTCGCTAAAAGCAGGCTTGCTCACTTGTAAGTATCAAGGACGACTCGCATGAAATCCAGCATCATCACCTCTCAAGGCCGAGTAGCAGATCGCACATCCGGCGCCATTCCCGGCGCTTTAGCGGTCGCGAATGCTTTGGCAGCGCGCTACCACCTTTCCGTCAAAACCGTGGGCACGCCTGAAGCTGCTGTTTCTGATGACTGGAGTGAAGCATTGCCGCAGGCTCATGACACACTCAAAGGCCTTGCTGCTGCGGTTGCTGATGAACTGAAGGCGGGTCGGCGACCGCTTTTGGCTACTAATACCTGCTCGGCAAGCCTTGCAACCATTCCGCAAGCAGCCAGCCTGATTGATGGACTGACCGTTCTTTGGGTCGATGCCCATGGCGATTTCAACACGCCCGACACAACAGGCTCAGGTTATATGGGCGGCATGGCGCTAGCTGGTATCTGCGGCCTTTGGGATAGCGGACATGGCGGCAATGTCGCCCCTGAAAATGTCGTCATTTTCGGCGCCCGCGACATTGACCCAGAAGAAATGGAAACGCTCGAACGCCAGGGCGTTACGATTATCAAGCCAGAAGCTGCCAATGCAAAAACGCTGCTGGCAGCCATCGGCACCGGCCCTGTCTGGGTGCATATCGATTGGGACGTGATGGAACCGGGCTTAATTCCAGCCGCCTATGCAATCGAATCCGGATTGCTTGCGCCACAATTGCGCGATGCACTGGCCGCAATTCCTGGGTCGCAAATCGCCGCTATCGAGCTTGCAGAATTTGAGCTGCCTGAAGACAAGCAGGCTAGGGAGCGTGCTCTTGAATTGATCCTCGACATCACTACACCGCTTTATAAAAGTATTGGCGCTTGATGTAGATATCTAGTGGATTTTTCGAATTTGACGTTTGAAACAGCATAAGTGTCAGCCGGGGTTCAAACGTCAAATTCAATCCACTAGAGCGTGTCGCACATTTTTACGCTTGTCGTTATCGGAAAACCGACATCCACTTTTCCGCGACGTGCTTTAAGCCAGAGCTGATCTCAAAGCGGCTCCGGTTAAAAATGAATCGTTGGAACCACTATAACTGTTTGCTTTTACGCACTATCCGACGCATCACATCAGAAGAAGAAATCACTCCAGCGAGCTGATTTCCCTGCGGGGGCGCTTCGCACTTTTGCTGGGAATGCTATAATTCAGCTTTGGTCTCTCTAGGCGAGATCAAAAAATCGATGCAACACGTGCCGGCTTTGATGATGACGACATGCTCGTCACGACGATCATCCTGTTTACTTCACCGCGTTTGAATGCACGCAGGAAGCGGGCATAATCCTTAAACACCACACAACCGTTTGAATCCCCTGCCCGGCGCAGCATGTATGTGTGCGCCAACAGCCCGTCGCGGTTGTACGGATTGCGACCATCGGCTGGGAGCAGACGCACTGCTTCGACCCCGTGGAATAAGCTTTCACGCATCTGAAGCTTATAAGTGCTCGGTGGTGTAGCGCCGCGCATCTTCTGGTCAACATAACGCGGATTGTCGCGCATGTGGCCCATGCCCGAATGCGCTTCCAGTTTTTCGCCACTTGGCAGATAAACCGTAGCAGCAGAGATATCATAGATTGCTGTCTTGTTGTGTGCGGCCTGACCAAACAGTCGCCCAAAAAGGCCTCGCTGAATGTTCTCTGTTTGCCCATTTGGAGGCGCATAAGCGAGTTGCGTCTTTTCCTGCTTTTGTGGCTTCGTAACAGTTGGCCTGTCGATTACAGGCTTCTGGCCGGGAAACGGCACATCATCAGGCAGAAAGCTATCTGTATCATCTTCAATGGGCGCATGCGCGATCTGAGCATCGGGTGCCACCATCGGAACAGGGATAGTGTCACCGGATGGCAAAGCTGCTATTGCGCTCGTGCTAAAGTCTTGAGCTGCAGTTTGCGCAGCACTTGTCGCTGAGGCGACAACTGCTGACGACACCACATCCTGAGCGGGCGCAGGGGGTGCAACGCGCTCCGCACGCGGCTCAATTACGGCAGCCATTGCCACAGGCTCATCTTCAATAACGGCTTCCGGGCCCACATCGGCAATGATGGGAGCATCTTCAGCAACCTTGTTGCGCCGCCAATCAAGATTGGAATATGGCGCATCAGCGGTATAGGCTTGAATAAACCGTTGGCGGATGACATGCCCCATGCCGATTTTTTGATCGACAACAGCCAATTGATGTGGGGTTGCGGCGGGAAGACGTCGCATTGCGGGTGCCAAAGGCACAAAAGCAGGCAGAACAGCTTCCACAGTGCTCAGGGTCGTCAACAGGCAACTTCCGGCCAGAAGACCTGCGCCCAGCAGAGCTGCGACACGTAAAATTCCTTTAAAGACAAAAGGGTTGGGAATATTAATTCCGCGTGGCAATGCAAAATCATACGTGTCTGTGACGAACGCCATACTACTCGTCCTGAATAATAACTGGTTTTCTCGCTGTCGCTTTGCATGAAAGTTCGGCAGAAAAGCGAAGCAAACATGGCGAAAGTGCTAACTTGAAAGTCGCACTAAGCATGAAGAATTATGGTAACTAAATTCTTTACGATCACCCGTCTTCAGAAAAGAAAGTATGGCTGTGGCAGCTGAAAGGCTCACTATGCCGTGAGCAGATAGTCGAAATCGCCTGCAGATTTGAACTCGACACCTTCCGCCGCAACACGATTACGACCGCGCCGTTTTACCCTTAGAAGAGCAAGATCTGCGCGCGCTGCGGCATCCCAGACCGTTTCGTGATCCCTTATGATCGCAAGACCAAAACTGCTGGTTACGCTTCGTCCGTTCGGCAGCATCGAAAAACCATAACGAGCGACGTGGCTGCACAGGCGATTGGCGAATATCACGCATTGCTCGGCACCACCCTTCACAATCAAAACAAATTCCTCACCTCCAACACGACCGACAATGGCTCCTTTTTCCGATGCCGAACGCAGGAGCGATGAAAATTCAACAAGCACTTGGTCACCGATGGAATGACCAAATTCATCATTGATCGCTTTGAAATGATCAATATCAGCAATGATAACGGCAAGCCTGTGCTTCTCAGCGGCCATAAGGCTTCGCTTCGCAGCTCGCTCCAGACCTCGACGATTAAGAGCCCCGGTGAGAGGGTCTGAATCCCGCTCGGCTTGCAGTTCGTTAATCACATCCGCAGTTGCAACTACCAAAATAGCCAGACCCAGCAACACGCCTATGAAAGAGACCGAGATTGTAACCAGTGTCCAATATTGGGAACTTATCAGCTGTTCTGTCGTGCTAATTCCACTAAGCATTCTGACGGTAAGAATGCTTCTAAGGAAGAAATGCGCGGCAAGGATCGTGACAAAACCATGCAATGTGCGCTCGATCCATTTGCCTTGCATTAGCCCCCGCGACTGAAGACAAAGCGTGGCAATCATTGCGCCAAGCCCCAAATTGGATGCAACGGCCATATATTTATAATCCGCCCCCAATTGAGCCAGATAACCTATTACCGCCAGTGTTAGCACGCTAATCGATGCGCCCGCAAAAGGTGAAAACTGCTTGTCCAGCCGAAGCATGACGGCTTCACAGAAGAAAAGACCAGCCAAGAGATAAAGCGCTGTTGCTGTAAATACTGCCGCATTCAAACTCGGTAAGAGCTGTAAGACCTGCAGCAACAAACCAGCAGCAAAGGTTGCGAAACCAAGCCCGAAGAACAATATATGCCTGCGTCTGGTGTCTAGCATCCAAACACCAGACATTGTCGTCGCAAACAATATAATCAGGAGTGGCGGTAAAAATTTCACGAGCTATGATACCGTTTAATTAAAAATTTTATGGAACATCAAATTGCTTTTCTTTCAAACGACAATAAAGGATTCAAATCAAGAATAAATTCGATATAGAAATTTAAATATTATTTTCATTTACTACGTTATAATATAATTATTTTCTGATAAATAAATACAATCAATGCATTCCCAGCAAATGTTACCGTGTAAAGAATTTCGAAGGAACAACTTATCCCCAAATATCGATTTCAAAAAATTACTTAAATACGAGAGCAGCAAGCTGAAACACCAACATTACCTGTTACTAAATTTATTGAGGGCTTGGTCAGCAAGCTGCGAAATGCCATTTTATCGCTAGGCACAGCCCCAATGCGGAGAAAACATATGCGCCACCAGTTCGACCTCTTTGTCCCTTCTGCCGAAGGCGACTTTAAGCAGGCAGAACTGCGCCCTGCCCGCACCAAACTCGCAAAGGCGACCGGCCCTGACGAAGCGGAAATGGTTCAACGCCTGAAAGACAGCGGGCGCTATCGTATCTTGCAGCGGCTTGACCCATCGCCGACAGTACCCGATGCGGACACGGTTGCGTTTCCTCGGCTCGGGGTTGTGGTTGACACCGAAACGACGGGATTGAGTGCTGCGCAGGAAGAAATCATCGAGATTGGTGCTGTGGCTTTCCGCTATGCGGATGATGGCTCAATCGGTGATGTTTGTGCAACTTTTGGCGCTTTGCAAGAACCTTCAAAGCCAATTCCAGCCGATATTACGCGTATCACCGGCATTACCGATGAGATGGTCGCCGGGCAGATCATTCCGCGTGCGAAGCTTGAAGCGCTGATAGGTAATGCGGATCTCATCATTGCGCATAATGCAGGTTTTGATCGACCCTTTCTGGAACGTTTTTCACCAGTCTTTGGAAACAAGCCCTGGGCTTGTTCGGTCAAGGAGATTGACTGGACGGCACGCGGCTTTGAAGGCACCAAGCTTGGTTATCTGATCGGCCAGAGCGGCTATTTCCATAATGGCCATCGTGCAGAAGACGACTGTCAGGCGTTGCTCGCCGTGCTGAAGGAACAATCCGGCAAGACGACACCATTTGCAGAATTGCTGAAGGCCAGCCAGAAATCGCGCCTGCGCATTTATGCAGAAAACAGCCCTTTTGAAATGAAGGACAAGCTGAAAGAACGCCGCTACCGCTGGTCTGATGGCAGCGAAGGGCGCCCGAAATCCTGGTGGACGGAAATCGACGAAGATGAACTTGAAGCCGAACTCGAATATCTGCGCACAGAGATTTATCCTTGGCGTGATGCGGAGCCGCTGATTCAGAAACTCACTGCCGTCGATCGCTATAAAGAGCGAGCGCCATTCAGATCAAAATAAAGAAAAGGCCGCATTAAGCGGCCTTTCATTTGAGACGCGTGTGATTTTGTCTATCGGTAGCCGAAAATGGTAGCGTTCGAGAACCGGAGCGGAATGTACTTAAGGTTCGTGAGCACCGAAAGCGCAGAACGACGCCATTTTCAGTCAGCCAGAGGCGAAATCTAGAGAACTGGCCAAGGGCGCTGCGTTGGTCGCATATCTTCATATGCTTGGGCGAGACGCAGCACGCCCAGATCATCAAAGCGTTGGCCAAAAATCTGCAAGCCAATAGGCAGCCCGTTGAACGTATAGCCACAATTGAGCGAGATTGCAGGCTGTTCCGACATATTCATCGCAACGGTAAACGCGATGTGCTCGAATGGACGCTGCGGATCATTGACCGGAGAAGCCCATTCCGCCGGATAGGTCGGCATTGGAGCAGTCGGGGAAATGATGAAATCGAAATCCTTCGACGCCGCAAGGGCTGCATGGCGCATCGCATCTATTTGGGAAAAGCCGGAATAGACTTCCTCGCCAGTCAAACCTTCAGCGGTTTCAGTCCATTGATAGATATAAGGCAAGATTTTCGCACGGTTTTCCGGCGTCATCTTAGAGACGTCGGCCCAGGAGCGTGCGCGCCAAAAGCGATCAAGCCCATCGATCATGGCGCGATTGAGGAATGGAGCAACCGGCTCAATAATTGCGCCCGCTTCCGCGAACAGCTTCGCTGCCGCTTCCACAGCCGCGCGTGTTTCATCGCCCGTCGGCTCGCCAAAACCCGCATCGAGCCAAAGGCCGATTTTGAGACCTCTTACATTGATATCGAGGCTCATCCAGTCGATATCCTGATATGGCAGGCTCATTGCGTCACGGCGATCAGGACGCGAAAGCACCGAC
This sequence comes from Brucella sp. NBRC 12950, assembly GCF_030268145.1. Taxonomy (NCBI): domain Bacteria; kingdom Pseudomonadati; phylum Pseudomonadota; class Alphaproteobacteria; order Hyphomicrobiales; family Brucellaceae; genus Brucella; species Brucella sp. NBRC 12950. Next base: position 60,495 of record NZ_BSQC01000006.1, read on the forward strand.
ATATAAAGCGCGCTGTCTGCAACCGTACGCGTCATCGGACCGGCAACGCGACCAAGAAACGCCGGATCGATTGGAATACGCCCGAAAGAGGGCTTCAGACCAACCAGACCGCACCAGCCAGCAGGCAGGCGGATGGAGCCACCAATATCGGTACCGATATGCAGTGGCCCGTAACCAGCAGCACCAGCGCTGCCTGCACCAGCACTTGAACCGCCCGGATTGTTGTCCAAGTCCCACGGGTTGCGTGCCAGCATATGGAAGCTCGAAAGCCCGGAGGACAACATACCGAGATCAGGCATGGTTGTTTTAGCCAAAAGCACGCCACCAGCCTCGCGGGTGCGGGCTGCGGGCGGCGCATCGACGGCTGCAGGATTGAGAGGCAGTGCTGCACAGCCGAGCGGAACAGCAGTACCTTGCGTGGCAATATTTTCCTTGATCGTCAGCGGCACACCGTCAATGGGGCCAGCAGGCTCACCCTTTGCCCAACGTTCTTCCGATGCCTTCGCAGATGCTCTCGCGTTTTCCGGATCATAAGCCCAAAGCGCATTGAGTTTCGGCTCATAGGCCTCGATGCGCTCAATTACAGCTTCCGTAACTTCGACCGGCGAAAGCGATTTCGCCTTATAGGCAGAAACAAGATCGACAGCTGACAAATCGGCAAGTGAAGACATGGCGTTCCCTTATTTCATTCTCGTAATTTGATTGTAGAATTGAGCTTGCGGGCACGTTTGCGCCGTCCCGAAAATGGCTTCGGCACAGCATCAACCAATGCGAGCGTATATTCATGTTGCGGATTATCGAAGACCGCGTTGGTTTCTCCCTGTTCGACGATATTGCCGTGATAAATCACCGCTACACGATCGGTAATTGAGCGCACGACACCGAGATCATGACTAATGAAAAGATAGGAAAGGCCGAACTTTTCCTGCAGATCCATCATCAGATTGAGAACTTGCGCCTGAATTGAGACATCAAGAGCTGAAACGGGTTCGTCAGCAACGATGAGCGCTGGTTTGGTAATCAGGGCGCGAGCTATAGCGATACGCTGGCGTTGCCCCCCGGAAAACTCATGCGGATATTTTTCTGCAGACGCTTTTGGGAGACCGACAGCTTCCAGGACTTCTGTCACGCGCTCATCCCGTTCTTTGCTGTTTGTTCCGCGCTCCAGAGAAACAATCGGCTCCGAAATGATCCGCTTGACCGTGTGGCGCGGATCGAGCGAACCATAAGGATCCTGAAAGATCGCCTGAAAACCTTTACGCGCTTCACGCAGGCCTGAACGGCTAAGCGCGTAGATATCCTGGCCATTGACAAGGATTTGGCCAGATTGTGGCCGTTCCAGCCCCATCACAGCACGCGCAAGTGTTGATTTGCCCGAACCGCTTTCGCCCACGATACCAAGGCTTTGCCCTGCTTCGATCTCGACATTGACACCGTGGAGAACGCGCAATGATCCCGGCTTTGAAAGGAATGATGGACGCGGTAGCTGATATTCGCGGACGACATCACGAACCTGCAAAATCATCTTGCTCATGCCAGCACCTCGCCATCGCGCGGATGCAGACAGGCAGCGCGATGGGCGATGCCTTCGCTTTCACCGATTAGATCGAGCGGCGGAATGAGTTTTCGACAATCGCCTTCAACGAATGCGCAACGCTCAGCAAAGCTGCAATATGACGGGCGCGCGAGCGGATCCGGCACAACACCGGGAATAGCAGCGAGGCGCTGACGCGGCTTCGTATGATCGCGAACAAGATTAGCGCCATGTGGAGAAGCCTGAAACAGTCCCCGCGCATAAGGATGCGCCATACGATTGAACACGGCTTCGGTTCGCCCCGTTTCCACGATCCGCCCGGCATACATCACTGCGATACGATCGGTCATTTCCGAAACAACGCCGAGATCATGGGTAATTAGCATCAACGCTGTTGCTGTTTCGTCGATCAGCTCATCCATGAGGTCAAGAATCTGTGCCTGAACAGTGACATCAAGCGCCGTGGTAGGTTCATCTGCAATCAGCAGATCAGGCTCGCAGGCAATCGCCATGGCGATCATCACGCGCTGGCGTTGCCCGCCGGAAAGCTGGTGAGGATACAGATCGAGATTAAAGCGCGGTGCAGGCAGTCCCACGCGATCCAGCAACTCACGCGCTTTGCGTTCGGCATCAGCGCGGCTTTCGCCAAGATGCAGACGACGGCCTTCGGCAATTTGGGCACCAATGTTTTTAACCGGATTGAGCGCCGTCATTGGCTCCTGAAAGATCATAGCCATGCGACGACCGCGCATTTTGCAAAGTTCGGCTTCTGGCCTGTTTGCCAGATCCTGCCCATCAAAACGCAAGGTTCCGCGCACGCGCATCCGGTCAGGCAGCAAGCCCATGGCAGCAAGTGCTGTAATCGACTTGCCACTGCCAGATTCACCCACAACGCCCAGACGTTCACCACGGTTGAGGGTTAACTTAATGCCAGACACGATATCTGCAGTGCACGTGCCAAATGGCAGCTCGACAGACATATTGTCCATTTCAAGAAGAGGTGTTTTTGGCAAAGCTTTCATCATCTCTGCCTCCTTACGCGCGGATCAAGTATGTCGCGCAGACCGTCACCCAGCATGTTGAGGCCAAGGACTGCGAGTGTAATGGCAAGACCGGGGAAGATCGCCAGCCATGGTGCATCATAGATAAAGGTCTGTGCATCGTTGAGCATCTTGCCCCAGCTCGGCATTGGCGGCTGTGTGCCCAGCCCCACATAGGAAAGGCCTGCTTCCGCCACGATGGCGAGTGCAAACTGGATCGTCGCCTGAACGATCAAAACATGATTGATGTTGGGCAGAACATGCAGCAGCGTGATCGAGATATCCCCACGCCCTGCGCAACGCGCTGCCTGCACATATTCGCGCTTCCAAAGCCCAAGCGACGCACCGCGTGTGACACGGGCGAAGACCGGAATATTGAAAATACCGATTGCAATCATGGCATTGACCGCACCAGGGCCAAAAATAGCGGTGATAATGACTGCGGTCAGCAGCGCCGGAAATGCAAAGGCCAGATCAGTCATACGCATGACAAAGCCATCGACCAATCCACCGCGCGCTGCAGCAAAGGCACCGAGAGGGATACCTATACCCGCGCCAACAAGCACTGCAATAATCGACACGGCAATGGAATTGCGCGCACCGACCATAATCATGGAAAACACATCACGACCGAAATTATCCGTTCCGAACAAATGACTGAAGCTCGGCCCCTGCAGTTTGTCGCGGAAGTTCATGGCGGTCGGTGAATAAGGCGTCCAGAAATAGGAGACGAGAGCCATAGCCACCAGGATAGCGGTAATTAGCGAGCCGATCACAAGGCTGCGGCTTAAAAACAGCGTCCGAAAGCGGCTTGGCTTTGCAATTGTCGGAACCTCACTCATCGGCTGCCTCCTGTCGAAAGGCGCGGATCAATGAAACCATAGACAAGATCGACAATGAAATTGACCGTAATCACGGAAGCCGCAAGCAGCGTCACCAGCGACTGCACCGTTATCAGATCGCGCTGAGCGATTGCCTGAAATACTAGCCTTCCCAGGCCGGGAAGATTGAAGACATTTTCGATGATGATGGTTCCAGCCAACAAAAATGAGAATTGCAGGCCAATAATAGTGACAACCGGGATCAGCGCATTTGGCACCGCATGGCGCCAAAGTGCAGCGTTGCGGGTAAGACCTTTTGCGCGCGCGGTCCGTACGAAATCCTCACCCAGCGTTTCGATGACGGCGGAACGCGTCACTCGAGCGAGAATAGCAGCAAGCGGCAGGGCAAGAGCCAGCGCGGGCAGAAACAGCGAGCGGATACCATTCCAGAATCCACCTTCCCAGCCAGCAAAGCCAGAAGCTGGAAACCAGCCTAGCTGCAAAGCGAACAACAGGATCAAGAGCAGGCCGAGCCAGAAATTTGGGATAGCAACACCCACCTGCGCCACCCCCATGGAAAGTACGTCACCAGTTTTGCCGCGTTTGGAGGCCGCATAAACGCCCACGGGAATAGCGATCGCGACCGATAGAACCATCGATAGCAGCGCCAGCGGCAGCGTGACCATAATGCGTGGTCCGATCAATTCACTGATCGGAACGGAATAGGTGTAACTGGTGCCGAAGTCCCCCTTCAGAAAGCCGCCAATCCACGAAAGATACCGCCACCAAAGCGGCTGATCGAGGCCGAGCTGTTTGTGAAGCGCTGCCAGCGTTTCAGGCTGAGCATTGATGCCTAGGATAACTGCGGCAGGGTCACCCGGCAGCACTTGCATCAAAAGGAAGACGATGACGGAGGCCGCAAGCGTCGTAAGCAAGAGCGAAACTATTCGCCCGGAAATATAAGCCAGCAAAGCGACCTCCTAAGCACAATCTCGAGAAGTTGCCCGAGACTTTCCGGACAAGACTGTGCGTCATAAAAATGCAGGAATGAGCGCTTCGCGCCATTCACTCCACATTCTATTTCTTGCCGTGCCGCAGCCCCTTGGTTGTTATCACTGCACGACTTTTCGCGTAAAACCGCCCCGCCGAAAAACGCCGGGGCGCTGATGGTATTATTCGGCCCAGTAAGCCTGTGTCAGATCATCAGCCGGGATCGGCATGTTCTTCCACAAACCTTTGACGTTCTTATTCCAGACACCGATTTTTGGCAGCGCATAGAGGAAAATATTCGGCTCGTCTGCAGCAAGCTTTTCCTGAAGCTTCTTCACCAGTTCGAGCTGTTCCTCGTCACTGCCAGCCTCGGCATAGGCTTTGTAAAGCGCTTTATATTCCGGGTTGTTGTAATTGAAGTAATATTTGTCGCGGGCATAAATATCGAGATCACGCGCTTCGGTATGTGCAATGATTGTGGCATCAAAATCGGAGCGCTTGAATACCTGATCGAGCCACTGTGCGAACTCGATTGGAACGAGATTGGCCTGAATGCCAACTTCCGCCAGCATCGCTGCAATGATTTCACCACCGCGACGCGCATAGGCCGGGGGTGGAAGCGTGATGGTGATCGACGTGCCAGCCGGAACGCCCGCCTCTTCCAGCAGTTGCTTCGCCTTTGCCGGGTCATACGGATAGGTTTCCGAAAGATCGACATAACCCGGATCGACCGGTGCATAATGCGAGCCGATTGGCGTACCAAAACCGGAATAAACACCTTCGATCAGCGCCTTGCTGTCGATGGCATGGGCCAGTGCCTGACGCACCTTCACATTGTCGAATGGAGCCTTGGCATTGTTAAGCGAAAGCAGAACTTTGCCTGCAGTATCACCGACTTCGACCTGCAACTTATCATCGCTCTTGAAGCGACTGATTAATTCCGGCGCCTGGAACATCGGGAAGACATCAATGTCACCGGCTAGGATTGCAGCCGCCGCTGCCGAAGGATCGCTCACAAAGCGGAAAGTAACCGCCGAAAGCTTTGCGGGCTCATCCCAATAGTCCGGATTGCGGTCGAGTTCTACACGATCGCCTTGCACCCAGCGCTTGAACTTGAACGGACCCGTACCGACAGGCTTGGTCTTGTTATCAGCTGCCGAATTCGGAGCGATCATAACCGCGTCGCCCCACCCCATATTGAACAGGAAGTTCGAGGAAGGCCGCTTCAGCGTGACAACGGCAGTCGCTGGATCTGGACATTCGGTGCTGGCGATGGGTTCAAACAGACCCTTTTGCGCATTGGTGGAATCTGGAGCCACCGCACGCTCATAGGAGAATTTTACAACGGAACAATCGAATGGCGTCCCATCGTGGAACTTCACGCCCTGACGCAGCTTGAAGGTGTAAGTTTTCTTGTCGTCAGAAATAGTCCAACTCTCGGCCAGCTGTGGCTTCACTGTACCGTCTTCGACAATACGAACAAGACCTTCATAGAGATTAGCATAAGTAACTTGCCGGATACCGGCAGCAGCATTTGCCGTCGGGTCAAGGCCCGGCGGTTCCAGCACTTCGCCGACCACCAGCGTATCCTTTGCGAAGGCACCGTTGATCGATGCAAGCATCGTGGCTGTAATCAGCCCGGCTTTTAGCAGTTTACTCATCGTTTCTCTTTGGCTCCCCTTATCAATTCTCAAATCGAACGCCCTCCATCTACATCGAGCGCAACCCCGGTAATCATAGAGGCTTGAGGTGAGCAAAGGAAAGCCGCAGCTTCAGCCAAATCACCAGGTTTCAACAGGCGGCCCATCGGAATGGAATCGCGGAACTTCTTACGGATTTCTTCGGTATCCTCGCCCATAAACGTGGTGAGAAGTGGTGTCTCTCCCGCAACCGGGTTCAAAGCAACTACACGAATCTTCGCTGGTGCGAGTTCGATAGCGAGCGCCTTGGTCACCGAAACCACCCAGCCCTTGGTCGCATTATACCAAGCGAGATTCGGGCGCGGACGACCTGCGCCAGTCGAAGCGACATTGAGAATGACGCATTCCTCTCCCCTGGCACCATTGCTCTTAAAATGTGGGATGAGCTTGCGCGTCATCAGATAAACGCCACGCACATTGACGCCAAGAATGCGGTCGAACTCTTCCGGTTCAACCAGCTCAGCATTTTGCGGCTTATGGCCGATGCCAGCATTGTTGATGAGAATATCGACCCGACCGAACCTCGACAATGCTACCTCTACCGCTTCATCAACATGTGCTTCCTTGGAAATATCCGCAGCGATAGCCAGTGCCGCATCACCGATCTCGCATGCGACGCGCTCTGCCCCTGCCTTGTCGCGGTCGACAATGACGACCTTAGCTCCACCGTCAGCAAAGCGCTTTGCCATGCCCTCGCCAAACCCCGAACCTGCTCCAGTGATGAGCGCGACCTTACCTTCAAGCGACACTGCAATTCTCCCGAATTCTAATTTCAACCGTGGCACACGGAAATCGTCTTCAGTGAGGCAAATCCGTAGAGCGCCTCAAAACCCTTTTTCACGGCCATGCCCGGATATTTTCACGCTTCATTTTCATTCTCCTGTAGCGGCATTTCCGCCTCCAGTCTTGCCGTGGTTACGCGGATATGTGACCGCGCCAGCCGCTCAGCCTCTTCCCCATCGCGCGAGGCGATGGCTTCAACAATTGCTCCATGTTCGCGGATTGCATCGCGTGCTCGATCAACCGAAAGAGAAAAAGACGGCGCGAAAACCTGTGATGTCATGCGTAGCAGCGGCACGAAGGCAATCAGCGAGGCATTACCTGCAGCGTCCATCACCGCCATGTGAAAATCGACATTCGTCTGTGTATACGCTTTCGGATCCCATTGATCGACAACCGTGGCCTGCCCGGCAACGTGGGCACGCAGCTTCGCAATGTCTTCATCTGTTGCGCGTTCAGCCGCAAAACGCGCAGCAACACCATCGAGAACTTCTCTCACAGCATAAGCATCAATCAGACGCGTCAGATCAGCGGAGGCTACACGAACGCCCCTGCCCGGCAGGTGGATAACCAGCCCATCACGTTCCAGAACACGTAAAGCTTCCCGTAATGGTGTGCGGCTAATGCCAAATTCGGCAGCGATATGTTCTTGCCGGAGAATGGCACCCGGCGCATAAACGCCCGCATAAATTCTCTCACGAAGTGCTTCCGCAACTTCGTCCAGCAAACGGGTCTGACTGCGCCATTCAAAAGCCGCCAAAAGAAAAGCCTCCCAACTTTTCTGAGCAGAATATCCTGGATACAAAATCAGTCAATTTAAAATTCGTCGCGCTTTCTGAAAGGATTTATGCGTGCTGACGAAGGACCATTTTGGATACCATCCATCAGCCGAAACAAGGCGAAAATGCAAAAACGCCGCGACGAGCGCGGCGTCTTCTTAAAGTGTCTGAGGCTGCATGATCTGTAGATATGTTGAGCCGAAAACGGTCGTATCCGAGATCAGGCGCGCAGCGTGCTTAAGGTAGGTGAGTACCGGGAACGCAGTCGCGAATGCCATTTATAGGCGGAGAGAGCCCAAATGCTCGCTGTATCTAGAGGAAGCTTTCCGGTATCGGCTTCCACTCGCCATCCTGATTATCGAACTGCGGAATATGCGCGAGGCTGTGAAGCAGCTTCACATCTTCGCCCAGCACGTCCTGCCAATCCTTGGCTTCAGTAAGAATTACACCAATCCCCACGACTTCACCGCCAGCCTTGCGCACCAGCTCTGCCGAGCCCTTGATGCTCGATCCGGAAGCGACGACATCGTCCACCACGACAACGCGTTTTCCTTTAAGAAGCGGGATTGCCTGACGGTCAAGGAGCAGGCGTTGTTCACCTTTAGAGGTGATGGAAGAAATCGTCTGCACGAGTGCATCACCAAGGTGAATCTTAGGCGATTTCTGCAAGATAACGTAGTCATCAAGGCCAAGAGCACGCGAGACTTCAATCGCAACAGGAATGCCAAGTGTCGCAGCGCCAACAATCACATCCGGCTTCAACGGCGCAAGCTTTTCCGCCAGTGCCTTGCCTGTATGTTCGCCAAAACGAACGCCAAGATCGATGACCATCATCAACGAAATGGCGAAATTCGGATTGATCGGCACAATCGGCAGATCGACCTTGCGGCCCGCTACATCGACGGTCCAGACCTGACCGTTTCCAGAGAGTTTCGCGCTGTCTTCAGTCATCGTTTTGCATCCTTGGGATTAAGTCTCGATTCGACCAGCAGGCCGACATTACGCCATGTCGTACGCTTGCGCTTGGTGTCAAAGCCATAAATGGCAAGGGACAGTGAAATTGCATGAGCCATGCGGATCGCCTGAACCAGCAATGGCACCCCGCGCGCCAGCGCAAAACGCAGACGCATTGGGAAGGAAACATCGTCAATTTCCATTCCGCGTGCGCGCTGAGCATCCGCAATACGCTCGAAATCCTCGCGCAGCATCGGAATAATGCCGAATGTGAGCGACAAAACGAGTGTCACCATGGGCGGCAGACGTGCAGCACTGGCAGCAGCCAAAATAGAGCCGGGCGTGCTGGTTTCCATCACGAAATAGAAAGCTGCAGTCGTGGTCACCAGACGCGCAGCCATACCGGCTGCAATCGGCAAAGTATCAACAAAAGCAACACCTTGCAGAACGAGATTAAGAATCCAGCTTGCCATGACAAGCAGTGTCAGAAGCATGGCACCTTTGAGATAGCCACGCAGGCCCGGCACCTTAACCAGCACCAGAAAGGCGACCGTGACCAGCGCCAGTGGCACACCGTATTTCCAACCCGGCACGAGCCAAGCCGCAAGCATAACCAGAAATGCCGCTGCGAGCTTTACGAAGAAGTTCAGATCATAAAAGATTTTCATGCTGCTTCTCCTGTTTCGACAACACGCGGCTTGGGCCAGCCCAGCGCACGATAGGCATCGGAATCCCAGGATGCATCCACATCACCGTCAAAGGTGACATGGCCGCGATCCAGGATCATGACGCGGGAAGAAACGTCATCCACGAGTTCCAGATCGTGAGAGATCAACATGACCGCACGGTTTTCGGAGAGCGCCGTTTCGAGGAACAGTTCCAGCATTCGACGACCATTGAGATCGCGTGCCAAAAGCGGCTCATCAAGAATGGCAACCGAAGCGCCTGCTGCTTCCGCACAGGCAAGGCCTAGCAGAGCCTGCTGACGAGACGAAAGTGCAAATGGGTTGGTTTCCTCATGGCCACCAAGTCCATACTTTTGCAGGCAGGCCGTTGCGCGAGCAGTCACTGCATCGTCCTTTGCTGCACGGGTCGCGGCGGTGATCGCAAAGACCACTTCTTCCAGCACAGTCATGTTGAACAGGATGCGGCGCATGTTCTGCGGCAGGTAGGCAACCGAGCGGGCACGCTTTGCGGCCGTCCACTTGTCGGCATTCTCGCCGCCAATGATGATTGAGCCTGCTGCAATTTTCTGAAGCCCGAGGATCGACTGAAACAGCGTGGTTTTGCCCGCACCGTTTTTGCCGATCAGAGCGACGACTTCACCGGCGCGGATCTGGAAATTCACGTTTTCCAGAACCGGCTGGCCGTCCCGGCGCTGAAGCTGCGTCTTGATTCCAGAAACAGAAACAATAACTTCACCGCCGCTCTTCGCATCCGTCAGACGTTTGCGTGCAGCAATTGGTGGCAGAACGCCCGCATCTTCCCACGCAGCAGCATCGCTGATGATCGATGCAAGCGGCACGACGGGCGCTAACTTACCGTCTTTAACCAGACCGATATGGGTGACGACGGCCTGCAGTGATGCAGGGTCCTGCTCCGCAATCAGCAAAGCTGGAATTTCTGCACCAAGCTTTTTCAGAACCCGTACAAGACGCTGACGCGCTGCAGGATCAAGTCCGGTTGTCGGTTCATCAAGCACAAGCAGTTTCGGCTCGGCCGCAAGTGCCGCAGCCATCGCCACCATGCGCCGTTCACCGCCCGAAAGCGTCAATACGCGCCGCCCTCGCAATGCGTTCAGCTCAAGCTCACCGAGCAGCTCATCGATACGAGCACGAACAGCATCCTTAGCAAGTCCCCGATTTTCAAGTGGAAAGGCGACCAGATCTTCAACGCTCAGATCCCAGAGCTGATCTTCAACATTCTGCGAAACGACGCCGATTGTGCTAAACAGCTCATCCTTCGGCATGGAAGACATGAGCTTGCCATTGAGCGAGATTTCGCCATCGAAGACTTGTGGGGTAATCAGGCGCGGAACGATGCCCGATGCAGCGTTGAGCAGCGTGGTTTTGCCACTGCCGCCCGCGCCACAAACCAGAAGCCGTTCGCCGTCGCGAATTTCGAGGTTGGCTTCGGCGATTGCCAGAACGGAATCGCCAAAGCCTACTTTTACATTCTGTAGTTTGAGCACTTTTACTGCTCTCTATCAGAAACGTGTGAAACCGGACGGGTGAGCGCCCTTGAGAATCTTGAGGGCTGGAACAACCAGTAGCGGCGTACCGATCAGCATCGGAACGATGTCCGAAAGGCCAAGATACATTACCGCCCACCAGTATGGGAAAATGCCGAGATAAGCCAAGCTGGCCGAAACGGCGGCAACCATCAAGAGGCCAACAACAAGGCAGGTTGCTGCAATTTTAATCAGCGTTATGCGATTAAACGTTGTCGTCTTAGGATCGAACAACATGCCCGGGATCAGGCCTGTAAGACCGACCATGATGCCGTCAATGATCAGCGAATGCGCGGGAATGAACGTGCCTGCCAGGAGTGACCAGATGACTGTGCCGAGATAACCGCAGATAAATCCGCTCTTGCGGCCCAGAAGAATGCCGACCAGCGGTGGCAGAAATGCAAAAATTCGCCACTGGATCACGCCCGGAACGAGCTGGATCGGATTGGCATAGGCCCAGAGAACGCCGGTTGCAGCAGCTGCAACGATGGAAAGGACGATCGGAAACAGCGTATTTCCGTCGTTATGCGTGATCGTGGTGTTGGACATTGTCGTATTCCCGTAAAGTGCCTCCCGTCTGCAACAAGCAAAAACCGTGCCGTCTGGTAATTGCAGCAAACGAAGGGAACTTTGAGATGAAGGTGCTGGAGCTATCCTGTCGGCATTTCTGTAGCGCTATCAACAGGCAAAAACACCGCGTTTGCGATAGAGTCAAACAGATTCATTGCTTCTGACGCAATGAGTCACATCAAAACTGACGATTACAGCAACAATCGATCATTCACTCACAATATCGGCTAGCATTTGCACGAGCTGCCGCATTTGATCCGGGCCGTTCTCCATATGTTGAATGACGATTTCCATCGGCTCTACAAATGGTAATGCGGCTTCTTTGGGAACGATGCGATGCGAGGGCAACGCGACTCGCGCAGGCAACAAGCTGACGCCCAGTCCTTCAGCAACCGCACTTTGAACACTGGCGAGACTGGAACTGGTGAAAACGACATGCCACGACCTGCCAATAAGGTCGAGCGCTTCCATCATGTCACTCCGATAAAGTCCATTGGGCGGAAATGCGACGAGGGGCAGTGGATCGGCGTCTGAAACTGGAAAATCAGCACTTTCCAACCAGGATAATGGTTCGGGCCAATGCATGGTGCCAAGCGTTTCACCGCGCTTTTGTTTGATCATGACCAGATCAAACTCGCCCGTTTCAAAACCTTTCTGCAATTCGCGGCTTAACCCGCTCGTCACTTCAAGTTTCATCTTAGGATGCGCGCGCAAAAATGCGGCAAGCGTCGGCGTCACCAATCTCGAAGCAAAATCCTCTGCCAGACCAAGGCGAAAGACTGCCGTGAGCGCACTGCCGGTCATGGCAGCAGCAGCCTCATCATGGAGGTGAAGCATCCGCCGCGCATAGCCGAGCAGCTTTTCACCCGCATCGGTTGGCCGAACATCATGCCTTGCCCGCTCCAGAAGCGATTGTCCGGCAGCTTCTTCAAGGCGCAGAATTTTCTGGCTGACCGTGGATTGCGTCGAATGCAGCTGCAGCGCTGCAGCCGTAAAGCTGCGGCTGTCGACGACAGCCACGAAAGCACGCAACAGATCAAGGTTGAATATTGTATTCATAATTCGAATGAATGCCAGTTGAACATTTAATTTCTAAATATGTCTTATTGCAACTATTTTAGCAACGAATAAGGAGCACCGCCGATGCGTCAAACAATATTCAGCTTGGGTGCCTTGGCATTGATTGCAGGGACAATAGTCATGACCGAACCAGTTTTACCGGGCAGCCATGCCGTCGCACGCGCTGAAACAGCGCTCATTCAATCCGCTTCAGCGGGAAATCTTGCTGCGGTTAAAGAAGCGATCAAGGTAGGCGTCGATCTTGAAACCAAAGGCACTGCTGGTGAAACAGCGCTTCTTGCGGCCACACACGCCAATCATGTCGATGTTGCCCGCGCATTGATCGAAGCTGGCGCCAATGTGAATGCAAAGGATGCGATCAAGGACAGTCCCTATCTTTACGCAGGCGCACGCGGACATCTGGAAATACTAAAACTCACCCTTACGCATGGTGCCGACCTTAAAAGCACAAATCGCTTTGGCGGCACGGCACTCATACCCGCTTCAGAACGGGGGCATGTTGAAACCGTGCGCACGCTGATTGAAGCAGGTGTGAAAGTTGATCACGTCAATAATCTGGGATGGACGGCTTTGCTTGAGGCTGTGATCCTGGGCGATGGCGGTCAGCGCCACGTTGATATCGTAAAACTGCTGATTGATGCAGGTGCTGACGTGAACCTCGCGGACAATGATGGCGTTACGCCATTGCAGCATGCGCGCCAGCGCGGCTTTGCGCCCATGGTTGCGATGCTCGAGAAAGCAGGCGGCAAATGAGCAACGACCAGGAGTTTTTGCAAAAGGCAATCGCGCTTGCATTCGACAATGTCGACCTTGGCGGCCGTCCCTTTGGAGCCGTTGTCGTCAAAGCTGACAAGATTATCGCCATCGGCGTCAATCGTATGCAGGCCGATTGCGATCCGACTGCCCATGCGGAACTTCTCGCATTGCGCGCCGCAGGCAAGGTTTTGCAGTCGCCTCGGCTGGATGATTGCAGCGTTTACGCGAGCGGCCAACCCTGCCCTATGTGTTTCGCTGCAATGCGGATGTCCGGCGTCAATAAAATCATGTTTGCCTATTCCAACGAGCAGGCTGAACCGTTCGGTCTTTCGACAGCAAAAGTCGCCTCGGAACTGGCCAAGCCTGTGACAGAACAGACTGGCGTTCACTTTGAACATTGTTCGCCAGACGATGATGCAGCACTTTATCGGCGCTGGCAGGAAAAGAAGAAATAAAAGACTGAACTTATCATGCAGACCCAGCAAGCCAATGGCGGCACACAAGCCGCACCCGTAGCCCTTATCGCTCTCATTGTTCTGATTGGCCTTAATCTAAGGCCATTCCTGACCGCACCGGGACCAGTGCTTTCCGATATTGTCACAGATACCGGAATGGGCTTTGGCATGTTGTCTCTGCTAACATTCCTTCCCATGATGCTGATGGGCCTTGGCGCATTCATTGCACCACACATTCAGTCGATAATTGGCACGCGCCGCAGCATGTTCACAGCACTTATCATTCTTGCATTGGGTTCTGTTTTGCGGGGCTTCGTGCCAGATGGTTTTTCTCTCGCGCTTACCGCTGTTCTGTGCGGCGCAGGCGTTGCGATGATACAGGCGCTGATGCCGGGCCTGATCAAAGCAAATTTCCCAGCAAGTATTGCAGCTATTACCGGCCTTTATTCCGCAATGATTATGGGGGGTGGCGCACTTGGTGCACGTCTCACACCTTGGCTTGCGGGCACTGAACACAACTGGCGTCTCGCCCTATCTGTTCTTGCAATTCCTGCAGTGCTTGCGTTGCTTACTGCTATTCCAATTCTTAAAGAAACGGCGTCTTCTGGTTCAAAATCCGGCATCACCGGAAAGTTGCTCCGTCGCCCACGAACATGGATACTGATGGTGGCTTTCGGCCTTGTCAACGCAGGATACTCATCTATGGTGGCCTGGCTTGCGCCCTACTATCAATCATTGGGTTTGGAAGCTGCAGAAACCGGCAATCTGGTCGCCGTCATGGCAATCGCGCAGGCTTTGTCGGCCTTTGGCCTGCCGCTGCTTGCAAGACATAGCCTTGATCGTCGCCCTTGGCTTTTCTTAACACTGGCGATGCAAGCGACAGGTTTTGCTGGTCTGGCTTTTGCACCGCAGCTCTCACCTTATTTCTGGTCCGCGATCTGCGGCGCAGGTCTTGGTGGCAGCTTTGCGCTCGCCATGATTACCTCGCTTGATCATCTGCCCAAGCCTCACGAAGCAGGCGCTCTGGCCGCGATGATGCAAGGTGGCGGCTTTCTGATCGCAGCTCTAGGTCCAGTGGCAACGGCATTGCTACACAATTTAACCGGAAACTTTGCCTCGGGCTGGATCATGCATCTGGTTCTGGTTGCAAGCATCTGTCCGCTCTATCTGAGCTTTAATCCGCGCCATTACGCGCATGTGATGAATCTGGCGTTTCCTGCCGAAAGCGGCACACAATAGCGTTACCTGACGCAATAATGCGGGTTCGATCTATGTTCTGCGGGCAATTCTGAGCTAGATGACTTACTGCCCTTCCCATGAGGGTTAAGGTTGCTTAAAATTCCGCATTACTGGTCAATTGAATGAAGCACGAAGCAGTTATAGAGCCGAACAAGTCCACAATTCAGGACGGTTTGCCCAAGCCAAGAATTTACTGGTCGTGGGCGACCCTGATGGTCGGTCTCACACTCGCAGTTATCGACGGTACTATTGCCAATGTCGCGCTTCCCACCATTGCGGCTGATTTTTCGGCAGGACCAGCTGCTTCCATCTGGATCGTGAACGGATATCAGCTCGCCATCGTTATCACTTTGCTGCCATTTGCAGCTTTGGGCGAGATCTATAGCTACCGTCGCGTCTATTTGCTCGGCGTGTCGCTCTTCACACTTGCATCAATTGCCTGCGTTTTTGCGCGGTCACTTGAAGCACTCACGGTAGCCCGCATCATACAAGGCTTTGGTGCAGCAGGTCTGATGAGCGTTAATGCAGCATTGCTTCGTTATACGGTGCCGCAAGCAAAGCTAGGTACGGCAATTGGCTTGAATGCGCTTTTCGTGGCTCTCTCCTCGACCATAGGTCCGACACTGGCAGGTATCATCCTGCATTCGCTCACATGGCCTTGGCTCTTTGTTATCAATATTCCGCTCGGTGTTCTGGCTGTCGTTATGGGACTGAAAAGCCTGCCCTATAACGAACTCTCATCACGTCGGTTTGATTATCTGAGTGCTATCCTCACTGCCTTCACGCTCGGCCTGCTCATTACAGTCATTGATAGTGCAGGCAATGGCGTCAGCTCGACATTTCTGGCCTTACAGGCAATCGGCTGCGCGGTCGCAGCAACATGGCTGATACGGCGCTCAATGCAGACAACCAACCCGTTGCTGCCGCTCGATCTTCTGCGTATCCCAGTGTTCAGCCTGTCGCTCTGCACCTCAATCATGTCCTTTCTCGCACAGATGATGGCATTCATATCGCTGCCATTCCTGTTTCAGAACGTTTATGGCTTCCAACCCATCGAGGTTGGCTTTTTGATGATGCCTTGGCCGATTGCCCTGGCCATCGTTGCACCGCTATCGGGCAAGTTCTCGGACAAATATTCGCCTGCCACGCTCGGTCTGGTTGGGCTTGTGTTCTTCGCTGCCGGGCTTGCACTGGTCGGAACGCTGCCAGAACAACCTTCCGTGGTGGATATTTGCTGGCGCATGGCGATTTGCGGCATCGGGTTTGGTTTCTTTCAAGCTCCAAACAATCGCATGATTATAACGTCGGCCCCACGCTCAAGAAGTGGCGCTGCAAGCGGTATGCTTGGAACGGCGCGCTTGCTTGGTCAGTCACTTGGTGCTGCATTCGTAGCATTCCTGCTCTCGCATTGGGGCATCAACAACATACCTCGCATCCTGCTTGTTGCTGCCGGATTCGCGGCTTTTGCATCAATCATCAGCATTTCGCGCCGCAAGCGCTAAACACCCTGGCAAGATTGTGGTGATATGAAACTCGAAAATGAACAAGCCTGTGAATCTTTTGAAATATCTTAGTCGACACATGAAATTCCCTATTGCAATCCGGATTCCGTTGGTTCATATACCGCCTGCCTAACGGAAACGACTTCTCTCAGAGAAGACTGGCGCGAGCGGGTGTAGCTCAGGGGTAGAGCACAACCTTGCCAAGGTTGGGGTCGAGGGTTCGAATCCCTTCGCCCGCTCCAGTTTTTCCGAGGTGTTTTCCAGCAGCGTCATAATATTGAGCCGCAAAGGCTATAGCTGTATCTCTCTACCGCAATACGCATAATCAGACTGAGACTGCCTCATGATCCGTAGTGTACTTTTGTTGATCGTTGGTGTTGGCGCCCTCGTGCAGGGGATTTTACGTCTGGGAAAACCAGCTCAAACCGTTGAGCGAACCGGCTGGCTATATCAACAGTTCGGTGATCAGGGCGTCGCTTTTGGCATGATGGCTATTGGCTTGGTCGCGCTGATTGTCGGTGTGATCATGTTCAACAACACTTGGGTGAGAGCCATTCGCGAACGCAGAAAAAGCTGAAAATCTATTCATTAAGTAAAAGAACAACGATAGAATTCAGCTTTTAATTACTAGGCTCAGACCATCAATCGCATGCCAGCTATGCTTTATTATTTATTGTCCTTTGCTGTTTTTCGCCCCATATGCGAGATCAACGTCACAGGACGATTAATTCCATGAAACCGGATACTGTTGTCACCGCCGTTCTGGCGATGTGCCTGTTATTTTTGACATGGGCCATTGCGCAACGTGCTTTCGATGAAATGACACATTTGCGTGGTGGTGCCAGCGGACTTGCCTCGCCCGCTGTCTCCAATCAGCATCCTGCGGTAGATTGAAGCCGGATAAACTGATAACGCCTGTCAGACCAAGACCTCAAGGCTTGAGTGTTCTTTGAAGACTCAATGAAATTAAATTCGATAATTCGGCGTGGATATCTTTCCGCGATCTGCTGGTTTCCTCGCAAATCGGATCGATTTCCCCCACCGACTTGAGGAAAGCGCGCGCGTCTTCCTTGCACTCGGGCAGAAAACTGAAGTGATCCGCTCCTCGAACAGTGAGATAAGAGCTACCCGGTACCAACGCTGCCACTTCATCGGCTTTGACTGACAATGGCACCTCACCTTCACTACCCAAGTTGATAAAACTCAAAGGAATTTTGATATTCTTGAGGCTATCTTCGTCATAGGCTTGAGCCATCCCTGAATCGACAAGCACCGCGGCTTTGACGCGCTCATCAAGATTGGACTGCTCAAAGGCCGTTTGATCAACAGTGCGTAAATCGAGCTTTGGCACTGATATCGGCTCCATATTGGCAAAGCCGCGACCACCGGCATACCATGCACAATCCCACTGCGTGTAAGTGTCGCAATATTTGGCATAAGCATCGAGATTTATGCGAGCGCCAGCAAGTTTCATTGACGCGGCACCACCAAGCGAAAATCCGACAACCCCGATCCGTTCTGCATCGATGTGAGACTTCCAGTCTGCGCGCTCAGTGAGATAACTGATAACGGTCGAAAGATCGTTAGTTCGCTTCCACAGTTTAGGCGTTTCAGCGGGGAGCGAGTCGCCTGATGTCGTGCCCGGATGGTTAGGTCCGGCAACGATAAAGCCCGCCTTGGCCAGATCCGTTGCAAGCCAGTTTATAGCTTCAGCACGCCCTCCCGAACCATGCGAGAGAATAACGAGAGGAAAACGATTAACTCCAAATGATGCATCTTTCGACGCAGTTGTCCCCTTAAAAATCCTATCGGCACCAAAGAGTTCAGGATTGCCTCCCCCTGAGGTGGGGTACCAGATCGTTACTGCCAGTTCTTGCCCCCGCATTACAGAAGGCACTTCAATGGTGCGAACGCCCACCTCTGCAGCCATCACAGCAGAACTTAAAAGGGCCGCACAGAGCGCGATGCCGGACCAAATGAAACGAATGTTACTCATCTTGTATCTCCGTGTTTGCAAGATGAGCCAGGTTTTTCAAATCTCCTCAGTTCTGGCGTTCTCAATCACGATTTAGGTCGTCCAGAATCGCGATATAGATCATTAATTGGCGATAGCCCGCCCTTTGATAGCGAGAACGCTTTTGCTCTTCGTACCATTGCCCTTTGTCGTTGCTCTACTGCAGTTTATTCTTCTGGTTGCCATGTGGCGCTACCAGGGCAGAGCGACTGCAGGAAATCCGTTTCAGCTATTGGTCGCTTTGTGTGCGGTGCAATCAGCCGCGGTTGGCGTGCGCTGGGGGTACGGCGTCGAGGAAGTCCGCTATCTCATGCCGGTTGTTGCAAGCTGTCTGCCTCCGCTCATTTACGTTAGCTTTCGAAGCCTCGTTCACAATGATAGCAAATGTTTGAGCGATCGAAATCTCTGGAAAGTTGCAGTTTTCCCGGTAACAACAATATTCATATTGCTCATTGCACCTATATTTTTAGATGTCGCCTTGATCATTCTCTTCGTTGGTTTCTCTATTGCCCTGCTTACTCTTGCATGGGCCGGGCCTGATGCTCTGGATGAAGCACGATTTGACAGTGCGATTTCCGCTCATCGAGCGTTGATAATTGCGGCTGTCTCACTATGCATTTCCGCTTTATTCGACTTTGCAATTCTGATGGATTTCGGATGGGCAAACGGCAGAAATTCGGCGCTAATTGTGAGTAACGCCAATGTGCTCGGACTTTTGTTCGTAGGCATAACCGCATTGGTTGCAAGTCGATCCAAGCCAAATATTTTCAGTTGCAATGAACGCATCATCGATAAGAATGAGATTGAGCAGGACCGAGATACTTTGGCTCGCGTCGAAAACATGCTCACCCAGAACAAGCTCTACCTGGATGAAAACCTGACACTTGTTCGGTTGGCGCGAAAGGTCGGTTTACCCGCGCGACAAATATCGGGCAGTATCAACCGGCTAACAGGCAAGAATGTCTCGCAATATATCAATGATCTTCGTATTGCCGAGGCCTGTCGACTTCTACGGGAAACCGAGATGTCAGTAACGATGATTATGTTGGAGTCGGGCTTTCAAACGAAATCTAATTTCAATCGCGAGTTTCGCCGCGTGACATCGTTAAATCCCGCTTCGTGGCGGAGTCAGATCGGCGCAGAAGAAAGAAAACGCAAGCTCCCAGCTTAAAGTCTAATTCACGCTCACTTTAACATTCAACACAAAATATTTGCTCACTGGGTAATCGCCGTGCGGGAAGCTGTTTAAACCTTGTTTCCCGTCGGTTGCATCATGCCGATTCTCCCGCGCGTCTGTATGCACGTCGAAGCTTTATCGGTCGAATAGATCTGTCAGAGAATTTGTAGAACGAGTTTAAGGCTGGCATATGTGCGGTTACCCCGCCACAGACTTGGGTGTGTGTTCATACCACAACAGGCGTATGGTGTAAGGACGGGAGGCTCCTCAGAAATATCTAGGAGATCATCATGAATGCCCAGTCACTGCTCATTGCTATTTGTCTGTCGTTAATACACGCAGCTACGGCCTCTACAGGTTCAAACATCACATTTGAGAGCACTGCCACATTTCCAGCTGTTCATCCGGCTAAAACTATCATCCCTATGAGAACACCAGCAAAGCCAGCAGACGCAAAGCAGCCAAACTGTCAGTATCAGACTATGTCACAATGCTTGTCAGCCTGCGGGACTGGTCTTTGCATGTGGTGCTCAGGCAATGGAAAATATGCATGCGTTCCGAAGGCATGACCTTTGAAGCGAGAAATCGGTGGATGGAAGAAACGGTGGATGCGGTTTAATCGTGGTTGGGCTCCACACCCGACCGCATCGCGCGGCGGGGGTGATGCCTGAAAACGCGATGCAGCGGCACCTACTGCGAACAGAAGGCCCAACTTATAGATGGGGATAGTTGGGCATGACTACAATGAGAATTGCAACTGGCGGCACGATAGAGCAACTAGACACCAGCCTCACCAATAAGCGGCAGTGACCAATTTTAAATTGGGTATACGAGCGGCCCCAAGCGTGCTTGGCAATTGGGCAAGGCATCGATCAAAGATCGCGGTATTGCCGGCTCCATTCAAAATCTATCCGATTTTTTGGGGAGGAGCCTTACAGTGGCCGTGGAAATTATCCAGCACTTCACCACCATCAGATGGTTTAAGTTGAGGCGTTCGTCCGCGAAAGAGGATCGCCGATTGCGTCCGAGAGGAAAACTGATCATTTCCTATTCTAAAAGCGGTTCATCGCCAGGGAGCGCCTAGGTGGGACGTGGCAAAGCCGAAGAACCGGATGCCAGTGAAGTTTGACACTACGTTTGGCAATAATTACCAAACCGGGCGTCACGCTACCGGCAGCCAACAGAAGAAGCTCGTTCGAGACGATGAGTTTAACGACTTCTCGTCACGTTAATCTTTTTATGCGCTTGAAAAAGAAAATGGCGGAGGGGGTGGGATTCGAACCCACGGTACGATCTCTCGCACGCCGGTTTTCAAGACCGGTGCCTTAAACCGCTCGGCCACCCCTCCGCATCTGCACGAAGCAGATGTGAACGTCTCTTTATCGTTATCAAACAGCAGCGTCAATCTGCCACTTGATGTCATCCTCGATTAAATGACTGATAGTCTTGCTCTTCAGGTTGATGAAGCATAAACTTGAGCATAACAGTCATAAAGAAAAGGGAACGTATGAGCCTGGAATCGGTCAAGGCGTTTTTCGCAGACAAGGCACCCGAAATCGCGGTGATTGAACTGCCAACCAGTACGGCGACAGTCGCCCTAGCCGCCGAGGCACATGGTGTGGAACCGGGACAGATCGCAAAGACACTGTCATTTGCAGCGAAAAATCAGACCATACTTATTGTAACGCGGGGAGATGCGCGTATCGATAATCGCAAGTTCAAGGATCAGTTCGGAAGCAAGCCGCGCATGTTGGATGCAGAAAGCGTCTTGAATGAAACAAGTCACCCGGTCGGCGGTGTTTGCCCGTTTGGATTGCCTAGTGCCCTACCCGTTTACTGCGATTTGTCGCTCAAGGATTTCGACGAAGTTGTTCCGGCGGCCGGGGCTACAAACAGTGCAGTGCGGATCGCTCCCCAGAAAATGGCCGAGCTTGTTTCGGCTGAATGGATTGATGTTTGCCAGTAAGGCAAGTGTTGACCTTATTATCTAATCGCGATGACGTGATGAAATGATGTGCTTTTTTGCCCTTTAAAGGTGAGAAAACACTTCATATATTTTAAGAATAGTTCTAAAGTGGATTCGAAGTGAATGCACTCGCTTGGCACATATCCCTGAAATCTCCGGGCTCCGGAGGTGCCTGATGGGGTTGTGACGTAACCAACAGCAGAGTTTTCCGTGGGTAGGCCCATCAGGAAGGCTTGAGGATGTGCTGAAAGGAATAATCAATGCGTCTTACTCGTCAGACGAATTATGCCATTCGCATGCTTATGTATTGTGCCGCCAATGACGGCAAACTGAGCCGCGTTCCGGAAATTGCCCGCGCTTATGGCGTTTCGGAGCTTTTCCTCTTCAAGATTTTGCAGCCGCTTGTGGAAAACGGACTGGTTGAGACTGTTCGCGGCCGTAACGGCGGTGTGCGTCTCGGACGCGCCGCTAAGGATATCTCGCTTTTCGATGTCGTGCGCGTGACCGAAGAAAACTTCGCCATGGCAGAATGCTTCGAAAACGACGCAACAGAATGTCCACTTGTCGATAGCTGTGGTCTCAACTCAGCCCTGCGTGAAGCACTCAATGCGTTCTTCGGCGTATTGATGAAATACAGCATCTCGGATCTGGTTAAGGCGCGTCCGAATGTTCGCGTGCTTCTCGGACTTGATGAAGATCTCGAAGTGGAACGCGTTGCCAGCTGAATTGCAGGTTGGTTGAATAGAAAAAGGCTGAGAACCGGGCAGGTTCTCAGCCTTTTTGTTTGTGTCAAACATTTTAGATTGCCGAGGCATAGGCCGATTGTGGCAGCACGAATGGCACGCCTTGCGCTGGCGGCACACCGACCCTGAGAGAACATTCATAGACCCGCTCCAACCGATCATCAGTCAGCGCATGTTGTGGCGTGCCTATAGTATCAAGTTTGCCCTTGTGCATGACAGCGATACTGTCAGAGAACATCGCAGTCAGATTGAGATCGTGAAGGATAGCAATAACGCCGCCGCCAGCCGCTGCGAAATCGCGTGCAATTTCCATAACTGTGATCTGATGCTTTACATCGAGGCTCGAAATAGGCTCATCCAGGAACAGATAACGCGGTCTTCCATCCACGACTGGCTTCCAGACCTGACAGAGGACGCGTGCAAGCTGCACTCGTTGCTGTTCACCACCCGAAAGCTCCTGATAAAGCCTGCCGCTGAAGCCTGCGAGATCAACCTTCTGCAAAGCAAGATCGGGCAACTTTTCCTGCTCTGCACCAGTTACGCCGCTGAAACCACCCGTCAAACCGATATGGACGATCTCGCGAACAGTAAATGGAAAAGACAAAGCGCTGGCTTGGGGCAGCACAGCCCGACGCGCGGCCATGCGCCAAGGCTTTATCCCTGCAAAATCCTCGCCATCCAGATATGCAGAACCCGTATGAGAAATATCACCAGAAAGCGCGCGCAGCAGCGTCGTCTTGCCCGAGCCGTTAGGCCCAACAATTGCTGTCACCTCGCCAGGACGCGCAACAAAATTTATATTCTCTATGATCAGCTTATTGCCGATAGATACACTTAGGTTTTTGGTTTCGATCATTCCGCGCCTCACAGATCAAGAACGCCGCGCTGGCGCAGTAATATCCAGAGGAAAAATGGGGCTCCGCACACTGCCGTAATGATGCCAATCGGCAATTCGGCAGGTGCAACAATGGTGCGGCTTACCGCATCTGCAAGCAAAAGCATGATTGCTCCGAGCAGTGCTGCGGAAGGCAACAAGTAGCGGTGATCCGGACCAATGCTCAAGCGCAGCATATGCGGCACGACAATGCCGATAAAGCCGATACCGCCGGATATTGCAACCGTAGCACCAGTCGCCGCAGCAACAGTAACGATTGCAACGTTTTTAATTCGCTGCACAGGAATACCAAGATGGCCGGCTGCTGCCTCGCCCAACGCGAGCGCATTGAGACCCCGCGAAAGAAACGGTGTCGCAAAAAGTATGACCATGATAATCGGGCCAGCCGTGCCGATCTTGCCCCATGTCGCACCCGCGAGCGAGCCAAGCCCCCAGAAGGTAAGATCACGCAACTGTCGATCATCAGAAATATAGACGAGAGCGCCAGTGGCAGCACCTGTTAGAGCGCCAAGCGCGATCCCGGCCAGAAGCATCGTTGCGACAGACGTGCGCCCGCGACGCGTCGCAACGCGATAAAGGATAAGCGTGGTTATCAGGCCACCAAAAAATGCAGCAAGAGGCAGGGCGTAAAGACCGAGCAAAAGATAAAGCGGAGAAAGAGCTGTTCCACCCAAAACTATCATTGAAACCGCGCCAAGGCTGGCACCTGCGGAAACGCCGACAAGGCCAGGATCAGCAAGTGGATTGCGGAACAAGCCCTGCATAACAGCACCGGACACGGCAAGCGAAGCGCCAACCAGTATTCCCATGATGATGCGCGGCAAACGAATTTCCATAATAATCAAATGATCACGCCGGAATGCGTCTGCACTTTCTTGTGTTCCAAAGACGAGTTCGCGCAAAACGCTGATAACAGAGGCATCGGAAGCGCCCGCAGTCAGGCTGAACAGTGCAGTAATGCAAAGCGCAACAGCAAGAATTGCAATAGCCAAGCGAGCGCGTGCAGACCGATCTCCAGCATGACTGTCGTTGGCTTGATCACGCGCCGCAAAGCCCCCGGGTCTTGCCACGCGATCTTGGCTGGTCATTTCGATATTTCCTTATTGCGGGTTTCCGCGATATGCCTGCCTGCAATGACGCTCGACAGGTATATGTTTTAGTTAGCAGCCTGCTTGCCATAGAGCTTTTCAGACAATTCACGACTGGCAGCGCCTGTACGTGGACCAAAGCCGAGCAGATAGAGTGAATCCATCTGCACGATGTTACCGCTGCGTCCGGCAGGCGAATTAGCAAGAGCTGGGTTCTTCAGCAGGTCCTCTTTCTGAACGCTGTCCTTGCCAATATTCATGGTGAGTATCAGATCAGGGGCAGCCTTCTCAACGGCTTCATCGGTGAGCTGCTTATAACCCTGATAAGAGTCGATTGCGTTCACTCCACCCGCAAGCGTGATGATACCATTGGCACCTGTGCCAGTGCCGGAGGCCAAAATACGGCCTTCCTGAGCCGACATGATGAACAGCACGCGCTTGCGCGGATTCTGGTTTGCTGAAATTTTCTGCGCGGCTTCCAGGTCCCGCGATACATCAGCTGCGAGCGCTTTGGCTTTATCTTCCAGACTAAGCGCCTTGCCGACCGCCTTAATCTTGGCAATCACGCTTTCGCCGGTATGCTCTTCGGGAATGACAACCATCGGAACAGAAGCCTTTTTAAGAACTTCAATCGCCTCTGGTGGGCCACTACCCTCAAGCATCAAAATACCAGTTGGATTGACCGAAAGTACACCTTCTGGCGAAAGACGGCGCATATAACCGACATCAACGAGCTTCGCGGCTTCTTCGGGATAGGTGCTGGTTTGATCACGGGCGACGAGCTTATCGCCCGCACCAAGTGCATAGACGATTTCGGTGACAGCTCCGCCAATGGATACAAGACGCGAAGTATCGGTGATTTTCTCGACCGTAGCGGCTTTCGCAACTCCGCCAAAAGCAACCGAAGCGACAATAACCGCCAGCGCCGCGCAACGACCGATGCTAGATGAAATGATTGACATGTTCCGCTTCCCTAAAGCACGCCCGGGAAACGAGTTTTCTCGCAATCCAATGATGACGTGCATATAAATGTGGGCATAGAGTGTATTCCGAAGGGCGAAAACATCCGGAATACACATCAAAACTAGGTGTTAGCTGCGTGTTCGTTAAGCAGCGTTCGACTGCGGCAAGCGCGGCAGATTTTCCGCGATCATGCGCCAGTCAGCCAGCTCCGCTTCGCCCTCGTGACGCTCGCCGAAGAATTGGATAATCATCTCACCATTGGCATCATAAGCCTCAAGCGAAGTGACATGACCGTCCTTGGTTGGCTTACGAACAACCCAGGCATTGGCGATATGATCGGCGCGAAGGTGCAGATGGAAAGTCGGATCAAGCACATTGAGCCATGGACCCATTGTCTTGATTTCTGCAATCTTGCCGGTGTGAATCTGGATACAGCCACGGCTTCCAACGAAGCACATGATTGGGATCTGCTCCTGAACGACATGGTTCATCATCGCTTCGACAGCAGACAGATCAACGCGCCATGCGAAATCCTGCCCAGCAAGATGCACGGCCTGATGACGGTCAACCCCGAAATCTTTCAGAAGACCGATAAACTGATGAACATCGGTGAGTGCGCCCCAGCGTTCACGGAACGCATCGGTATCGATAGCCGAAACATCCGCTTTCTCTGCCTTGGCAGCAACAGGCTTTGTTTCGATCGAAGGCGTCTGATCATCGAGCAACAACAGAGAGACGAGCTGCTCATAGGCCTCCAGATTAGAAGCTGGGCGCAGATGAATTTTATGGACGGCTTCGCCCGATGCATCAAAGAACTGAAGGCTGCGGCGAACGTGTTCGCCATCAAGCTTGGCAACCGCAAAACCATGCACCCAGTGCTTTGGGAAGATGCGGAGATCGATTTCCTTGCCAAGCGTGAGCGACGCGTGCGGCCCCCAGATCGTCTTTTCGAAAGGACCGATCTTCTCGTGCACAGCACTTTCATTGCGTGTCAGTGCCATGACTTCGCCAAGCGAAGGAGCGTGTTTGAGCAAGGTTTCCACATCTGCGCGAATGCGGCGAGTGGAGATCGAGCTGTCAGCATCGGCACCGGTATAAGCCGCAATAAAATCGGCCTCTGATATCCCGAGACTCTGCGCAAAATCACGTTCACGCATTTTCGGGTTATCTGCCCGTGCCTTGAGTATCTGCTCTGGGGAGGGCTTGGTCTGGGTCGTCATCAGTTGTTTGCCTATTTGTTCAGGATGAGCTTGCCTTGACGGGTGATCTTCAAACGATAGAGAGAGCCGCCGTGCTCTATCGCCACTTCACGAGAGCCATTGAAGAGTTCGCGGCTGCCATAAGTTTTGAGTTGCGGCTCGTAGGACTGTTCAGAAACGTTCGACTTAGCTTGTCCACCCGTTTCAAGACGGGATTGAATTTCGGGCATGCGGCTGGAGACGCGTTCACGCGGCAACCGCACCTGCATGTCGATATGGATTCGCCTATTCATTTTTTTGCCTCTGCACCAGTAATGGAGCCGTCTTGTGAACTGACCGAATGGCAACCAAGTCCTTAGTTGACATTGAAAGTCATGTTTTATAATCACTGCCTTACTGGATTAATCGAGTCAAGTTTAATTCTTGTTTTATCCAGCGCAAGCCCGAAGGTCGCTCCTTCCAGCCAGCACAAATGCTCCTCTTGGGATGAGGAGACCATAACCATTTGTAACAATTATCTTTTTGCTGCTTTTTGGAGCGCAAGAGATTTTATTTGGCCTCAGGAGAGTGCAAGCCAATGCGGGCAATAAACGGGGAACAGAAGCGGTCATTTCTGACGAGCACAGGTCTCGCAATCGTATTTCTGGCGATGACATCGACTGCTTACGCGCAGGAACAAACTGCCGCGACTGACAGTGACGGCGTTGAGCTGAAACCTATTGTAATTAAGAACACACGCGGGACCAAGGGTTCGGTTTCCGATACACCTTTGGCGAACGTCACAACGGCTGACGACATCCGCAAGAAGGACATTGATTCCGTCCGGGATCTGTCCAATACGCTGGAACCTGGCCTTGCCGTCAGCTCAACGACCGGTAGCGTGAACATTCGCGGCCTTCAGGATGACCGCGTACTCACGACAATCGACGGCATTCCTATACCTTATCTCGACGCAGCCATCCGTACCGATGTGAACGGCGGCAGCAGCGATGCATATGACATTTCCGCCCTATCCGCATTTGACGTGCTTTACGGTGCCGATGCAAGCCGTCTTGGCTCAGGCGCAATGGGTGGCGCCGTAGCTCTCAAAACCCTGGAGCCTGAAGACTTGCTTGCTCCAGGTAAGGCGTTCGGCGGCATTGCGAAGCTCACATATGATGGCTCCGACAAATCGTTCATCGGTTCAGGCGCTGTTGCTCAAAAAATTCAGAACACCTCAGTTTTGTTTCAGGGTTCATATAAGCGTGGAAACGAAATCCAGGGGACTGGGGACGTAGGCGGATATGGCGCGGCACGCACCGAGTCCGACCCCAAAGATTATGATCGCAGCAACCTGATGTTCAAGCTGCGTCAGGAGCTAGAAGGCGGCCATACAATCGGCATCACTGCTGAGCGCAATCGTTATGATTCAGACACCAATCTAAGTTCGGACGTCGGAACGACATACGACAACAAGAACTACAATCAAAACCGCAAAAATGATCGTGACCGTGTGTCGTTGGATTATCGCTACCAAAGCCAAAACGATGGCCTTGTTAACAACGCCTGGGCGACGGTTTATTGGCAAAAAATGAAGCGCTTATACGAGACAGATACAGTACGCAAAGGAACGGTGGTTGGTCCTTATAGCCGTAGCTATACTCTCGAGGACGAACGTTACGGCGCGAATGGTTATGCAAATCTTGGATTTGATACCGGAATTTTGTCGCACTCTTTGACAATCGGCGGCGATTTTAGTGTGGGTAAGAACACGCAATCTATGACAGGTGACGACGCGTGCATTCGCGGAACGGCAACTTTCGTCGACAAGAATTTCGTCTGCCCGTTCCTGCACATCAATCAAGCTGACACCCCAGATGTCGATTCCTACCGTTTTGGCATTTTCGCGGAAGATCGCATTGAAATCGGTGATACACCGTTTGCCATCACTCCAGGCCTACGTTTCGATTGGTTCAAATATGAACCGGATTCGATCAGTGGATACGAAAACAATTCGGATAGCCGCATTTCGCCAAAGATTCGTTTCTCCTGGCAGGCCACACCTGGCCTTGAACTGTTTGCACAGGTGTCAACGACCTACAAGGCGCCAGAAATCGACCAGCTTTACGTTACTTACCTCTCGGCTGGGTACGGCACGATCGGCAATCCGGATCTCAACCCAGAAAAAGGATATGGTATCGATATTGGTGCAAATTTCGGTGACCAGGATTCAGGCGGCAAGATTACCGCTTTCGTAAACCGTTACAGCGACTTTATTGATACCGTCACGACGCGCACTGTAGAATATCCGCAAGGACTTACAGAGTACCGCAATCTCGACAAGGCGCGAATTGCTGGCATTGAAGTCAAGGCGCATCACAACTTCGTAAATGGCTTTAATGTTCATGGCGCTTTGGCTTATTCGAAGGCTATGAACCTTGATGACAATATTCCATTGGCGTCCTCACAGCCGTTCAAGGGCGTTTTCGGCGTGGGCTATAATACCGAAACCTGGGGCGTAGATACCAGTGTCGTTGCCGCCGCCTACATCAACCAGACTGTTTCAACGCGCGCAGGCACCGAAACGCGACGCCTGCCAGGCTACGGGCTTGTTAATCTTACAGGTTGGTGGGAGCCAAAGCAGTTGAATGGAACCCGCCTTCAGGCGGGCGTTTATAACGTGTTCGACAAGACCTATTATGACGCAATGAACGTCAATAGCGTGTCAAACGTGACCGAACGCTACTCGGAAGCTGGTCGCTACTTCAAACTGTCGTTGACGCAAAAATTCTAATCACATTCGGGAGGTTGCGACCTCCCAGAAACCAACCGTCGTATCGATGAAGTCCGCTCATCTCTGACCGCTGTGGTGGCCTTCATATCCCAAGATACGACGCGGCGAGTGCGGGCCCTACCACCGCACTCGCCGGAAAACCAGCAGGACACGACAGACCATCTGTGCGATTGTCCTGGAGATTTTTTGTAGCCAGTCCATCTTTGAAAAGAAAAGGATCAGCAATGTTCATCGCAATGAATCGATTCAAGGTTATCATCGGCAATGAAGCCGAGTTCGAAACCGTCTGGAGGAACCGCGATTCCCAGCTCGCCGAGCTTCCAGGCTTCGTAAGCTTCAACCTTCTTCGCGGCGCGACCAACGAGGAAGATGGCTACACGCTTTATTCTTCGCATACTGTCTGGAAAACGCGCGAAGATTTTGTCTTCTGGACCAAATCAGAGCAGTTCCGCAACGCACATCGCAATGCAGGCGACCGCAAGCCACTTTATGCCGGCCCACCTCAATTTGAGGGATTCGAGGCCGTTGAAGGCATTTGATCGCTCTTTTGAGTGTGTTTTCCACACGGTGCGGCGAAATGGCACATAAAGTTGAAACGGGGTCAAAATGGCCCCGTTTTGAATAGGTAAAAATGCTAATTAATGTTTAAAGATGGGCTGTTAACTCATATTTAGAATTATTCTAACTTATTGATTTTTAGAACGTTTCAAAAACATAAAATTTGACAGAACCACCCCACAAAAGCCATAACCTGACTTAATTCGGTGGGTTTTAAAAAGACTTATCGAAGTTTACCTTTGATGTTCGGGCCTTTAACCCCTGCAATTGGAGGAACCATTGTTCGGTTCAGAGTTGCGCCAAGCGCGCGTAGAAATAAATTTAACAGCTAATGGCTGTATTTCTGAGGCCTTCACAGGCAACGAACGGGTTTATTCCAACCGTATTGTGAATAATATACTTTCACATCGCATTGCAGATGCCGGAGTTTACTACTCATGCTAGTCTGCAGCTGCAATGTTATTACTGATAAAGATATCGAAGCCGTCGTCATACAACTTCTCGATGAAGATTGCTGGCGATTGATTGTCCCTGGCACCGTTTATAACGCCATGTCCAAGAGCGGCCGTTGCTGTGGCTGCTTCCCAAACGTCGTAGAAACCATCATAAGGGTTACCGAAGAATACCATCTTCGTCGCAACCATATGGACGAAAACGTCATCCAGTTCATGGATCGTGTACGTTCTCTACGAGAAAAATTCGGGAGTTCTTGGAATGAAAGGCGAACCAAAGGTCATCGAGCGGCTTAACGAGGCACTGTTTCTCGAGCTCGGCGCCGTCAACCAATACTGGCTGCACTATCGTTTGCTGAACGACTGGGGCTTCACGCGTCTTGCAAAGAAGGAACGCGAAGAATCCATCGAAGAAATGCAGCATGCTGACAAGCTGATCGACCGCATCATCTTCCTCGAAGGTCATCCAAACCTTCAGACGGTTGCTCCGCTGCGCATCGGCGAGAACGTCAAGGAAGTTCTGGAAGCCGATCTGGCTGGCGAATATGATGCACGTGCATCCTACAAGAAGTCGCGCGAAATTTGCGACGAACTCGGCGATTACGTTTCCAAGCAGCTTTTTGACGAACTGCTTGCTGACGAAGAAGGTCACATCGACTTCCTCGAAACGCAGCTCGATCTGCTCGCCAAGATTGGCGAAGAACGCTACGGTATGCTCAATGCAGCACCTGCCGACGCTGCTGAATAAAGTCGCCTGAATGAACGACCTTAAGCCGGGGCTATGCTCCGGCTTTTTGTTTAGGAAGGGGTTTTAGGACAGCTCGTGAGCGAATAGGCTTATCCCTACAAATTGAAGTCCATGGACGCTGCCAATGACCAATACAGCCATATCCATCCGTAAAGCCAAACAGGCTGATCTGTCGGCGATTGTTGCCATGCTTGCAGACGATGCACTTGGAGCAAAACGCGAAGATGCAAGCCGCCCATTGAACGCATGTTACATCGATGCCTTTCACGCCATAGAAAGCGATCCAAACCAGCTGCTTGCTGTGGTTGAACAAGATGAACAAGTTATCGGCTGCTTACAGCTCAGCTTCATTCCCGGCCTTTCGCGCAAGGGCATGTGGCGCGGGCAGATCGAGAGCGTGCGGATTGCAAGCAATATACGCGGTGGTGGCGTAGGCCGAAAAATGATTGCGTGGGCAATCGATAAATGCCGCGAACGTGGTTGCGGACTTGTGCAGTTGACGACCGATAAATCTCGCGCCGATGCCTTGCGTTTTTATCAATCGCTCGGTTTTTTTGACAGTCATGAAGGCATGAAACTGTCGCTTTAATGAATGCAACTAGTTACTTGATGTAAAAGAAAAAGGGCGCATCAAGCGCCCTTCCTTATTGGATCTTAAAACTGCTTATTGTGGCAGCTTGTCGTCAACGCCTGCGACGTAGAAATTCAGACCGAGCAAGGTCTTGTCGTCTGCCTGCTCGCCTTCCTTGAGCCACTCCGAACCGTCCTGCTTCTTGATAGGACCGGTAAATGGCTTGAAATCGCCCGACTTGATCTTGGCTTCGGTTTCTTCAGCCAGTTTCTTAACGTCGTCTGGCATGTTGGTGTAAGGCGCCATCTTGACGAGGCCTTCCTTCATTCCCCACCAGATGTTCTGCGTCTTCCAAGAACCGTCAAGCGCGGCCTTGGCGCGGTCGATATAATATGGACCCCAATCATCCACGATCGCGGTGAGCTGGGTTTCAGGGCCGAACTTGATCATGTCCGAAGCCTGACCGAATGCTTTGATGCCACGCTCATGCGCAACCTGGATCGGAGCAGTCGAATCGGTGTGCTGGGTCAGTATATCCACGCCCTGGTCGACCAGCGCCTTGGCAGCATCTGCTTCCTTGCCAGGATCGAACCATGAATTGACCCAGATGACCTTGACCTTGAAGTCAGGATTGACCGACTGAGCACCGAGCATGAATGCATTGATGCCCTGCACCACTTCCGGCACTGGAACCGAAGCGATATAGCCAGCAACACCCTTGGTCGACATTTTGGCAGCGATCACGCCCTGCACATAGCGGCCTTCGTAGAAGCGCGCATTGTAAGCAGATACGTTGTCAGCGGTCTTGTAGCCGGTTGCGTGTTCAAACTTCACATCCGGGAACTTGGCAGCAACCTTAATGGTTGGGTCCATATAACCGAAAGAAGTCGTGAAGATCAGCTTGTTGCCTGCACGAGCAAGACGCTCGATCGAACGCTCGGCATCCGCACCTTCCGGTACGTTTTCGAGGAAGGTCGTTTCAACCTTATCGCCAAGAGCTTCGATCATTTCCTTACGGGCCACATCGTGCTGATAGGTCCAGCCGAAATCTCCCGGAGGTCCGATATAGATGAAGCCAATTTTCAGCTTGTCTTCTGCATGTGCTGCCCCGCCAACCATAAAGCTGGCTGCAGTGGCAATCGCCAACAGCGTCTTTTTCATGTTCCCTGCACTCCTTGTTGTCACCCTCAAAACAAAACGGCAGGCCGTGGGAGCCGGTCTGCCGTTCAGAACTCATATTTACCTGTCCGGCACAAAAGGTTTGCCGAGCGACGCAGGCGTATTCATCATCGTCAGACGCCTGTTGCGCGAGATGATGACCAGAACCACAATGGTCGCGATGTAAGGCAAGGCCGAAAGGAACTGCGACGGAAGACCGAAACCAAGCGCCTGCGCATGAAGCTGGCCAATAGTTACGGCACCGAAGAGATAGGCGCCGATCAGAACACGCCATGGACGCCATGAGGCGAACACGACGAGCGCAAGTGCAATCCAGCCACGCCCTGCCGACATGTTCTCCACCCATTGAGGCACATAAACCAGTGACAGCTGCGCGCCCGCGAGCCCTGCACAAGCACCGCCAAACAGCACGGCGAGATAACGCGTGCGAACCACATGCACACCAAGCGCATGGGCTGAGCCGTGATTGTCACCGATAGCGCGCAATTGCAGGCCTGCTCTCGTGCGAAACAGGAACCATGTCACGCCAATCACCAGCAATATGGATATATAGAAAATCGGATCCTGCCCGAAGAGGAAGCGACCGACATAAGGAATATCGCTGAGATATGGGATACTGATCGCACCTAGACGCACGCCCGGCATACCGACGAAGCTTTCGCCCAACATGGCTGACGCACCAATGCCCAGAATAGTGAGCGCGAGACCTGTTGCTACCTGATTGGTCACAAGCGACAGTGTTAGAAAAGCGAAAATGCCCGAAAATAACGTGCCTACCAGAATGGCGGCAATCATGCCGAGCCACGCCGAACCGGTGAACTGCGCGGCAGCAAACCCCGAAACAGCACCCATCAGCATCATGCCTTCGACGCCAAGGTTCAAGACGCCGGAGCGTTCGACAACGAGTTCACCAATGGCTGCAATCAACAAAGGTGTTGCAGCAGTTGCGATGGTGAGGAGGATTGCCTGTGTCAAATCCATTGATCAGGCCTTTCCTGCTGAGCGACCCGCCACAAAGCGGATGCGATAGTGAATGAGCGTGTCGCAAGCGAGCACGAAAAACAGGATCATGCCCTGAAACACACGCGCTGACTTTTCGGAGATACCGATGGCAACCTGTGCCGCTTCGCCGCCAAGATATGAAAGTGCCAGCACGAAACCGGCTGCAATCGCACCAATCGGATTGAGCCTTCCAAGGAAGGCAACGATAATCGCCGTAAAGCCATATCCGGGTGAGATGACAGGGCGTAGCTGGCCGATGGCACCGGAGGTTTCGGCGATGCCTGCAAGGCCAGCCAGCGCGCCTGAAATTGCGAAGACAAAGAAGACCAGCTTACCGCGACTGAAACCTGCAAAGCGCCCTGCCCGTGGGCTTTGGCCTATAACCTTGACCTCAAAGCCTTTAAGCGTCTTGGCGAGCAGGAACCAGACCAGCACCGCAGCAACAATGGCAAAGATGAAGCCCCAATGGGCACGGCCCGATGCACTCCAGATTTCCGGCAAGACAGCACTTGGATTAAATTGGCGCGTTTCCGGGAAATTGTAGCCTTCCGGATTGCGCCATGGACCACGCACCAGCCAGTCGAGAAACAACTGCGCGACATAAACTAGCATCAGGCTGGTGAGAATTTCGTTGGTGTTGAAACGAACTTTCAGAAGCGCCGGGATGGACGCATAGGCAGCACCTCCTGCCATGCCCATCAGCATCATCAAAGGTAGCACGATCCATGTTTGCAGGTCAGGGAACATCACCGGCAGGATCGAACCGGTAATCGCGCCGATAATGAACTGGCCCTCAGCACCAATATTCCAGTTGTTTGACTGGAAACAAACACAAAGGCCAATAGCGATCAGAATAAGCGGCGTGGCCTTGACCAGAAGCTCATGCCACGACCAGACGTCAAACAGTGGTTCGATGAAGAAAACATAAAGCGCATGAAGTGGGTCTTTGCCCATCAATGCAAACGCGATACCACCAAAAATAAGCGTAAGCACCAAGGCCAGCAACGGCGAAACGGCGCTAAAGAGTTTTGAAGGCTGCGGTCGTTTTACGAGTTCAATACGCATCACGCTGCCCCCGCCTGATCCGAGCCGGAAACGCCGCCCATCAGAAGACCAATCTTTTCCAGCGTTACCTCTGCGATAGGCATGGGATGGGAAAGTGTGCCATGGTTCATCACGGCGATGCGGTCACTGATTTCAAGCAGCTCATCCAAATCCTGGCTAATCACAAGCACGGCTGACCCCGAGCGGGCAAGATCAACCAGCGCCTGCCGGATATGCGCTGCAGCGCCTGCATCCACGCCCCATGTCGGCTGATTGACGACCATTACAGAGGGTGAACGATCGAGCTCGCGTCCAATGATGAACTTCTGCAGATTACCGCCAGACAAGGCGGACGCTGGTGGATTTTCCGCGCTC
Source organism: Brucella sp. NBRC 12950 (assembly GCF_030268145.1). Lineage (NCBI taxonomy): Bacteria > Pseudomonadati > Pseudomonadota > Alphaproteobacteria > Hyphomicrobiales > Brucellaceae > Brucella > Brucella sp. NBRC 12950. The sequence goes on from NZ_BSQC01000006.1 coordinate 95,672, forward strand.
TTGCGTACATCCATTGTTTGAATGATCCGCTTTGCGGCCGAGCGTAGTGCGCTTTCGGCAATAAGCTTCAAGCTGCCGCCGCGCATGAAAGCCTTTGCATCGGTCTTATAGCGTGAAAGGAAAAGATTTTCGGTCAGCGTCAGTGCTGGTACAGCGCCATGCCCAAGACGCTCTTCCGGCACAAAAGCTGCGCCCAACATGCGGCGCTCACTAATATCGAGTTTGCCAGCATCCGTGCTGCGAATGCGGACCGCCGACGGCGTAGATTGCAAAACCTCGCCCGAAATGGCTTCAAAGAACTCGCTCTGCCCGTTACCGGCGACGCCAGCAATGCCAACGACTTCACCGGCTTTGATGCTGAGCGAAATGTCTTTCAGTGCAGTCGAAAACGGGCCGCGCGGAGCTTGAGACAGGTTTTTGATTTCAAAAAGCGGCGCTGCCTGTATTTCTGAGGCTGCCATCGGGCTGCGTGCCACGACCTTGATGTCATTGCCGACCATCATGCGGGCAAGCGATGCAGCCGTTTCCTGTCTGGGATCACAATGCGCGACGACTTTGCCGTGACGCAGCACAGTGGCGCGGTCGCAAAGCCGTTTCACCTCTTCGAGGCGATGACTGATATAAAGGATCGACTTGCCTTCCGCCTTCAAACGCTCCAGCGTTTCAAACAGGCGGTCAGCTTCCTGCGGTGTAAGAACCGATGTCGGCTCGTCAAGAATGATGAGGTCCGGTTCCTGCAAAAGGCAACGCACAATCTCGATACGCTGGCGTTCGCCGACCGAGAGGTCACCGACATGGGCTTGCGGATCAATTGGAAGACCGTAAGCCTGCCCCACATCGCGCGCACGTTTGGCGACATCGGAAAGGGACAGCGAACCATCGAGCGACAGCGCAATATTTTCGGCAGCAGTGAGCGAGTCAAACAGCGAGAAATGCTGGAAAACCATGCCGATGCCGAGTTTTCTTGCCGTAGCTGGTTCGTTGATCGTTACCGGCTGACCTTTCCAGACGATCTCGCCCTCCAGAGGCTGGAGCGCGCCGAACAGCATTTTCACGAATGTGGATTTGCCAGCACCGTTTTCACCCAAAAGGGCGTGTATTTCCCCAGCTTCGATGACGAGATCTACCGCATCGCACGCTCTGAGTTGACCAAATACTTTAGTGAGCCGGCGGACATCCAAAAGAGGCCGGTCGGATAAAGGCGCTGACATTGTTCCCCAAGGTTATGTTTGAACGACCTTATCCAGCAAGTTCGTTCTTGAAAAGCCAAAAAGAAAACGGCGGAGGACATATGCACACCGCCGTTTCATTTCACGCAATTTATGATCCAAAAAGCCTCGCAACTTTTCGGGATCGTGCTCACAGCTTCTATATTACGGAAGCAGAATACTCGCACCCGTCGTCTTGCGCGCTTCGAGGTCTTCATGCGCCTTACGCACATCTTTTAGCGCATAGGTCTGGTTGATTTCGATCTTCACTGCACCACTTGCCACGACATCGAACAACTCGTTCGCCGTCTTCTCGAGTTCAGCACGCTTTGCAACATAATTAAACAGCGTCGGGCGGGTGGCAAAAAGCGAACCCTTCTGAGCAAGAAGATTGAGATCAAACGGAGGAATAACGCCGGAAGACTGGCCGAAGCAGGCAAACATGCCCAGCGGCTTCAGAACATCGAGCGAACCCATATAGGTGTCATGTCCCACAGAATCATAGACAACATTCACGCCCTCACCGCCGGTCAATTCCTTCACACGCTCAACGAAGTTTTCGGTGCGGTAATTGAAAACGTGGTCGTAGCCGTGCGCTTTGGCCAGAGCGATCTTCTCTTCTGATCCGGCTGTACCGATAACGGTTGCACCAAGATGTTTCGCCCATTGACCGGCAATAAGCCCGACGCCACCTGCTGCCGCATGAAACAGGATCGTGTGTCCCGGCTTCACAACAAAGGTCTGACGCAGAAGATATTGCGCCGTCATGCCCTTGAGCATCATGGCAGCAGCGGTTTTCAGCTCGATGCTATCAGGTACTTTAACAAGCCTGTCGGCAGGCAAAATGCGCTCTTCGGCATAGGAACCGGGCGTCGCTGCATAGGCAACCCGATCACCTACTTTGACGGTCTCGACGCCAGAGCCAACAGCCACAACAATGCCGGCACCCTCGTTGCCAGGGGTAAACGGCATCTGCGCCGCTTTATAAAGCCCCGTCCGGAAATAGACGTCGATGAAGTTCAGCCCAATGGCCTCATGGCGCACCTTGGCTTCGCCTACTCCTGGCTCACCAATCTCGATCTTTTCGTATTGCAGAACTTCCGGACCGCCCGTCTGGTGAACTCGAATAGCGTTGATCATGTTTCCTCAGCCTCTCTTCTTCGCTTCTGCAGCCTGTTCAGCCGCTATAACAGCAGCAGTTCGTCCAAGATTGGGGAAGAACTGCATGATTGCGCCGATGAAATAGATATATAGTCCCGTCACTGTGATGCCGACGCGCACCCAGAGTGGCGCATCAAGGGTATAATAAAGACCTGCAGCCCCAAAGGCACACCACAGTAAAAAGATCGTCAGATTGAGCGGGCGCAAACGCACCACACGCACTGGATGCAGGAAGCTGATCGGCAGGAAGGAAAGGATGGCCGACAGGACCACAATCGCGAAGGCTTCCCATTCCCCTGGCCGGACAATGAAGAGCGTAAACACCACCATATTCCAAACGACCGGGAAGCCCTTGAAGAAGTTTTCTTTCGTCTTCATGCCGGTGTCGGCATAGTAAATCGCGCTTGAAACCACAATAATTGCACCGGATATGAAAGACAGGTTCGTCCCCATGAATCCGCTTTGATAGAGCGCAAAGGCCGGGATCAGAACATAGGTCACATAGTCGATAATGTTGTCGAGCAACTCGCCCGACCAGTTCGGCAGCACATATTTGACTTCGAGCTTACGCGCAATTGGTCCATCGATGCCATCGACGAACAATGCAAGGCCAAGCCACCACCACATAGCGGTGTAGCGGCCATCACTTGCGGCCACGATTGACAGAAACGCCAGAAACGAACCGGACGCGGTGAGCAGATGAACAGAAAATGCCTTCGCCTGCGGCGCAGTCACTTTCTTGGCTTTGAGTTTTCCGGTTAGTTTGCTTTTCACGCCGTTTGCCATTTCTCTTGATCGCCGCCTTCAATCTTCCAACAAGGCGTGAGGCGGCAGATAAGACCTCCAACGCGAATGATCGGTGGAAGCCATGCTGTTGTACAAAGCTTTCCCCGAATAAGGCGAAAAGAGCAAGTAAGTCGTGAGACAAAACCGCCCTCATTCCACCAAAGATTGGGTTTTAGCTTATGCGACAATGGCCTTTGACCGCCATTTGCGATTAAGTGGCAACAAATACGACGCGATAAGAATCGCTTTGGGCCTGACGTTTCTGGCCAAGGATAGAGCACATGAATGACGTGGTTGTAGAAAAGCCCCTCACCGAAATCACAATCAGTGGCGGTGGCCCTGCTGGAATGATGGCAGCATTGGCCCTAAGCGCCAAAGGTTATCGCACGGCACTGCTTGGTCCGGAAACAGACAGAAACGACCGCCGCACCACAGCGCTGATGATGCCGGCTATCCGATTTCTTGAAAAAATCGGCGTTTGGAACGATATCACGCCCGAGGCTGCTCCTCTTGCTTCAATGCGGATTGTTGATGCCACTCAGCGTCTTATTCGAAGTCCCGCCGTAACATTCCGCGCAGGCGAAATCGATGAAACAGCCTTTGGATTCAACATTCCAAATGCAGCGCTGAACCAGAAGCTTGCGGGAGCCGTTGAAAACAACCCAGCGATCAAACGCATCACACAACCTGCAATCGAATATCGAAACAATGGCGATCACGTCACCATCACACTTGCAGGTGGTAATACACTGCATACGCGTCTGGTCGTGGCGGCTGATGGACGCAATTCCGCTGCCCGGGACGCCGCTGGTATTCGCACACGCCGCTGGAGCTATCCGCAGACCGCAGTGGTGCTTTCTTTCGCGCATGAAGTAGAGCATGAGAATATCTCAACTGAATTCCATACCGAAGAAGGCCCATTCACACAGGTTCCGCTCAAGGGAAAACGTTCGAGCCTCGTCTGGGTGGTTAATCCGGATCGCGCCGAAATGCTGCTCACACTCGATGACGCAGCCCTTGGTCAGCGTATTGAAAACATGATGCAATCCATGCTTGGCAAGGTGACTATTGATATCCGTCCGCAGGCGTGGCCGCTATCCGGAATGGTACCTCTTTCATTTGCATCAAAGCGCACCATCCTGATCGGCGAAGCAGCACATGTATTCCCTCCAATTGGCGCGCAAGGGCTTAATCTCGGTACACGCGATGTCGAAACACTGATCAGGGCCATTGCAAGCGATCCATCTGACCCCGGTTCGGACCGTGTGATCTACGCTTATGACCGTGGTCGTCGTCCTGATATTCTAGCCCGCACCGGCTCTGTGGATGCACTCAACCGTTCTCTGCTCTCACCCATGCTGCCAGCACAGATTGCACGCGGCGTTGGTCTGGAAATGCTGCGCTCTTTTGCGCCACTCCGCGCTTTCTTCATGCGTGAAGGCTTGCGTCCCGGTAGCGGTTTTTCTCAGCTCTTACCAAGGCTTCCGAACCTCCGTGATCGCGGGAAAAGTGCGACAAAATAATAAATCGCCTCAATAACCGAACCTGAAACCTCCCGCAGCTTTAATTCAGCGCGCGGTGAACTACATATGTCGTATGGGTATGGCACAGATAAAGCACGCTAAGTTTCAGATCGGACAGGTGGTCAAGCATCGGCTGTTTCCTTTCCGCGGGATCATTTTTGACGTTGATCCGGAATTTGCGAACACTGAGGAATGGTATGATTCTATCCCTGAAGAGGCTCGGCCGCGCCGCGATCAACCGTTTTATCATTTGCTGGCAGAAAACTCCGAGTCCGAATATGTGGCCTATGTCTCCGAGCAGAACCTCGTGCCGGACCTCAGCGATGAGCCGCTGCGTCATCCGCAGATCAGTGAAATGTTCGACAGGCTTGATAACGGGTCGTATCGTGTAAAACTGCACGCCAATTAAGCAAAATCTGGCATTTACACGGATTACTTAATTAAATGGACAAACAAAAAGGGCGCTAAAAAGCGCCCTTCTCGATTCATAGCAGCAGAGCAGCTTAGTTAGCCGCGCCCTTTGCCTTGGCCTGTTCAGCCTTCATCTTTTCTTCGAATTCCTTCTGGCGCTTTGCTACAGCGTCCTGAAGTTCCTTCTGGCGTTCTTCGAGTTCAGACTGCTTAAGCCCCGGGCCGGTAAGGGCTGCCGAGAAGCCGGTCAGAGCAACTGGAATAGGGTTCTGCTTGTTCTGATAGTTGACCGAGGTAAGCGTTACCTTGCTGCCCTTTTTGAGAGCATTGATCAGGTCCTCAGAAAGCGGAGCTTCCGCGATGCAGCGATCCGGAAAGCAAATGCCGTATTCGAGCTTGGTCGGCTTGTTGTTGTCGATCTGAAGACCAACGCCAGCAGGGATCAGGCGGCCGATTGGCACGGTAACCTGAAAGATCTTACGATTGATCTTGCCCTTGATCTCGATGAGGTTAACAGCGGTCAGCAACTGGCCGGAGTCTGCAGTGATAATGTTCTGCGTATTGCAGATGTCATTGTCTTCCTGCTTCGAGCAAACCTTGAACCAACCCTGAGGCGGCTGCTGTGCAGCTGCAGGCATCGTCGCGGAGGCAAGCAGGGCGAACGCGCCAGCAAATGCGGATGCGGCAGCGATTGTCTTCGTGCTGGTCATGATCAACAGGTTCCTTTCAACGCTATGATCTTCCGTCTCTGGTTGAGTCAGCGATAGACCGTCACTGATTAGAAAATGCGGCAACAGCGTGACCTTCGGGAATTAACATCCCATTCCGGGCGTCGTGTTACAACGACTTCTGATATGAATCCAGATGGTCGAAGCCATTCAACCAGCAAAATACGACATATTTTCTGTTTTAATCTACACTGTCGCGCGTCAGACACGCTGTTAATCCGCAAAAACTCAAGGTTCATGCTAATTTCGCCACACGAATCGATACTAAGATTTCACACTTATTTACAACGAACCTATTAAGTTGAACGGGAACCGAGAAAGTTGACTGGATTGTTTGCTATTTTCCGCAGCACAGCTTTAGCCAGCCTTATCGGCATTTGTGCCAGCATCGCTCCAGCGAGTGCCGAAAATCGTGCCGCACCAGATTATGCACTTTCGATGCATGGTGACGTGGCACTGCATGCTGATTTCAACAGTTTTCCTTATTCCAATCCCAACGCCCCAAAAGGCGGCACGCTGCGTATGGGCGTCGTCGGCACATTCGACAGCCTCAATCCCTTCGTTCTTAAAAGTATGCGTACAACCGCGCGGGCGCTTTTTAGCGACGCCGATTTTGGGAACTTGGTCTATGAAACGCTGATGCAGCGTTCGCGCGATGAACCTTTCACGCTTTACGGCTTGCTTGCTGAGAAGGTAGCAATCGACCCAGAACGAAAATGGGTCGAATTCACGCTTAATCCAAAAGCAAAATGGTCGGACGGTAAGCCGGTCACAGTTGACGACATCTTATTCACCTATGACATCCTTACCGAAAAAGGCCGTCCGCCGTACAATAACCGCATGAGCCGGATCGAGAAAATCGAAAAGACCGGCGAGCGCTCCGTGCGCTTTGTTTTCAATGACAAATCGGATCGCGAGTTTCCGATGCTGATTGCTGGAACGATGCCGGTGCTGCCCAAGCACGCTATTGATCCGGCGACATTTGGAAACTCGACACTCAAGCCTCCAGTGGGTAGCGGCCCTTACACCATCTCTGGCGTGCAGCCCGGTCAGCGCATCACTTATAAGCGCAATCCGGACTATTGGGGCAACGGCCTGCCAGTTCAGCACGGGCTGAATAACTTCGACACGATCTCGATTGAGTATTATCGCAACGAGACATCGCTGTTTGAATCCTTCAAGAAAGGCATTCTCGACGTATTCATCGATGCCAACCCGACGCGCTGGGAAAAGTCATACGACTTCCCTGCGGTCAAGGAGGGCAAAGTCGTTAAAGAAAACTTCGAGAAAGGAACGCCAGCAAATATGCTTGGCTTCGTCTTCAACACACGCCGTCCGGTATTCGAAGATCGTCGTGTCAGACAAGCACTCGGGCTTCTGTTCGATTTCGAATGGGCCAATCGCAATCTTTTTGCGGGTCAATATAAACGTCTCCAGAGCTTCTGGGAAGGCTCGGACCTGTCGTCGGTAGGCAAAGCTGCCGATGCGCGCGAGCGGGAGCTTCTCGCAGCTTTCCCTCATGCTGTTCGCAAGGATGTGCTGGAAGGTACATGGCATCCATCGACCACCGATGGCACCGGCCATGATCGCGGCCCGGCCAAGGAAGCTTATGAATTGCTCACGGATGCCGGCTTCTCGTTTGAGCATGGCAAGGCGATTGATCCATCTGGCAAGCAATTCCAGTTTGAAATCATGACGCGTTCGGCCGACGAGGAAAAGGTAGCGCTCGCCTATAAGCGCAACCTCGCCCGCCTGGGAATCGATGCCGAAATTCGCACCGCTGATGACGCACAGTATCAGCAACGTTTGCAGACTTTCGACTACGACATGATCCTCGGAGCCCTCACTGGCTCGTTATCACCAGGCAATGAGCAATGGATGCGTTGGGGTTCTGCATCTCGCGATGCACAAGGCAGCTTCAACTATCCCGGTGTTGCCGATCCAGCAGTCGATGCGATGATCGAAGCTATGCTTGCAGCGCGGGAGCGCGATGATTTTGTGAGTGCAGTGCGTGCTCTCGACCGCATTCTCATCTCCGGTGATTATTACATCCCGCTCTATTACCTGCCGTATCAGTGGGTAGCACGATGGGATCGGATCGGACATCCCGAGAAAACATCGCTTTACGGCTATCAGTTGCCATCCTGGTGGCAGGCGAGCAAGTAGACTGAGTTGGTCACGTCGTAATTCACCCAACATTTTTGATCTATAAAGATAAGCAAGTGGGAGGATAGGTCTCCTGCTTGGCGAACGGACGGAGCACCTTATGACCAAAAGAAAAATTACCATCGACGTTGTGTCTGATGTCGTTTGTCCATGGTGCTTTGTCGGCCGCAAACGGCTTGAACAGGCACTCGAATTAACGCCGGAGGTCGACGCGGAAGTTCGCTGGCGTCCTTATCAGCTCGATCCTTCTCTACCTGCTCAAGGCAAGGATCGTCAGACCTATATGCGCGAAAAATTCGGTACGGGCTCGAAAATTGACGATATTCACAAGCAACTAACAGAGCTTGGCGAAGAAAACGATATCGTTTTCGATTTTGAAGCCATTACGCGCGCGCCCAATACACTCGATGCGCACCGTCTGATCCATTGGGCTGCACAGGCCGGCCCCGGCCTTCAGGACAAGTTGGTTGGCAGACTGTTTTCGCTCTATTTCGAGCAGGGACAGGATATTGGTGATCATGAAGTGCTGGTTGATGCGGCAGCAAGCGTAGGTATGGAAGCGCCTATCGTTGCCCGCCTTCTGCAAAGCGAGGCCGATAAAGAGACAATCCGCGAAGAAATCGACACTGCAAACCGCATCGGCGTGCGCGGCGTTCCGTGTTTCATCATCGACCAGAAATATGCCGTCATGGGTGCGCAATCAGCCTCCGCTCTAGCTGACGCTATTCAGCAAACAGCGGAAGGCTTTGAGCCAGGCATTTCCGAAGACCGCTGATATTCGAATAAGAAACGAAAAAAGCCCGCTCGTTCACTCGAATGCGTGGGCTTTTTCTTTAAATATCAAGTAAATGTTTACATGCTTTCGTCGGATACTCGAACCAGAGTCCAGCACGGCTGCTTGGCAAATTCAAACTCCATATATTCGCCATTGTCGGTGCCTTTGATCACGACAACCTTATTGCCGTTTTCACCGTCTTTATACTCAGCCTGTGTTTTTCTTCCAGCCAAAGTTGCCACGTCCGGCATCACCGGCCATTCAACATCAGCAAGCGGAACTTCCTTGCTGACCTTCTTTGGCTCCGGGTCAGCTTCCATATCCAAGCTCTCAAAGATGACTGTCTGTGCCGTAGAAGCTTCCTGAATCGCAATTTCGTGGCTGAACCTCTTAACGAAGTGCTCAATCTCCTCAACCTTGCAATTGGGTGTGGTCAGAGCAAACGCCGATTGACAAATGAATAGGAGCGCAGCCGCAGCGCAGGAAACGTGCAAAGCATTCTTTAGCATCAAAGTTCTCTCCGTTTTAAACTTCAGAGCCTGGGGATGGCTCGGAACCCTCAGTGTTTAATGGATTACTGTTTAGCTTCCAGTAGAAATCTTGGCCAGTTGAGTCATAATGACAGCCGAGCCATTAAGACGCTTTTCGGGCGTTGCCCAGTCGCGAATGAAAACGATGCTCTGGTCTGGTCTGATCTTGGCCATGGAACCCTGCTCACCGATCATCTTCACCAGCCCTACCGGATTGTTGAAAGTTGCATTGCGGAACTGGATAACCACGCCCTTCGGACCAGCATCGAGCTTTTCGACATTGGCACGGCGGCAGAGGGCCTTAATGTAAACAATCTTGAGCAGATGCTGCACTTCTTCCGGCATTGGTCCGAAACGATCGATCAGCTCTGCGCCGAATGCATCGATTTCCTGCGGTTCTTCAAGGTCTGCAAGACGACGATACAGCCCAAGGCGCAATTGCAGATCCGGCACATAGGCTTCTGGAATCATCACAGCCGTACCGATTGCAATCTGCGGCGACCACTGACTATCTTCGACCTCAATGGTGCCCTTGAGGGTTGCAACTGCTTCTTCCAACATCTGCTGATAAAGCTCGAAGCCCACTTCCTTGATATGACCGGATTGTTCTTCACCAAGCAGATTGCCTGCCCCGCGAATATCCATGTCATGACTTGCAAGCTGGAAGCCCGCACCAAGTGTGTCAAGCGATTGTAGGACCTTGAGGCGGCGTTCGGCTGTCTGCGTCAGTGTGCGACCGGCAGGCAGTGTGAATAGCGCGAAAGCACGCTGCTTGGAGCGGCCAACACGCCCACGCAACTGATAAAGCTGTGCCAGACCGAACATATCGGCACGATGCACGATCATCGTATTGGCCGTCGGAATATCGAGGCCCGATTCCACGATGGTCGTCGACAGCAGCACATCATACTGCCCGTCATAAAAAGCATTCATAATGTCGTCGAGCAAACCCGGTGCCATCTGGCCATGTGCCACGGCCACTTTCAGTTCCGGCACATGATCCTTCAGGAATTCCTCGATTTCTGTGAGATCGGCAATGCGCGGGCAAACATAGAAACTCTGGCCACCACGATAGCGTTCGCGCAGCAATGTTTCACGGATCACCAGCGGATCAAACGGCGATACGAAGGTGCGCACAGCCATTCGATCGACTGGCGGCGTCGTAATAAGCGAAAGCTCACGCACGCCCGTCAATGCCAGCTGCAATGTGCGCGGGATTGGCGTTGCGGAAAGGGTTAGGACGTGAATATCCGACTTCAGTTCCTTGAGCCGCTCTTTGTGCTTCACGCCAAAATGCTGCTCTTCATCAATGATGAGTAGGCCGAGATTTCTGATCTTGATGGAGTTACCCAAGAGCGCATGGGTGCCAACGACAATATCGACAGTGCCGTCTTCAAGGCCCTTCTTGGTGGCGGCCAGCTCTTTGGTGCCGACGAGACGCGACGCGTGAGCGACATTGACCGGCAAACCATGGAAGCGCGTCGAAAAAGTCTTGAAATGCTGACGTGATAGAAGCGTGGTCGGTACGACGACAGCTACCTGAAAGCCACTCAACGCCGCAACAAAAGCAGCGCGCAATGCAACTTCTGTTTTGCCGAAGCCAACGTCGCCGCAGATGAGGCGATCCATCGGCTTGCCTGCACCCAGATCGTCCGTGATGGCATCAATGGCGCGCAGCTGATCTTCGGTTTCATCGTAAGGGAAACGCGCTGCGAATTCCGCGTAAAGGCCTTCAGGCGGCTGCATTACTGGTGCGCCACGCATTTGTCGCTCGGCTGCAATCTGGATCAGATGACCGGCAATCTCAAGCAGGCGTTTTTTGAGCTTGGCCTTGCGCATCTGCCAGGCGCCGCCGCCAAGCTTATCAAGAATGGCTTCCGAACCTTCCGACCCAAAACGAGAGAGCAGCTCGATATTTTCAACTGGCAGGAACAGCCGATCATCGCCCGCATAGTGAATCTCAAGACAATCATGCGGTGCACCCGCTGCCGTGATTGTCTTGAGACCTATGAAGCGACCAATACCGTGATCGACGTGGACCACGATATCGCCAGCCGAAAGCGAAGCGGCTTCCGAAATGAAATCCTGATCGCGCTTCCGGCGCTTGGAACGTCGGATAAGGCGGTCGCCTAGAATATCCTGCTCAGCCACGACAACCAGATCACCTGCGTCAAAGCCGCTTTCGACCGCGAGAACCGCAGCCGTGATCTTGTCACGCGATAGCGCCTTCACGGTTGATAGACGATCTACGGTTTCGATTTTTTCAAGGCCATGCTCATCCAGCACCTGCAGGAGGCGGTCGAGCGAACCTTCCGACCATGCCGCCACCAGCACTTTTTTGCCAGCCACGCGCAGATCGGCGATATATTTCACCGCCGCTTCAAACAGGTTCACATCGGTCGCAGCGCGCTCTTCCGCAAAACTGCGACCTTTATGAACATCAGCATGAACAACCGTGCGGCCTGAGACTTCTGGTGTGCCGAACGGTGTCAGATCAATGCGCAGACCATTCGTTTCTGCAATTGCTTCAACTTCGCGTGGCGTCAGATAAAGCGCTTCCGGCTTAACCGGCTTATACGGCACGGCATCGGTGCCAGGTTCTTTGCCTTCTGACTGTCGCAAACGCGACTCAAAATGATCGACGACCATCGTATGACGCTCGGTCAGCGCTTCATGCACCAGATGATCGAACACCACCGGCATGTCGCCCGTATGGTCAAATACGGTTTCGAGATTGTCATAGAACAGCGGCAGCCAGTGTTCCATACCGGCAAAGCGACGCCCTTCGCTGATCGCCTGATAAAGCGCATCATCGCGCTGTGGTGCGCCAAACATCGCCACGTAATTCTTGCGGAAACGGCTGATCATATCCGGCGAGAGCGAAATTTCGCTCATAGGCTGAAGCACGAATTCCTTGCGCGCGCCTGTGGTGCGCTGCGATGCCGGATCAAACGCGCGTATTGTTTCAAGTGTGTCGCCAAAGAAATCAAGACGTAGAGGTTCTTCTGAACCCGGCGCATACAGATCAAGAATGCCACCGCGCACAGCATATTCGCCAATGTCACGCACAGTCGAGACACGCTCAAAGCCGTTACGCTCAAGCCGCGCACTCAGATCATTCATATTGAGCTGATTACCGGGGCGTGCGGAAATCACCTGCTCGGCGATTGCGGCCTGCGGTGGCAGCTTTTGCAGAATGGCGTTGGCAGTGGTGATAATGACAGCTGGATGCGGCGTTTTCTTGAGTGATGCCAAGGCAGCGAGTGCCGCAAGCCTGCGCGCCGATGCATCAGCCCCCGGCGACACACGATCATATGGCAGACAGTCCCATGCTGGCAGATGCAGTACAGGAAGATCGGGCGAAACAAAGTTCAGCACCTGTTCCAGATCAGCAATGCGCTGTCCATCGCGCACAATATACAAGACAGGCCCGCGTTCTCCGATCTCTTCGACCAGACGCGCAAGACAAAAAGCCTCGAAACCATCGGCTACGCCGTCGATAACGATATGCTTGCCATTTTTAACGCTTGGGCCGGTTTTAAGACCAAATTTGCTGAATACGGGCATGGGGATTTATTCTCAGAATTCTATGCGGTCGCGGAAAGCGATAATGTCTCGGAATAAAGGTGTATCGTATTCCTGTGGTGTTTCGCTTTCGCCTGTCACCCACTTCAAAAGATCTCGGTCGAGCACCTCAAGAATTTGCTCAAACTCATCCAACTGTGCATCGGTGAAGTCTGGAAGATATTGATCGGCATATTGACCAAGGATCAGATCCATCTCGCGCATACCGCGATGCCAGGCGCGGAACAGAAGCTTGCGACGCCTTACATCAAGATTCCCTGCCGCAAGTGTGCTGCCAGTCATTGTTTAAGCGCTCCATTAATAAATATGTTGCCGGTATATAGCATCTGTTGGCGATGAGGGAACCTGTTTCCTCAATAAGAACAAAAATAGTACAAAACCATTTCAAAGGCTTGCACAGAAAAGCAAAGCAGTTAATGCTCCCCGCCATGCGTCCGTCTGTGCTCGATCCGTTTTTCGCTTCCGTCCGCTCACTTTCCGGCATTGGCCCAAAAGTGGCAGCTTTGCTTGGCAAACTTTTAGGCACAGACGTGCCAGGAGCTGAGCCAAAAGTTGGCCAGCTTCTCTTGCTGCCGCCTCACAGTGTGATCGACCGGCGCAATCGCCCTGGGGTAGCCTTTGCGCAAGAAGGCGCGATTGTCACGCTTGAGGTGATGGTCGATCAGCATCAGCCAGCACCGCGTGGACGCGGCAATGTCCCACATCGCGTGATTGCGCATGATGATACTGGCGAAATCATCCTCACATTCTTTCATGCGCAATTGCCTTGGCTTGAAAAGATGCTGCCCGAAGGCGAAACTGTAATCGTTTCTGGCAAGGTCGAATGGTTCAACGGGCGTGCCTCGATGGTACATCCGGATTATATCGCAAGCCTTGAAGATGCAGCCAATCTGCCCATGGTCGAACCCGTCTATCCGCTGACGGCTGGGCTTTCTTCCAAAACGCTTGGCCGCGCCATGAAAGAAGCTCTGACACGCGTGCCGGTGCTGCCCGAGTGGATTGACGGGCCGCTGATTGCGCGTGAGCGTTTCACCGCTTTCAAAGACGCACTCAACACGATGCATCTGCCGGAAGACCCCAGCGATATTGCGCTTGAAAGCATCACCCGGCGCAGACTGGCTTATGACGAGTTTCTGGCGGGACAGTTGGCGCTGGCTCTCGTGCGTGCCAAAACACGCCGCCTTTCAGGGCGTCCGCTGGAAGGCAATGGCCGCATCCTTGCTGAAATCATGCGCCATCTCCCCTATAAACTGACAGGGAGCCAGGATCAGGCGGTTCGCGAAATCATCACCGATCTTAAATCGCCTGAGCGTATGCTTCGCCTGCTACAAGGCGATGTCGGCTCAGGTAAGACGGTTGTTGGCCTTTTATCGATGGCACATGCTGCGGAATCTGGTGGTCAGTCTGCCCTGATGGCGCCTACAGAAGTACTGGCACGACAGCATTTTGCGACCATTGCACCTTTGGCGGAAAAAGTCGGGCTGAGAGCCGCCCTTCTTACGGGTCGTGAAAAAGGCAAAGAACGTAATGTCGTGCTTGAGGGCCTGAAAAACGGGGAAGTCGATATAGTCATAGGTACCCATGCGCTATTTCAGGAGAAGGTCGAGTATCACGATCTCGTCTTCGTGATCATCGACGAACAGCATCGGTTCGGCGTGCATCAGCGCCTGATGCTGACGGCGAAGGGCACCGCCCCGGATATGCTTGTGATGACGGCAACGCCTATTCCACGCACACTGGTACTGACCGCATTTGGCGATATGGATGTATCAAAGCTCACTGAAAAACCCGCTGGACGCCGTCCGATCACCACGGCAATTCTGCCAATGGAGCGTATGGGCGAGCTTGTGGAGCGCATTCGAAAAGCCGTTCACGAAGGACAAAAAATCTACTGGATTTGCCCGCTCGTGGAGGAATCTGAAGTGGTTGATCTAACTTCCGCCGAAGAACGCTTTGAATCGCTCAAGTCTGTTTTTGGCGGGAAGATTGGTCTCATTCATGGCCGCATGAGTGGTGCTGAAAAAGACGAAGCCATGCGTGCATTCAAACAGGGAGAGACACGGTTGCTAGTCGCCACCACAGTCATCGAGGTTGGCGTCGACGTACCGGATGCAACGATTATTGTAATCGAACATGCTGAACGTTTCGGCCTATCCCAATTGCACCAGCTGCGTGGGCGCGTTGGACGTGGTGACAAACCATCCACCTGTATGCTGCTATATAAAGGCCCGCTTGGTGAGATCGGACAGGCGCGCCTCAAAGTGATGCGTGAGACGGAAGACGGTTTTCGCATTGCCGAAGAAGACCTGAAACTGCGTGGTGAAGGCGAGTTGCTTGGCACAAGGCAATCGGGCACGCCCGGCTTCCGGCTTGCTTCGATTGAGGCACACGCAGACTTGCTTGAAACCGCCCGCAAGGATGCCCGTTATGTACTGACCTGTGACCCCGATCTTGTTAGCGAGCGTGGAAAAGCACTTCGTATTCTGCTCTATCTTTTCGGTCGCGATGAGGCAATCCGCCTGCTCCGAGCAGGATAGCAAACAAAAAGGGCCGCATCGTTGCGGCCCTTTTATTTATCTATCAAAATAAATCAATAAGACGCTGTTTTTATTCTATTCTACGGTCACCGACTTTGCGAGATTACGTGGTTGATCGACATCTGTACCCATCAAAATTGCAGTGTGATAAGCGAGCATCTGGATCGGCAGAGCATAGACCAGGGGCGTGATAAACTCAGGCACATCCGGCAGAACAATGGTCGCCATCGTATCAAGGCTCGCCGCAGCAGCACCCTTTTTGTCGGTGATCAGAATGATGCGACCGCCGCGTGCTGCCACTTCTTGCATATTGGAAACGGTCTTCTCGTAAAGACGGTCCGACGGTGCAATGACAATGACCGGCATGGTCTCGTCAATGAGTGCGATGGGCCCGTGTTTGAGTTCGCCAGCCGCATAGCCTTCTGCGTGAATGTAGGAAATTTCCTTAAGCTTCAGCGCACCTTCCATAGCGAGCGGGAAGGATGTTCCCCTGCCGAGATAAAGTACATGATTAACCTTTGCCAGTTCATGGCAGACGGCAGCAATCTGATCTTCAAGCTTGAGAACCTGATTGATGAAACGTGGAGCTTCCGAAAGCTGACGCACAAGTTCCTGTTCGCGCTTGTCGTCAATCGCACCGCGCGCTTTCGCAGCTGCAATCACCAGTGACGCCATGGTCGAAAGCTGACAAGTGAAAGCCTTGGTCGATGCAACACCGATTTCAGGACCGGCAAGCGTCGGGAACACGGCGTCCGATTCACGCGCAATGGTCGAACCCGTTACATTGACTACAGAAGCAATTTTCAGGCCCTGAGACTTGCAATAGCGCAGCGATGCAAGCGTATCAGCCGTTTCTCCCGACTGTGAAACGAACATAGCGAGCGATTCTTTTGAGAGCGGCATTTCGCGGTAGCGGAATTCCGAAGCAATATCGCTATCGACCGGCAGGCGGGCGATTTGCTCGAACCAGTATTTGCCCACCGAAGCTGCATAGAAAGCCGTGCCGCAGGCAGAGATCGTCAGACGATCAATCTTGCTAAAATCAATATTGACTGCTTCCTGACGCACCTTGCCGGTGGTGAAGTCGAGATAGTTGGCAAGCGTGTGCGAAATCACTTCCGGCTGCTCAAACATCTCTTTCTGCATAAAGTGGCGATGATTGCCCTTAGAGACCAGCATGTTCGCGGTCTGTGACTTCTGGATCGCGCGTTCAACCTCTACATTGTTCTCATCATAGACGGTCACACCCTTGCGGGTCAGAACAGCCCAGTCGCCATCTTCGAGATAGGCAATCGTGTCCGTGAACGGTGACAGCGCGATAGCGTCAGAACCAAGGAACATTTCGCCTTCGCCGTATCCAACGGCGAGTGGCGGTCCCTGACGCGCACCAATCAGGGTTTCTTCATCGCCTTCAAATAGGAAAGCGAGAGCAAATGCGCCCTGTAGCTTGGGTAGGCAATCGCGAACGGCTTCAACCGGCGACTTGCCTTTTTCCAGTTCGCGCGTAACGAGATGCGCGACAGCTTCGGTATCGGTTTCTGTCTCGAACTTGTAGCCTTCCGTTTCAAGCATCGTGCGCAGTTCGGCAAAATTTTCGATAATGCCGTTATGAACAACGGCCAGTCGAGACGTAATATGCGGATGCGCGTTGCGCTCAACAGGCTTGCCATGCGTAGCCCAACGCGTATGGCCAATGCCAATGACGCCTGGAAGCGGCTCGCCAGCCAGACGCTTCTCCAGATTGACCAGTTTGCCTTCCGCGCGACGGCGATCCAGCTTGCCATCCAAAAGTGTGGCAATACCGGCTGAATCATAACCGCGATATTCAAGCCGCTTCAGCGCATCAACCAGACGCGGCGCGACTTCGTCATTGCCGATAATGCCGATAATTCCACACATAGGGTGCTCCAGATCCGAGATTCACGCATTTAATTGCGATTTAAAGATTCTAACGCCGAACGGCAACCCAAAGGACATCCGTTCTATTCATCTGTTGGTCGTTTATTTCGAGGAGATTTTAGCCGCTTTGATGGCCGCATACTTCTCCCGAAGGATCTTTCCCCGACCTTCTTTGGTTTCCTGTCGCGCGCGACCGAAAGCCAGAGCATCTGCGGGCACATCATCTGTGATCGTGCTGCCGGATGCGATATAGGCATTATCTCCAATCGAGAGTGGCGCAACAAGCGAGCTATTGGAACCGATGAAAGCGTTTTCGCCGATTACGGTCTTGTATTTGTTATAGCCGTCGTAGTTGCAGGTAATCGTGCCAGCTCCAATATTACTCGACGCGCCAACGGTTGCATCGCCGATATACGTTAGGTGATTGATCTTCGCACCTTTGCCGACATGAGCATTCTTCACTTCGCAGAAATTGCCGACCTTGGATTTTTCTCCAAGATTAGCACCCGGACGCAAACGCGCAAACGGTCCGATTTCGGCACTAACGCCAATTTTCGCACCTTCTATGTGCGAGAAAGCATGGATCAGCGCGCCCGATGCTACTTGCACGCCCTGCCCGAAGAAGACGTTTGGCTCAATCACAACGTCAGCTTCAATCAGCGTATCATGCGAGAAAAAGACGGTTTCAGGCGCAATAAGTGTCACACCGGCCAGCATCATTTCCTGACGCTTGCGGTTCTGCCAAATGTTTT
Organism: Brucella sp. NBRC 12950; assembly: GCF_030268145.1. Taxonomy (NCBI): domain Bacteria; kingdom Pseudomonadati; phylum Pseudomonadota; class Alphaproteobacteria; order Hyphomicrobiales; family Brucellaceae; genus Brucella; species Brucella sp. NBRC 12950. Next base: position 113,733 of record NZ_BSQC01000006.1, read on the forward strand.
CAGCTTCAGCGAGTTCAGCGCGATTATTGATGCCAATCACATTATCGACCGGCACTTCAATCGCAACAACATTCAAGCCCTTGCCATGAGCAAGGCCGACAATATCGGTAAGATAATATTCGCCCTTGGCGTTCTTATTATCAACTGCATCGAGGAGAGCAAGCGCGTGGCTACCGCGAACGGCCATAAGTCCGCCGTTGCAGAAGCCGATTTTCTTTTGTGCTTCGCTCGCTTCTTTTTCCTCGATGATCGCGGTGAGCTTGCCACCTTCTTCGAGCAGACGGCCGTAGCCATGCGGGCTTGCAGGACGAAAACCGATAACGACAACATCTGCGCCTTCTGCAAGCTTGTTACGTGCTGCCTGCAATGAATGCGCTTCAATAAGCGGCGTATCGCCAAAGACGATCAGCAAATCGTCATAGCCGTGCTTAATTGCTTCGCGTGCGGCCAGAACTGCGTGTGCTGTCCCAAGGCGTTCTTTCTGCTCAAAAGCTGAAACCGCATCAGTTACTTTTTCCACAGCGCCACGCACTTCTTCAGCTCCGCGTCCGACGACCAGCGCAACGTCACTCTTACCTGTTCCCTGAACGGCTTTGACCACATGTGAGACGAGTGGCAGGCCTGCTATCGGATGCAGAACTTTTGGCAAATGTGACTTCATGCGTGTGCCTTCGCCAGCGGCAAGCACGATGGAAAGGCAGGTACGGTCTGTCATTGTATCGTCCAAAATGATTGAAGGCTTCTCTGCTCAATAGCATCAAAGCGTATATGGAAGCTTACGGCTCTTTATCCAAGTCTGCCCAATGCAGGAAACGTTTCAAGCAGCCAGAATGAGAATGACTGCATTCCGCCCGTCAGAAACAGAATGCCGGCCATGATCAAAAGTGCGCCCATCGCCTTCTCGACCTTTCCGAGATGCACACGGAAGCGTGACAAAAACCGCATGAACGCTCCAGAGAAAAGCGCTGCGATCAGAAATGGGATACCAAGTCCCAGCGAATATACAGCGAGTAGTGCAGCACCCTCGCCTACAGTGCTGCTACCGCCTGCCAGCGTGAGAATCGGGCCCAGAACCGGGCCAATACACGGCGTCCAGCCAAAGGCAAATGCCAAACCCATGATGTAAGCGCCCAACGGCGATGCGGGAGCATTACGCGCCTGAAATCGTGCTTCGCGCGAAAGAAAAGAAAAACGCAAGACACCCAGAAAATTCAGGCCCATGAGAATGATGACGACACCCGCCGCCATTGCGATTTCCTGCTGCCACATCCTCAGGAATGCGCCAATAGACGACGCTCCAGCGCCGAGAGCGACGAATACGGTGGTGAAGCCGAGTACAAAACAGATAGCCGCAAAAGCGAGCGAACGACGATGCGAGGGGGCAGCAGCGATCCGTGATTCTTTTTCGGCGCGAAAATCTTCAACACTTACACCAGCCATATAGCACAGATAAGGCGGCACAAGCGGCAGAACACAGGGCGAAAGAAACGACAGCGCACCTGCACCAGCAGCTGTCAAATAAGAAACACTGAGCACCAAAACCTCATTTTCACAAAAGAACTTTTCTTATCTTAACCAGATGAATCGTTCTATTGATTTGTTTTTGAACAAGGTACGGAAAAATGACGAACTTTCCGACTTCACTGAAACTGCTTGCGATGAAAGCCTTTTGCTGGCCTTATAACCCAACTTCGGCATTACTTTGCATATTTTCAATGCGGCATCTCGCTCGAACATAAGTTCGCCCTAAATCGGGATCACTGCGCGATTTTATATTGTTCCAACTGGACGACGCTCCGATGAGCCTACTTGATGATGAACCTTCTTCAGTTACCACTAGACCAAATAGATTAATTGGGTGGCTGAAGCGATTTCAGCACTTTCTGTTTCCCGTCGCCGGCATAGCGATTGCCCTGCTGGCGATATATGTTCTAGAAAATCTCCTTCAGAACACATCTCGAAAAGATACCCTTGAGGCGTTTCACAGTTTTTCGGGGTCCACGATCGGCCTCGCCGTACTCTTTACAATGCTTAGCTATGCCGCAGTAGCACTTTACGATGTGGTTGCCGTTGACACGATTGCACCCAACCAAATTCCGCGCCGAATTGCAGCTGTAGCAGGTGCAGCAGGCTATGCGATCTCAAACGCAATCGGTTTCTCGCTGCTGACCGGCGGCGCACTTCGATATCGTATCTATGCGGCCGAGGGCATAAGTCTCGCCGACATTGGCAAAATCGTCGGCACCTCGTGGTTTGCGATCTGGTTTGCTCTCATAATCATGGTCGGAGCAGCTTTACTTATCGACCCGCAAGATGTGCCATGGATTTCTAACATCGACGCACGCATCGACATTGTCGCCGGCATCGTGATTCTTGGTGGAATCACGTGGCTGGTTTATTGGCTTTCGCATGGCCAGCGCACCCTACGCCTCGGCGCGCTTAGCCTTCGTCTGCCCAATTCGAAAGGCGCAATCACCCAGATTTTCGCGGGTCTCGTTGATGTCGGCGCAGCTGCCGCAACGCTTTACGTGTTGATGCCACAAGATGCAGTTCCAAGTTTTGCACTTTTCTCATTGGTTTATGTGATTGCTATCGTGCTTGGCATTGCCAGTCATGCGCCAGGCGGGCTGGGAGCGTTCGAAGCAACAATTATTGCGGGCTTGGGCATTGGCGGAAAACCAGAGGCTATAGCTGCGCTTCTAGCATACCGTTTGATTTACACGGTCATGCCGCTCGTCGTTGCTACTGTAGGAATTCTGATCTGGGAAATCTTACGTCGCAGAAAAAAACTTGGACAACATGCTAAGCTTGCCAAGCGCCTCGTTGAGCCGCTTATTCCGGGCCTGTCCGCCAGCATCATTTTTCTGGGCGGCATTATCCTGCTCATTTCGGGAGCCACGCCAGATCTGCATTATCGAACCAAAATTCTCTCAGATATTGTCCCTGAGTTTTTTGTAGAAACATCTCATTTGGCTGCAAGCTTGGTCGGTGTCGCATTACTTATTGTTGCACGCGGTTTGTTTAAACGGCTGGAACGCGCCTGGATTGCAGCCCTAGCACTCCTGCTTTTCGGTGCTGTATTTTCGCTCACCAAAGGTCTCGACTGGGAAGAAGCAACTATTCTATGCATGTTTGCCTTCGCGTTGTGGGGCTTCCGTGATTCATTCTATCGCCGTCCAATATCCGGCCCATTCGAGCTTAGCTGGAGCTGGATAGCATCGGTCGGAACCACTGTTATAGTTTCCACCTGGCTAGGCTTCTTCGTTTATCGTCATGTCGAATATTCCAGCGATCTTTGGTGGGATTTTGCCTGGAACGACAATGCGCCCCGTTTCCTTCGGGCAACGGTTTTGGTGTTCGCAGTGGTTGCGGCCGTTGGACTTCACTCCATTATCAACCGGCACAGCCAGCGCAAACGCAAACGCGACTACTCAATTCCAGCCGCGGTACCCGCACTCGTAGCCGCTTGTCCTCACACGGATGCGGCACTTGCTATGCTCGGAGACAAGCAATTCATGCTCTCACCTGACAGCAGTGCATTTATCATGTACGCGCAGTCTGGCGGCAGCTTGATCGCACTGGGTGAGCCTATTGGCGATGCAGAAGCGGCCAAGGAGCTTGCATGGTCTTTCCACGGTCTTGCCGACAGAATGGCTCTACGCACTGTGTTTTACGGCGTTGGTCCACAAAGCCTGCCGTTGTTCCTCGATATGGGGCTTGTTGTTCTGAAGCTTGGTGAAGTTGCACGCGTCGATTTGACCAATTTTTCACTTGAAGGTCCTCGTCGCCAGCCGTTCCGCTATGCCGATCGTAAGGTTGAGAAGGACGGACTGACCTTTGAAGTCGTCGACGTTAAGGACGTGCCTACGTTGGTCCCACGCCTGCGCGAAATCTCAGACGCATGGCTTGAACATAAATCGGGCAGTGAAAAAGGTTTCTCTCTGGGCTATTTTGATGATGATTATATCAAGCGTTTTGACGTGGCCGTATTGAAGAAGGATGGTGAAATCGTAGCCTTCGCCAATCTCTGGCGCGGCGCTGAGAAATACGAAATCACCGTCGACCTGATGCGCTATATGCCCAATGTGCATAAGCTTTTAATGGACGCGCTTTTTGCAAAGCTTCTTATTTATAGCAAGGATCAGGGATATAAATGGTTCAATCTGGGCGCGGCGCCACTCTCTGGACTAAACCGCAGCAGGCTCGCGTCACGCTGGAATCGTTTCGGGTCGTTCATTTATCGACGAGGTGCGGACCTCTATCACTTTGACGGTCTCAAAGCCTTCAAAGAGAAGTTCGACCCGATCTGGACGCCACACTACATGGTTTGTCCCGGTGGCCTTGAAACACCGCGTACGCTTATCGACGCTACTACACTGATCAACGGCAACCCTCTGGAGTTCATTCGCAAATGAAGAAGCGACGCATTCTTTTGACTGTCCTCGGGCTGGCGCTGATCGTTGGCGCTGGCGGCTATGCTGCCCTTCATCCAGGCAAGATTGCCCGTCAATGGGCTCAGTTCTTCAATGCAGACAAACCTCTCATCCATGCGAGCGCCGAACGGCTTTCCAACATCCCGGTCTATATGCCGAAAGGTGATCCGGTTGGGATTGCTATTCTCTTGAGTGATGAAAGTGGCGTTGGCGACAAAGAACGCAGCTATTTAGATGCGATGTTAGAACGTAATATAATTGTATTGCCTGTGGAGCTTGGCCCTTGGCGCGCCGCGCTCGACAAAGAAGATGGCGAGTGCAACTACCTCGACTCCGATTTTGAAGCGATTGCGAAAGAAGCGCTGCGCGGACTTGATCTTGATGTCTATTTCCATCCCGTCGTGACCGGCATCGGTCAGGGTGCAACGATTGCTTACGCTGCAGCATCTGACTCACCTGATGCTACAATCGCAGGGGCAATTTCTCTCGATCCAACGCCTGCAAAAACGCGTTTGCCCTCCTGTACTGAAGCAGCCGAAGCCAATAAGACACCGGAGGGAGGCTTTACTTATGGCTATGACGCGAACATGCCTGCGCCTACGCTCGTTATCGGGCCAACAGGTTCTCCCGTAAATAACCCGGTGCAAGCACGTCAGAAGAAGATTGCAGTATTGCAATCCGGAGCAGATTTTCCGACACGGATGAGAATGGCGGTCGATAACGTCGTTGCCATGGCCGATCAGGACGCAAAAAACGAAGCTTTGCCCATCGTCGACCTGCCTGCAAAAAACGGCAGTGCTGATATGGTTGCTGTGTTTTATTCCGGCGACGGTGGTTGGCGCGATCTCGACAAATCAATTGGCGAGTGGTTGCAGGCACATGGCGTCCACGTCATCGGCGTCGACTCTCTGCGTTATTTCTGGTCGGAACGCACACCGGAAGAAATTGCTCGGGATACAACGGCTATGATCCATAAAGCCGACCCAACCGGCAAGCTGCCAGTAGCCGTGCTCGGTTATTCTTTTGGTGCGGATACATTCCCCTTTGCGTGGAAATATCTCGACCCTGCATTACAGGATCGCACAAAAATGATCGGACTCCTCGGCGTCGAAACCACGACCACTTTCCAGGTTTCAATTGAAGGTTGGCTCGGAATGGATGGCGACAAGAACGTCGTCCCCGCCATCGCGACAATTCCGCTTGATCGCATCGTCTGCGTTTATGGGGAAGAGGAAGACGATACCGCCTGCACCGCACCAGAGCTCAAAGGTGCGGACCTGATGAAACTATCGGGCGGTCATCACTTCGACGAAAACTACGAACCGATTGCAGCGGCTTTGCTTGACAAGATGCGCGCGCGCGCGGGCTTGCCACCGCGCCCTGCCAGCTGAAATCTTATAAAAGGCACCGGCCAAGCCGGTGCCTTTAACATTTATGCTTTGGCAATTGCAGCCACTTTCCACCGCACCAAATCGATAGCCAAAAATACCAACAGACTCAGACCGATCATCGGTAATGTCCATCCGATAACAGTCGCAATTAGGACAACCACAACCCGCTGCGAAATACGAAGATAGAGCCAGCTCTGGATGAGCGTTCGAGGCGTGGAACCGGCAGGCGGCCTGCGCTTCCACCAGATGCGATAACCATAGATGATCACTCCCATAAGTCCCAAACCCAGCAAAGCCATAGCGACTTGATTGGCGACGCCAAACAGGACGCCCATATGTAGATCGATTCCCCAGCGAATAAGCTTTGCGATAATTGGAAACGTTTCAAAATCCGCTCGGCTGATGACCTGCATATCACGCGGATCGATTGCAATCGTATCTACCTGCGTTGGCCATGAACGATCATATTCTCGAACCAGCCATGCCTGCTCGGCGTTGCGCGGAAACCGAATTTCCAGCATCGGCGATTCAAGGCCGGATTGTCTTGCCAGAAGATTTACGGCGTCCAGCTGGCCAGTATAGTCAATCGTAGATAGTGCCGCATATTGATTTTGATGATTTGTATGATCGTGATGTTCAGCATTTGGATCAGCAGCGACGCCAAGCTTATCAAGGGACACCGACACAGACGGTGTTATCCATCCAACAGCGGTACGGAAATCATCGATCCGTCCGCCAGCCAGCTGCGACCAGGTCATGCCTGTTACTGAAAGAAAGATCAGTCCGACTGCGATCCAGATACCTATCTGTCCATGCAGACGGCGAGTGCGGAGGTGCGTGTTCTCTTTGGCCTTTGCATTACGCCGCAAATCGCGCTTCCACCACCACAGTAGAACACCGCCAAGCGCTGCAACCCAAAGCCAAGACGCAGCCAGCTCGCTATAATAGCGCCCCAAATTACCGAGCATGAGACTCCGATGAAGATAATCAATTGACGCACGTAACGGCAAAATCCCACTCGTTCCATAGACGATCAGATTGCCTTTGATCGCCAACGTTATCGGATCGACGAAAATCGCTCGGCTCTCGGATTCACCTAGGCCCGGCTCATTAAACATGACGCGCGTGTTCCAACCCGGACTCGTGGATGGACGAACAGCGAAAAGCTTCGGTTCGTCACCAATAAAATCACGTGCGGCCTTAACCTGTTCCTCCAACGGCAGCACAGTCCCAATCGAAGATGTGCGTAACTGGCCGCTATAAAGCAGATCTTCGAGTTGCGGTGTGAGGACGTAAAGCGTGCCTGTAAACGCGGCAATCAGAATGAATGGGCCGACGAACAGTCCTACATAAAAGTGCAGCCGTGTAATGAAAGCCTTCAAGCTTGAACCGGTTGCACGCATTGCCTCGGTCGAATGAGATTTGGGCTTCGATAGTACAGTATCTGTCATGACAGCACCTCATCTGGTGCAGCATTTGCGGATAGATGAGTAGAAAACATTGGCATCTCCAGCCTATGTGAAACAGCCAGACGGCTCGCAACATCGCCTCAGTCAGAATGAGCGAGCTTGCGTAACGTCGGATTTGATTCATGCATCAGATAAAAATGCAGGGGGGCCTCTGGGAAGATGCGTTTTTGCCAGATGATCTGGTGGGCCAAGAATAGCAAGCCGTATAATATGGTTCGCAGGGATGAAGATGGCTTGATAGGAAAGCGAAAGCGTTTGCGCAGCAAGGCCTGTGCCTATCGCACATGCAGCCTGACAAAGCGTCGAGCAGCAGGAACGTGCCAGATCCTTAAGTGGGGCCTCATCCCTCATTTCCTGGGTTTCATGGATTGAGCAGATGATTGCGTTCGGGCCGTTGGACCATGCAACCATCGAGGCCTGAGCGTAGGACGTTATGATGGCCTGAATCAGAATAACGAGCGAAATTGAGGCGACCCAAAGGGCAGCTTCAAATTTATCGCCGACTATTCTGGCTTTAAGGCTCATAGTCGCTCATCTCATCCCTCGACGAGATTGTCACTGCGACAAATACGAGAGCCAAGCGATAGAAAATTTTTTGGAACTATTTCTTATCTAACTGCAGAATGGGAATTTTTGGCGCAACTCCAGACTGCGGTTTACCTTTGGGATTGTCAGAGCAATCAAACTGGTAGAGTTGTGGTGACGCTGAAGGTGCAAACAATGGCAAATCCCTTGCCGATCGCAATTCCGGCTTGATGCGCCAGGCAGGTGGAGCAGATTGGTCACTCAAAGCGCCTGTGCCTTCAAGCGGAACGAGGTTGCAGCTTACGGCTCCCGCCGGAGGAACAGAGGCCCTTATGCCGCTTGAGACCACAATAGCCATAATGATATAACATCTTATTTTTAATCGCATGATCATTCCCCGAAAGATCATGTCAATTTAAGCAAATAACCGCTCAGCGGTATCGCAAAGCTTCGCCGACAACTGGAAGGGATCAATTAGTTGTAATGACGTAAACTATTAACGCATCAAATAAACTTAGCGGAAATCTCAAGACCATCCCTCCAACATTTTGCGCACCGAAATGAAATGCTGTACCGATAATTTCCATGGCGTTATGGAGAGGTTTTCACTCTTTGATATAGACTTTGCAGAGCTTTAATTTGATCTCTGCCCGGACTGCCGCGATTGTTGGCACAGATATACCGGATTATGAATTTTCAGACCTTTACGGCTCAGGTGTCTTTCCCGTGAACCCGCTCACTATGGAGCAGACAAATCACCCGTATATCCGAGAACAGCAAAGCGAAGCTGGTCCAGCTCGCATTACTCGACAAGAGCAGACGAGTCTGATCATATATCGGTTAGATCGGAGACGCGCGGTTTGGTCAAAACACAACGGCAATTAACCGCGTAACGTATTGATGAATATTGAACAGAACGAGATTTTTGATGAGTTTCAGATTTCCTTGCTTATTCGGAAGCATGGCTGGTCAAACATTGTGCTGAGCTTGCCGGAGAAAACTCACACGTCGACTGTAACTGATATATTTTCCAGCGTAGTCACCAATATCCTTGAGTGTTGCGAAGCTGTGGTTGACAATCACCAGCACACTCAACCCTTCTTCGACGAACCAGGAGGGGCGGTGTGGCGCTTCACTCCAGACCCGGTCATGAGACATCTGGTAAGGGTCAGGATTTTCGAGCTGTCAGATCAAGCAGGTACATTTTCTGAATCCGATTTGACCGTTCCTGTTGTAGACTTTTTAGCGAAACGAAAGCACATGCTCCTCAATTTTATGATGGAGCTGTGGCGTACGAAACTGCTTTATGCGGACGCATCGTTTTATAAAGACCGTCAGGAATTTCCACATGGACGATTTGAAATGGTCTGGAATAAATGGGCGAAAGCAAATATAGGATGCCCGTTCCTGTTACCGGCCTAAGTTCAGATCAGTACCCTCGATGTGCAAATATTCATCGCAATGAAATCGGCCTATAATTGTCTAAACAGGCTATTGTTCGCATAGACTTCAAATAATCGGCACAGGGAGATGTGCGTTTTTGCTGACCGGCGGTCGGTGATAACAGTTCACTGTTCTCGCATCTTCAACTGTTTTTCTTAGCCGCTCGTGTAGCAAGATCTCGATGGAAGCTCCCAACCATTCTCGATATCAACGTCAGAAGTAAATCACCGTCTAATACTCACTTTTAGACAGGCATGCCAATCGCCAGTGCGTCATGATACAAACCTGCTCTAAATTGTCTGCGCTTTGATACCTTAGCGACATTGCTGCACAAAGCTGCCGGATGATGCTTATTGATTAAGACCATTGACGTTACACTTTAACTGCGCGCTGAGTTCAGCGGGGGACCATGCGCATTCGTTTTGCAAGTCCTCTCAACACGGAAGCTTTTGGTTGCGGCACTAACCATTTTCAACTGCAACAAACTGTCATTTCGGAATTCGACGATAATACTTATTTAATGTAGGCATCCTGTTCGCAGGACTGCACCCGTATCGCGCAACCCAAGCCCCCCGCCCAAAGCGCGATACGGGCCACATGAAGATGGGCGACCGCGCCCAATGATACCTTCAAGAACAAAGATAAATCTCACTAAATTAGTATGATTATGTACTTGGCGGTACTTGTTGATTTACTAATTCAATACTGCTAGTGACGGTTATCTGGGAGGATAAGGCCGCCTGCGCGCGCTTCGGCGCTGCCGGGCGGTTTTCCATTTTAATGAGCCACTATGCATCCACCGCATACCTAGTGTGCAACATTGCTCATTGTAATCATCGTACCAGTGACTTATTTTTATATTGTCCAGCCTCACTCCTCCTCCCAGAGGCTGAACTCGAAGCGTGGCACTCCTCCTCCCAATCGCCGCGCTTTCCAGATCCGCCCGCTGCACACTCCTCCTCCCAGTGCAGCGGGCGTTCTTGTTTTAAGTCTGTCACCTCCCGATCGATCAAAACTGTGTCTCACTCTTCGAGTAAGGTCGACAGCCTGAAAGAGTTGTTGCAAGCACTCCTGGAGAATAACGGAACCGGGATGGATATCAGCAATTCGAGGAATGGATCGATTATTCTCTTTCAGCCCCTTCACTTTGAGCATCCATTAATAACAGTACCCGTTGACGATGAAGAACCATTCCTCGTTCACCCCGCTTTAGCCGATCTAAGTTTAAAGCCTTTGAGTTCAAACACTCAACGATGCAAATGCTCTTGTGGTGAGTATGAAAGCGACGCAACACTGCCGAATTCCTTCAACTCCACAATCATACAAGCGGAAAAAGAAACGTAAGCCTTTGTTGCGTGCCACCGTGAAACTGACAGCCGCTTCTTCTCGACGTAACGGTCGGTGTCGGGAATTTTTCGGATGGATGTTCATACGAAGCAATCCTAGAAAATGATGTGGGGTAAAACCAGCCTCCTAAACCCATTCCAGATGGGTACCCCCCTGGAAGTTGAGAAAATCTGATTGCAGAGTGTCAACTTCTCTGACGGATACGGATGATTAACCACGTCGATTTACTGAGCTTTAAGCAAAATATTACAATAAATGAATATGAAAAAACGAGCTCGCTCTCCAATCGCAGAAACCGCAATCAGAAGTGCCATTCTCGCCGCACCAATGGTGATCGCTATGCTTGCCGTTTACTCAGCTTATGACAAAGAAAGCCGCGTGACTTTTGCAATCGACAAAACAATCACCGGATCGATTAGCAAGCCTCGATACTGATACTATATCAAAGTGTTGTTATATATTGGCACCTCCAACAGCTGAAAGATTTCCAGCGACTGGAAAGCTTTTCACATCTCGAAGCTGCCTTCAACCGTACACGTATACGCCGATATCAGCGAATAATAGGCTGACGGACCTTAACAGTGAGCGTCGTGCCAATTGCTGTCGACCCACTGGCGTATGCATTCTGGACGAACTCGCTAAAATCGCCGCTCTTTAGTTGGAAGTGAGCCGCGTTCATCAATTGCAAAGCGACGGCGCCTCTTGTCAGGTGCACAGAAGAGGCTGCGCAAGGCACATGCCAGCACCCAGAGGACGCCTCCAGTCCGTTACTTACCATCTGGCGGAAGTGTGTTGAGCTGACGCGGCTGGTGAGATTGTATGTTAGTCAGTTATCCACACCCCACATATACGGCTGCCCAAAGTGAGAACACAAGCGGAACATACAAAGAATCCGGTTCTTCTTACGCGCAAGGTGCCAAGTTTAGCTTGGGCCCTGAGGTCTTGTCGGGCTCCCTATCGGTAACATATATCCGCTTGATCGGATTGAGATTAAAATACTGAGAAATCATCAATTCTGTCGAACCAGTCGGATAACTTTCAAATAGTATCGTAAGAACACTCTCAGGAAGAAGGGATCGAACTCTAGTCGGTGTTTCTCGGCATTCGTACCCACCTGACCACGCTTATACGAATTTCGGCACCATTCTTCTTCCACGTTGACGTCTATCAAACGTTTAATATGCCAGGCAGTGTCGGGCGTTCCGCTCTCTAGTCGAGCAATGCTTGCAACCCGAGAAAAAATAGACGCCTTGGACCTTAACGGCGCGTGGTAGAGAGGGATGCAGATGGGTACATTCCCTAGACAGATGTCAGCGCCGTGATTTCCTTTCAAAAGCGAAAGCTGCTTATTGGCTCGCCATAGGAATTTAGGGGGATATGCAGCTTCAACAAATCCGACTTCACCAGAGTTTACGAGAGCCATAGCTTCCGATTTCGAACCCAAAATTGGGGCTCTGTAAAGCATGCTGGCTAAGTTGCGTAGACGCTTATGCAAAGCACCGCGCCTTTGGACGAAGTTATTTATCTCCATTTCAACGGCCAAGCTGTCAGTCTGACGCAGAACATTTGCTAATTTTGATCTTTTCATCGGCAAAAATTCGTCGGCATCTAGAGGTAAAATCCAATCTGCGCCCAAACTTATGGCAAGTTGATAAAGCTCATTCACCCTCAAGGCCTGTTCGAATTCACCTGGCATATCGATGACGATAAGGCGTGGATCGACCCGCTCGAGCTTGTGAAGTGCCTCCCTTGAACCGTCCGTTGAACCATTGTCGCCTACAATAAGTCGGTCTAAGCCAACGACGTTCAGGTGATACAAGACATTGAACAATACGACATCGATCTCATCTCGCTGAAGCAAAATACCGATTATCTTCATCTTCGCCTGCACACATCAACCCATGATTGAAATTTATCGCTGCTCTGCCGAAATACGACGAAATTATCAAGGCTGATTTGAAAGCATCAAACAATATTCTCTCGAACTCTCCCTACATTTGGGATGGGCACGTGGAAGTAGAAGCGAAAGCCACATTGATTGGAAACGTTGATGTTCGTACTGGCCCTGCGTTCGGCCGGATACTGGCTTACGGCACAGTCGGCTATCTATATGTCCGGAACGATAATACACAGTCTAGGTGTTCCAAAACCCGACACCACCCGCTTTAACCGAGACCTCTAACCGGAGCGGTTGGAACGTAGGAGCTGGCGTTGAGTAAGCGCGCTCTCAAAACTGCATTGCACGGGCAGAATATTGCGACACAGACCCTGGTGAGCCCATTCGTCAATTTCATTCAAGTTAAAACAGCACACAGCAACGCTAGGAAATGCTCGCAAGCTCGTGCAATGCATTGTCTTTTCCTGAGGCTGTAAGATCATCAGCGAGCGTTTTAACAGTTCCAGATCGATCGGTGAGCGCGGCACCGGATCGCCCCCAACTATCCGGAGTTTTCTTTTTAAGCTGGGCTCCGGCTAGGACGCGGATTTTACTAGACTACGCACTGATAGTGCATGTTTTAAAAATACCTTTAGGAAGAATGGGGCAAATTGCAGTCGGCGTCGGGTATCCTTAACATCCAGATGGCCATTTGAAACGGAACTACGTCTCCATTCTTCTTCAATGTCTACGAAAGCTAGTCGTTTTATATGCCATGACTGGGTAGGCGGCCCCTCCTCAAGGCGGGAAATTCTGACAATTCTGTCTGAAATAGCCGACTTTGACCGTATAGGTGCATGATTTAAGTCAATTGAAAACTTGACGTCGGGAAGGTCTATATTTGCTTTATGGTTGCCTTTGGCGATCAACAACGCTTTATCTGCCCTCCAAATGTACTTTGGTGGATAAATGCTCTCAAGAAATGAAATTTTTCCTTCAAGGACGTAATTCATCGCATCTGCGGCGGTGGCGCTCGGAGGAACTGCATAATACATGCTCGCGAGGTTATGCATCCTCATTCTTTCCGCTCTTCTTGTTTGAGCGAAATTTCGAATTCGCATGTGGACAGCAGGGTCATCGCTTTTCTTCAGGACATCGTTCAATTCGTTACGATTCACTGAGAGAAATTCGTCGGCATCCAAGGGAACTACCCAGTCCGCACCATTATCGATAGCAATTTGATATAATAGATTTGTCCTATCTGCCTGAGCAAACTCACCCGGCATATCAACAACCAATAAGCGCGGATCACGCTTTTCGAGCCGCCGAAGTGCCTCTCTTGAGCCGTCAGTAGATCCATTATCGCCGATGATAAGACGAGAAAACCCAAGAGTATTTAGGTGATGCAAAACGTTAAAAAGGACAACGTCAATTTCATCGCGCTGCAGCATAATGCCTGTAATTTTCACGCCTTGCCCCTGCTTTTGTTATAATTTTTCGCCATCTAGTAGCGGACAGACGCCAATTGTAAAGCTTTATTGATAGCGATGCCCTGGAGTTTGGATTTGAGGAAAACATGTCGATACTTTGGTGCTCAGGTTCCCCATCTTGTGCGCAAAGTTAATCGGCCAGACCAGATCTTCTTATTTACAAACTATCTCAGCAAGAGCTTGATCGACATTATGGTACCGGCAACTGAGGAGCTTTTCTTCACAGAATGGCAGTGTCGCCAAATGTTTAAGCAGCGGCCACAGCTCATGATAAAACTGAAGGTCTGCGACGCTTTGGGCTGATAAGAATCGCATACCTCAGTGGCGCGCTGTGGACCACATAAGGAAGAACAGGTGCGCGCTTCAGGATAAAGACTGCGGACAAGACAATGCCAATTGTCAGGAAGGCAAAAGAACAAAGGCAGAAGAGCGTTCTCGTGAATAGCTTCGTAGACATCCGGACATCATCTGTTTTGACTCATCCTTTCGCGAAGAAATGAAACTGCGCGCCTCGCATAGGCGAAGCACGTTGTTGTGTTCACATTGTCATTCTGAAATTAGATCCGGCAAAGTGCCAGCATCTGATGGGAAGCGACATTGTGTTTTCAATGTAGTGTGAGATGATTCACTTGCGACGCGGACCAAGCCAACGCGCAAATATCCAGTCGGCCCTTCGCTTGCCGGGAGTTCTCTCTCTGGTATTCGAGCTAATAACTGACTGGTGGACGACAATTATTGAGCTTCTTGTCGGATCACCGCCCTGACATACTGGGGAGTTTGTCAGGGCACTTTTCAGCATGAGATCGCCTGAAGGGCGGCAGACATTCAGCTGCAGATTTGATTCGGGTCATAATCTCCAGCGGGGTAGCCTTGGGGAGATTGCTATGAAGCATTTACCTGTTGGCGCACTTATCGCTGGCACCTAGGTAAACACTGCTGTTGGCGAGGCATTTGATTGGTTTGGCGGCTATATAGTCGCGAAGATCGGCGGACGATGGGCGAAGAATTTTATGAGTGGAACGCTCCAAATGCTAATCCGAATTCGACTCATCGGCCGCACGGCGTGTACGGCGGTTACAAGTGGCAATTCGGGAAGATAGTGACGGGGATTGATGCTAGCCTATAGACAACGACCCTCCGGATGATGATCCAGATTGGAACAATTAAGCAGACATTGAAGGCTAAGCTAAAGTTCTTGGCAGTGTAATCCTGGTATTGGCTGTGTATTCGCCCGGGTATTGCTGTAACGGACGGCTGAATTTAATTCCGCCGGAACCACAATTCATATTCCTAGATGTTTGAGTAGGCTGTCGAGGAAGTTGCGGTAATAGCCGGCGATCAGCATTGCTTTATCGGTGCCCTTGACGACAGTTCGCGCGCCTTCTGGATCAGCTTTCCCTTTGCCGAAAAAATCTGTGAGCTTACGATCGGTGAACTTGCCCAGCACCATTTCTTCGAAGAGGAAGCAAATTGCCGTTCTGGGCTCAAGCGCTTTCTCAGGCGCATCGGCGATACCGAACTCCTTGTAATTGTCCTCACCTGTTATCTGCTTTAAGCCGCGTCCGCGATAGGTCCAACCGTCGTTAACGCTGTCGTTGCCCATGCCGCCGCCATAGACCTTATTGGCAAGTGTCTGCGGGTTAATCACATATGGCCGGGCTGCTGCAATAGACGAAAAGCGCTTTGGCCACACTTGCCTTATCCGCGCAGCCGACGAATAATTCAAATACTTAACGACCGGCTGCACCTTGCCTCCGGTTTCATGAAAAACCATCGCAAGGATGTGAGCGATTTGCTCGTCCGGCAAATTCTTACGCTCAGCTTCGGCAAAGACAGCCTCTGTGCCGCTCACATCAGCCTGGCTCAAACGGCCGCCAAAAGGCGCGCGCCTCGCATACGCGAAGAACGTTGCTTTGTTCATTTGATTGTCCTTGTAATTAGATTGGAGAAAGCCCCGCCGCTTTGATGCGTCGTGCCATAGTGTTTGCTCAAAAATTTGTAGGAAACACCCTCTTGAAAGGGCGGAATTACTGACTAAATCGAAGCGGTCATCCTGACAAAACTCGTTCGATCAAATGGAGATTTCGATGAGCGACCGTTTGTTTGACAGTCCTGTTTTCGTGAAGGACGGACCTTATATCGTCCGCGAAATTGGCAGCATCGGAGATGCCTTAGATTTTCTAGATGAGCGCCCCTTACACGACCGTGATCTGATTTATGAGACAGCTTGGAAAGCGTGCTGCGATGCTCACGACTGTATCAAACCAGTTGAAGCAGCAGAAAGCGCCATTCGAGGGTTCGCCAAGAAGCGCGGTATACTTGAAGAGCCCGAGGTCGCAATTCCTTGGATGAAGGGGAAAACACCAGGTGGCGGACGGGTTCAGGCATAGGAGCGTGTCATGCTTTGGTTTCTGTTAATCCTAGCAGCAATAATAGCTGCTCTCGCCTATGTAACGACGACACTGGCTTGGAAGGAGATTAAGTACCATAGGAAACATCCTCGCCGCCCGTAGTCACCAAGACTAAAAAGCCCCGGCAACGCGCCGGGGTTTACTTTGCATCTTGTCTCACAATCTTTGCGCCCTACTTCCCAACCATTCACTGTATCGAAGCACCTGCTCGTGTTGCACCAGTGATAAGCCCCGGCTCGAAACGATTACCCACGAGCCGGGGCTTTTTAAGTCTCAACTCTTGACGCCCCGATTTTTTGATCTAGCTATTGGTCATTCACGGCATCACAGCCCCCGCTTGAATGCAAAGTCAGTAACCCCGGTCCAGGGCTTGTCCGCCTACCGGGGTTTTCTTTCCCCAGTACATGTGAACTTTTTCCCGTCATACGAGTTTATTCGGCTGGAGGATCGACTATGGGTTGGTTTATCGGCTTCACGACGGCTGCCCTACTTGCTTTGATTGGCTTTATGATATGGCAGGAGTGTCGCAGAAAATGACGCTGTTTGGGTTCTTAATTTCTGATCAAGGTTTGCTCGTGCTAGGCGCGATTGTCGCGACAGGCGGAGCTTGCATTCTTTTATGGAAGCTTCCGCAATGAGCATTTGAATATGCGGGCAAGCCTTAACGACGCGACTGGATGGCCTGCATAGCCCCGGCCCTAACACCTCAGGGCCGGGGTTCTTATGGAGCAAGCAATTCCGCCGCTCTTTCCTCACCTAATAACTGCGTAGCTAACTGTTCAAGCAGCGGCCAAAGCTCGTGATCAGAACGGAAGGTCTGAGCTGCACGGACGATATTTCGCGACCGCGGGCCCTGCGTATCCATTGCAGCTTCAATCTGGGCAGCTTTGGTCTTCGAAGTACGTTCCCCAGAGTGCGACGGCTGTGATGATAGTCACGACGGGTCCGGCTCCGGTACAGGCGAGCTATATTCAATGACTTTTGCGATGCACGCCATTGTTGATAAACTCATGCCATTGCTCGTCTGTGGTTTTGACAGCATCATTGGGTATGAGGCAATCCGGGCCCCTAGCTTAAACTGGCTGGTACTGTTGCTGCCCGCAAATCGAGCCTCAAAAAATGGATGGAAAATTTGGAGTCAAATCAGGTGGCTTAACCCATGCGCCATCTGCCAAACCATGTGTCGTGGACTCCCCGCTACGCCCTGAAAACAGTGATAAGCAGTGTAGAAAATGGAATCTTACGGAACATGGCTAGCAAAGCTGTAGCAAGCTCAAGCATTTGATATTGTAGGAGTGTCTTGGTGAGCGCGCAGGGATTCGAACCCTGGACCTACTGATTAAAAGTCAGTTGCTCTACCGGCTGAGCTACGCGCTCCCAGAAGGGAACCAAATCTTCCCTGGAAGTGCGGCGGAACATACGGGCGACTTTCCAAATGGTCAACACCATAAAATCAAGTTTCTTCAACATGAACTCAATAAATCGACACCGATGGACAAATTTCCATGAAATATTGGGTAGGCGGTCGATTTTTGATGATCACAAAGCGTGTGTATCAACAAAAATTCGCTTACCTGCTCATCCGAGACGACAAAGATTCGCATCACCAATGGCAAAATAGCCCAAAAAACTCGAGCTTTTAAAAATCGATTCCGATTGTTGACATGTTACTATAGGTTCACGGATATAACCCACTCCAGCAATTCGGTTTTCATGTCCTTAGTAGCCAAAGCATTTTTTCAGTTCAGGCACTCCCTATCAGGCATAGGGCTTGCACTCGGAACTTTATTGTTTGCAGCGGCGCTAACACCAAGTCTCGTCCCACGAACCTACGTTCTACAGGGAATATTGTGCGGTGTCGCATTTGGTTCAGGATATGGCTTGGGTGTTTTTTGGCGTTGGCTCTGGCACTATTTGGAGCTACCCGAACCGGGGCACTGGTGGCGCAGCCGAGTAAATCTGGTCGTTAGCCTTATCTGTCTGGCATTTGCGATCGTTGCGCTTTACTCTTCGCAGGGCTGGCAAAATTCAGTCCGCGCAGTGATGGGTATGGAACCGGTGCCAAGCGCCTATCCAGCAAGTGTCTGCGCACTAGCTGTTATCACCTTTTTGTTTCTCCTGCTGTTGGCGCGCAGCCTCATCGGACTTGGCCGCTTTATTTCTGCACGAATACACCGTGTAGTGCCTCGCAGAGTAGCAAATGTCATTGGTGTCGCGATAACAATTATCCTCATCTGGACAATTGCTAACGGCCTGTTGATCCAATCCACTTTCAAGGTACTTGATCGTTCGTTTCGCGAATATGATGCGCTCATCGAGCCGGACCGACCCCAGCCTTTGGCGGCAAACAAAACGGGAAGTCCCCTTTCGCTGCTCCAGTGGGATGAGCTTGGTCGAGCCGGGCGCGAATTTGTTTCGTCTGGTCCAACGGGCACCGACATCTCATCGTTCACAAGACGCCCTGCTGTCGACCCTATCCGCGTTTATGCAGGTCTAAATGTGGCTGACACAACCAAAGAGCGTGCTGAGCGAGCTTTGGGTGAACTCAAGCGGCAAAATGGATTTGATCGTTCAGTCCTTGTAATTATTACGCCCACTGGGACAGGCTGGGTTGATCCCGCGGCTATGGATGGTCTCGAATATCTTCACGATGGCAATGTAGCCAGCATCGCCATGCAATACTCCTATTTAAACAGCCCGCTTTCACTTCTTTTTCAGCCGGAATATGGCGCCGAAGCCTCGCGTGCTTTGTTCACAACTGTCTACAACCACTGGAAAACACTCCCGAAGGACAAGCGGCCACGTCTGTATCTCTACGGTCTGAGCCTTGGAGCCATGAACTCGGAAAAATCGGTTTCGCTCTTCGAACTGCTGGGAGATCCGATTAATGGCGCTCTCTGGAGTGGGCCTCCTTTTCCTAGTCGCAATTGGATGCAGATGACGCGAGACCGAAACATTGGGACACCTGAATGGCTTCCTGTATTCAAAGATGGGTCTTTTGTTCGCTTTATGAACCAGGACGGTGAAGCACCTGGCAACGGTGACCATTGGGGACCGCTACGCATCGTTTATCTGCAATATGCCAGCGATGCTGTCGTCTTCTTTGACACCCATTCTTTTTATCGTCAGCCGGACTGGATGAACGAACCACGCGGCCCCGACGTTTCCGCACAACTCCGCTGGTATCCGGTCGTGACAATGCTGCAACTAACGTTGGATATGGCATTCGCAACTGCAACGCCCCTGGGACACGGTCATGTTTACGCACCAGAGCATTATGTCGATGCTTGGTTAGAAGTCGCTGATGTGAATGGTTGGAGCACGGAACAGATTAATCGCTTGAAGCAATATCTGCATCATAAAATGACCGGTGACAACATCGAGGGATACGACCAGCGCGGCGGTTAGTAGCACGATACCGCCCTGTCAGTGAAAGAACCGATCCCACACATGAAAACAGCCGCCCTCTTGAGGCGGCTGCATTTCCGAATTTTCGATACTATTAACGGTATGGCGAATAGCACTGCTGACGCGGACCATTATATGGCTGGAACGTATTGTCCGAAGCGCGATACGATCTGTAGCGGTTATAGCACCACTGAACATGGCTATTGCTAGCGCGGTAAACCGGCTGAGGTGCTGGCTGAGCGATTGCACCACCGATGATCGCGCCAGCGCCGAACGCTGCCAGCGGATACCACCAGCCATCATTATGACGACGATAGCCATGACGATAGTGGTTATAGCCGCGATGACCATTCCAATAACCCGGACGAGGGCGATGATGATTCCAACCCGGACGCGGACCAGGGCGGTGCCCATTCCAGCCAGGGCGACCGGGACGATGACCGTTCCAATTACCATGACCACGGCGGTCCCAACGATCACGTACTTGCATGACATTATTGGCATCAACAAGCTGAGCGGTGGGCAGGACCGGAGCAGCAGAGACAGGCGCCATCGCACCGATCATAAAAGCTGCGCCGACCAAGCCAACCATCATTTTCTTTAAGTTGTTTATCATCTTGTTCTCCAGTTCAACTGCACACATCATTATCGATGCTAGATGAACGTGTGCTGAATGATAATGAGGAATATATAGCGCCCTATACATCTGACAAGTGATTGGCATGGTTTAGGGAAAAGCAATCTCGTGTGTTGAGGCTCATGTCATGTTGGCTTTAATCCGACTTAAGTCTCAAAGCGATTTTATTCGCCATGGTCCACATTATCAGTTAGTTTTGCCCGTGGCTGATGGGCGTCGTAACGGTGTGTTTATGGTGGGGTTTGCCGTGTCTACTGAGTTGGAAGCATCCAGATTTTGTGCTGCAGACATGATTTCCAAAGAAGCTGATCCTTTTCTGGCGGCTGTAGAAAATACACCCACACCTATGCTTATCACCAATCCGCAATTTTCCGACAATCCGATTGTCTTTGCGAACAAAGCATTTTTGCTGTTAACGGGATATTCGGCAGATCAGGTGATCGGCCAAAATTGCCGTTTCCTGCAAGGTTCTGGAACCAATCCAGATGATGTGATTGCAATAAAAACGGCAATCTCAGCAGGCACTTCAATCGATATCGACATATTAAACTATAAGAAATCAGGCGAAGCCTTTTGGAACCGGCTGCACATTTCACCAGTCAGAAGCTCCGATGGTGTAATC
This sequence comes from Brucella sp. NBRC 12950, assembly GCF_030268145.1. Classification (NCBI taxonomy): domain Bacteria; kingdom Pseudomonadati; phylum Pseudomonadota; class Alphaproteobacteria; order Hyphomicrobiales; family Brucellaceae; genus Brucella; species Brucella sp. NBRC 12950. Next base: position 134,785 of record NZ_BSQC01000006.1, read on the forward strand.
CAGCATTTCGTTTCCACACAACTCGATGTCACGCTCGAGCTAAAACGTCTGGTTGAATTGGAGCAAGAGCGTGACTCGCTTTCCAGTGAGACAAAACGGCATCAGAACTATCTCGATTACATCGTTAATGCCGCAAATATCGGTTATTGGACCCGTGATCTGAAGACAGGGAGCGTAACCGGTTCTGTTGAGTGCCGCCGGATTTTTGGCTTTAGGGACGATGAACACATAAATTTCGACCAAATTCTTGAGCTGATCGCGCTTGAGGATCGTATGTCGGTAATTCAAAAGACGGAGGCTGCTTTTTTAACTGGTGAGCCGTATTCCATGGAATATCGGATCGTAAACAGAACCGGGCAGACAATCTGGGTTGAAACGCGAGCCAAAGCGCTGCTCGGCGATAATCCGACATTGCTTGGCGTTATGCTGGATGTGACCGAACGCAAGCAGACCGAAGCTGACAAGGCATTAGTGACGAGGGAAATCTCCCACCGCTTCAAAAATTCCATGGCTATGGTCCAATCCATCGCCAACCAGACTTTACGTAATGCAGAAAGTTCCGAACAGGCAAGCAAGCTGTTCAACGAGCGTCTTCACGCGTTGGCCCAAGCGCATGACATGCTGCTGCAAGATGACTGGGGTGGCACAACCATTATGCAGATCGCTAATACGGCATTGGCTCCGTTCAACAGAACTTTTGGCAATCGCATCCGCATGAGTGGACCTTCGCTCTTTGTAAGTGACCGGGTAACGGTATCGCTTTCTCTCGGTCTCTATGAGCTTACGACCAATGCGGTGAAGTACGGTGCCCTGTCCAACGAGCATGGTAGTGTCGATTTCAGCTGGGATATTGTCGATGATCAAGGCGAAAAAAAATTCCAGATGCGTTGGCTGGAAACCAATGGTCCGTCCGTCGCGCGACCTTCGCGACGCGGCTTTGGCCAGCGACTTATCCGGCTTGTTCTTGCCGAAGAGCTCAAGGCACGGTGCGACATCGACTTTGATCCCACAGGCTTGAGAATAAATGTGCTCGCGCCGATCACAACCGATGTATTTCCAGGCTTTGATCATAGGATAAGTGCGAGCCCACTAATCGTCTGACATCACGCTTTCGCGTAGAGGCATTTTGACATCTGGCGGCAGAGCATAAAAAACGCCATATGCTGCCATCATGAACGACAGCTCTGCTCTTTTTTCCGAACAATCCGAAGTCACCTCTCAGGAGAAGGAAACGCATTTCCTCCCCGTCATGGTCGACGCGCCGCCTGTTGATTGGCTGATATCGGACGGTTTGACGGATTACGACGAAGCGCTCGCTTTTATGGAGGCGCGCGTGGCAGCTATTCGTGAAGGTGCGGCCAACGAACTCGTCTGGCTCGTCGAGCACCCATCGCTCTACACGGCTGGGACCAGTGCTCAATCAGCAGATCTGCTAACGCCCGATCGCTTTCCCGTGTTCAATACCGGACGCGGCGGCGAATATACTTATCACGGTCCCGGCCAGCGTGTGGCTTATGTCATGCTCGACCTGAAGCGGCGCCGTGAAGATGTGCGCGCATTTGTGACCGCGCTTGAACAATGGATTGTAGAAACGCTCGCGCAGTTCAATGTCAAAGGTGAAAGGCGTGCAGATCGCGTTGGTGTATGGGTTGTCCGTCCCGAAAAGCCGCTGCTTGCCAGTGGCGGCATGTGCGAAGACAAGATTGCCGCTATTGGAATTCGTCTGCGCCGGTGGGTAAGCTTCCATGGTATTGCCATCAATGTAGAGCCGGAACTCGAACATTTTGGCGGCATTGTTCCGTGCGGGATTACTGATTACGGCGTGACAAGTCTCGTCGATCTAGGTCTTCCGGTGACGATGGGCGATGTCGATGTTGCATTGGGCACGGCCTTCGAAAACGTCTTCGGACCTCGCCAGACAAAATAATCAGGCGCTCTTCACGCGCCGCTCGCGCATGAAGACATAGAAGCCTGATCCCACGATGATCGCGATGCCGAACCATTTGGACGGCGTCGGAAAATCGCCAAACACCAGCAAACCGACCAGAACCGCATTAACAATTTCCAGATATTGGAACGGCGCAAGCATGGATGCGGGTGCGAGCTTGAATGCCTGCACCACGAGGAGATGGCTGACGGTACCGATTGTACCGAGCAAAAGCAGAAGCAGCCAAGGCTGCAGGCTATGCGGCAGCGCAAAACTCAAATCTTCAATGCCTAGACCCGTGCCGAATACCATCGCCAAACCTGCTAGCGCCGCCCCGCCGATACCGGCATAAAGCTGCATGACGACCGGGCTTTCCTTTGTGCCATACTTTCGGTTCAGGATCAGATAAATTGCAAAAGTTACAGCGGTTGCGAGAGGCAACAAGGATACTGCCCCGAAAATCTCGAAACTTGGCTGAATAACGATCATCGTGCCAATGAGACCGATACCCACAGCGCTGAAACGACGCCAGCCGACTTTTTCCTTGAGGAAAACGGCTGAAAGCAGCGTCAGGATCAACGGTTCAGCAAAAAACACAGCCATAGCGTCTGCCAGAGGCATATATTTTACAGCCGTGAAGAAACACGTTCCTCCAAAGCCCATCAGCGCCCCGCGCACAAGATTGCCGACAAGATGAGTGGTCCGTAGGGACGCGAAACCACTCATGACGATCAGCACGAAAAACATCAGCACTGACTGAATGAAAAAGCGCATGAAGGTGACAGTGGCCGGCGGCATATTATCCATCATGGCAAGCCATTTACCGATGGCATCCATGAGAGGCAGCAGCAATACCGAAAGCACCATGATCGCCATGCCCTTTACGTGGGCTTCTGTGCCGCCTACTACCCTGCCCTGCATCTCATTACTCGCAATTTTCCAACTGCCATTGCGCTTACGCGAATGGCCTGCCCGTTTCCATCTTAATTCGCTCAAGCAAAGCGCCCGGTTTGACTTTCGCCATGTTTCTGGTGCAAATCGGTTTCACTGCGAGCAAAACCATTTGATAACTTGGGTCAAAAATGGAACGTAAGGCGAACTCTGTTCGCATTGCGGCTAATCTCGTGGCATCATTCACGTGATTCGCAGCTAACTTATTTCGTGCCGTTCGGTAGGGGCGGTTCATTCGGTTTTAGACAGAAAGCTTTTCGCACCAATATGGACGACAGCAACGATCTCTTTTCCAGAGTAGTTAACAATGCCCGTGAACGGCAGATGGAGCAGCAGCCCAAGAAGGCTCCCGCATCGACATCCATTGCGCAAGCGGCAACGACACCATCCGCACCGAAATCAGCTGCTGTCACAACCAAGGCTCCGCCCGTTTCATCTGGAGCAGATGATTACAACGCCTCCTCTATTCGTGTTCTGGAAGGGCTAGAGCCCGTCCGTCTGCGGCCAGGTATGTATATCGGCGGCACGGACGAGAAAGCTCTGCATCACCTCTTTGCAGAAGTCATCGATAACTCGATGGACGAAGCTGTTGCAGGCCATGCCAATTTCATTGAAGTTAGCTTCGACGCCGACGGTTTCCTAACGGTAAGCGATAACGGACGCGGTATTCCGGTTGATGAACACCCGCAAGTCCCGGGAAAATCGACGCTTGAAGTCATCATGACCAAGCTACACGCGGGCGGTAAATTCGATGGCAAAGCCTATGAAACCTCTGGCGGCCTGCACGGCGTGGGTGTTTCGGTGGTTAACGCGCTTTCTGATGTTCTGGAAGTTGAAGTCGCGCGCAATCGCCGTCTTTATCGCCAGCGCTTTTCGCGCGGCATTCCGCAGGGTGGCCTTGAAGATGTCGGCGAAGTCCATAACCGTCGCGGTACGCGCGTCCGCTTTCATCCTGACCCGGATATCTTCGGCAAAACCGCGCAATTCGATCCGCACCGGCTGTACCGTATGGCCCGCTCGAAGGCTTATCTGTTTGGTGGGGTAGAGATTCGCTGGAGCTGCGATCCGTCGCTTCTCGACCCAAAGAAGGAAACGCCGGAAAAGGCTGTTTTCCACTTCCCCGGTGGCCTCAAGGATTATCTCTCTGCCTCGCTCGGCAAAGAACATCAGGTGACGCGCGAGATTTTCTCAGGCCGTACAGAAAAGCAGGGCGGACATGGCGCTGTTGAATGGGCTGTATCGTGGTACGGGGGGGATGGCTTCGTCAATTCCTACTGTAACACCATCCCTACGGGCGACGGCGGCACGCATGAAGCAGGTCTTCGGATTGCATTAACGCGTGGCCTAAAGGCCTATGCGGAACTGACCAATAACAAGCGTGCGTCGATTATCACCACCGATGACGTGATGATTTCTGCAGCAGCGATGCTCTCGGTCTTCATTCGCGAACCGGAGTTTGTGGGCCAGACCAAGGATAAGCTTGCAACCGTCGAAGCGCAGCGTATCGTGGAAAATGTTATTCGCGATCCGTTTGATCACTGGCTTACAGCTTCACCGCAGGAAGCATCGCGCTTGCTCGACTGGGTTGTAGACCGTGCAGAAGAGCGTCTTCGTCGCCGTCAAGAAAAGGAAACCGTTCGAAAGAGCGCGACGCGTAAACTGCGCCTTCCGGGCAAGCTTGCGGACTGCACTCAGAATGCTGCAGCAGGTGCAGAACTTTTCATCGTCGAAGGTGACTCGGCTGGCGGCTCCGCGAAGCAGGCACGTAATCGCTCCAATCAGGCGATCTTGCCCCTACGCGGTAAAATCCTCAATGTTGCCAGTGCTGGTCGTGAGAAGCTGACAGCCAACCAGCAGATTGCTGATCTAGTGCAGGCGTTGGGCAGTGGCACGCGAAAAAATTATCGTGAAGAAGATTTGCGTTATGACCGGGTCATCGTGATGACCGATGCTGACGTGGACGGCGCGCATATTGCATCGCTGCTCATTACGTTCTTCTACCAGGAAATGCCAGATCTCATCCGCAACGGGCATCTGTATCTGGCAGTCCCACCGCTTTATCGTCTGAGCCAGGGTGGCAAAGTCGCCTATGCTCGTGACGACGCACACAAGGACGAGCTGCTTCGCACAATGTTTACCGGACGCGGAAAAATCGAAATCGGCCGTTTCAAAGGCCTTGGCGAAATGCGCGCCGAGCAGCTGAAAGAAACGACGATGGATCCGAAAAAGCGTACGCTTCTTCGTGTTCATGTCGATGAAGACTACATAGATGAGACGCGCAGCACTGTTGATGATCTGATGGGTACAAAGCCGGAAGCCCGCTTCCGGTTCATTCAGGATCGTGCCGCTTTTGTGGAAGAACTGGATATTTAAACTTTGTTTTTCTCCCTATCGTGCGCTTGTCGAATGGTCGGGAGAGATACGAATTTCACCATGTCCCCAATCTTGTGAAGGAAATGGATAATCTTTTGAGGCAAAAGCTCAGTTCTTGACGTCAATGCCAAGCTTGGTTTCAATTTCCTCTGTCGACTCTTTAACGAAAAATGTCAGGTCTGCGCTGAGCGTAACGATACGGGTTCCAGTGCCGTAAGCGTTGTATGACAGGACGTGATTGAAGTTCACTGCAACCCTCTCGCCGCTGACATCCGTAAGCATGATCCACATGTGCCCCTCCTCATGAAACTAATTGCTACAGAATAGGATAGGAGCTTTGCTTGAAATGGCAATGCTCGTCTAAAGCTTTGCCTGCATTCTAACCTTTTCAACCTTACGACCAAAACTCTCCGACCATTCGTCGCTGCGGTGATAAGTCTTGAACCCTACCTTTTCATAAAGCCCTATTGCTGGTGAATTATCCGCATGGGTGCCGATTTCAGCCTCCGCAAAGCCGTCAAGCACAATCTGCACCATCAGCGCACCAAGCAATGCCCCGCCTACGCCCTGACCGTGATACACGGGATCAATCCAGAGGTCGGAAATGTAGTTTGATTTCGGGACACGAGCGCCCCAACCGTATATTTCGCCGCATCGTTCCGCCAACAAAACACCATCGCCATTCCCGCGCAAGTCGCGCAGGAATTTGGCTTGGAGTTCCGACCGGCTTTCATCCCTCAGCACAATGTCGCGCGCTGTGTTTTGCCATGCGCGCACCGCGATTTCGGCCATAAAAACAAATTCGCCGGTCATTTCTGGCCGGCGAATGGAAACTTCAGATTTTACCACCATTTCTTCGGTGTAAAGCGTCCCGCAGCTTCCTCAATTGCGCCAGCAGCCTGAAACAGCGTTTCTTCTTCAAACGGGCGACCGATCAGCTGCAGACCAAGCGGCAGCCCCTGATCGTTGAGGCCAGCAGGAACCGCGATACCCGGCAGGCCAGCCATGTTAAGCGTGATGGTGAAGATGTCATTGAGATACATCTTGACCGGATCGTTTGCGAGTTCCTTATCGCCAATGCTGAACGCAGCGGAAGGCGTAACAGGCGTCAGGATTGCATGAACGCCGCTTGCAAAGACATTTTCAAAGTCTTTGTTGATCAGCGTGCGAACCTTCTGAGCGCGTAGATAATATGCGTCGTAATAGCCAGCCGACAGAACATAGGTTCCGGTCAGAATACGGCGCTTCACTTCCTTGCCAAAACCTGCAGCACGGCTCTGTTCGTACATATCGGCAATATCCTTGCCTGGTACGCGCAGACCGTAACGTACGCCATCATAACGTGCGAGATTGGACGAAGCTTCCGCAGGTGCCACAATGTAATAGGCAGCAAGCGCATATTTTGTGTGCGGCAGCGAAACATCGACGATTTCAGCGCCAGCATCTTTGAGATACTGGACGCCCTTCTGCCAGAGCGCTTCGATTTCTTCCGGCATACCATCGATACGATATTCCCTCGGAATACCAATCTTGAGGCCCTTCAGCGACTTGCCGATAGCTGCTTCGTAGTCCGGCACTGGCAAATCAACCGAAGTGGTATCTTTGAGATCAAGCGATGCCATAGACTTGAGCAGAATCGCGGCATCCCGCACATCGCGAGCAATCGGGCCAGCCTGATCAAGCGAGGATGCATAAGCAACTGTGCCCCAGCGCGAAACACGACCATAGGTCGGCTTGATACCGACAGTGCCGGTGAAAGCCGCTGGCTGACGGATCGAGCCGCCCGTATCGGTTGCCGTGGCGCCTGCGCAGAGATGTGCAGCAACAGCTGCCGAAGAACCACCCGACGAGCCGCCCGGCACCAAATCAACGTCCGAGCCGTTCGCACGCCACGGGTTCTTCACAGGGCCATAATAGGAGCTCTCATTGGACGAGCCCATAGCGAATTCGTCCATGTTAAGCTTGCCCAGCATGACAGCGCCGTCAGACCAGAGATTGGCTGTAACGGTCGATTCATATTCAGGCTTGAAGCCATCGAGAATATGTGAGCAGGCCTGCGTGTGAACACCTTTGGTCGCAAACAGGTCTTTCACGCCAAGCGGAATGCCTTCGAGTGCACCCGCCTTACCTTCGGCAATGCGGGCATCAGAAGCTTTTGCCATTTCGCGCGCTTTTTCTGGTGTCACAGCGACATAGGCATTCAGCTTGTCATTGGCGGATTCAATAGCCGCAATATAGGCTTCTGTGAGTTCGGTCGCGGTGAAAGCCTTGGCCTTCAGCTTGTCGCGCGCTTCGGCAATGGTCAGTGCGGTCAGTTCGCTCATCATCAAATCCTGTAAAGTCACGCCTCAACGAGACGCTTTTCAAAAAAGGCGCTGTATTCGGAGTCGGGATAATCCAGAACCACTCCGCAACGCTCAAAACCTGAATTTTCATAAAGCCGCCAGGCAGCATCAAAGCCCGGGCCGGTGCCCGTTTCAAGGACCAGGCGCGAAGCGCCCTTGGCTCTTGCCAGCTCGACAATCGCATCGACAAGATGTGAGCCGATACGCTTGCCTCGAACTTCCGGGCGCGTGAACATGCGCTTGAGTTCACCCACTCGCTTACCGTGCATCTTCAGCGCGCCACAGCCGACGGCCTTGCCATCTTCATCGCGCGCGACGAAAACCGTAGTGTCCGGCTCCGCCATCTGTTCAACAGTCATCTTGAACTGGAACTCGATAGGAGAAAGCGGCAGCATATGCGTGTTCAATGCTCTAACAAGATCACGCACATCATCCTGTAATGGGGTCTCGACGGAAACCCGAATAGCCATCGATTTACTCCACGACCTTTGGCACGACGAAGAAATTATCTTCGGTCACAGGCGCATTGGCAACAATGGCACTGGCGATATTGCCGTCCGTCACTGCATCGTCGCGCAAACGCATCTTCATCGGCGTGACCGACGTCATCGGCTCAACGCCTTCAATGTCGACTTCGTTCAACTGCTCGACAAAGCCCAGAATTGCATTAAGTTCGCCGGTCATGCGCTCTGCTTCGTCTTCATTGACAGCAATGCGCGCAAGATGCGCGACGCGCTTAACGGTGGAAATATCGACGGACATTCTGTTCTCCGCAAATTCATAACTTAGAGCGGCCGACCGCCACCCCGAAAAGGTTCTTTTACCGGCTATAACGGTGCGGGTGGGGAAGCGCAACATTTCTTGCGCTTCGTTCCGTAGTTAGCCAAAATTAGAATGTGTGAACGGTGCCAGCGTCAGCCACCAACACCTTCGTTTCCTTATGGTCGGACATTGCCGCTACAAACTTGTCTGCCGTCTTTTCAATGAATGGGAACGAGCCGTAATGGCATGGCAGGACGGTTTTGAAGTTGAAATAGCGCTGACACGCAAGAGCTGCCACAGCACCGCCCATGGTAAAACGATCACCCACGGGCACAATGCCGATTTCTGGCTGATGCAGTTCATTGATCAGCGCCATATCAGAGAAAATGTCCGTGTCACCCATGTGATAAAGTGTCGGCGCATTCTCGAAATGGAATACCAGGCCGTTTGGATTACCCATCGATTGAGTGATGCCGTCTTCTGTCATCAACGCTGAGGAATGCAGTGCATTAACAAACGTTACACTGAAACCATCGCAGACAATGGTTCCGCCAGTATTACCCATGCTGAACTTGTCCAGACCTTTGCGCCCTAGCCAACCGGTGATTTCTGGATTTGCGATAACAGTCGCATCGGTTTCTTTGGCAATCTCAACGGTGTCCCCAATATGATCGCCATGACCATGGGTCAGCGCAATATGCGTGGTGCCCTTGGTGACTTCCTTGAAATCGATGCCCTTGGCACCCGGATTTCCATTGATGAACGGATCAATCAGAATGACGGACTTATCCGTTTCAATGCGATAGGCTGCATGGCCCAACCAGGTGATTTTCATTGTGTTTCTCCTTGCGGCTCGATTTTCAGCTTTAAAACAGATATTACGGCTCAATTCCATCAGGCAATATGAAGCGTGATCAAAATACTATGAGGACATATGGCCGTCGTTGAGATCGAAGAAGTTTTGGAAATTCTGCAGCGCGGCCAGACGATCGCCGGGCTTGATCTCGGCACCAAAACTATTGGGCTTGCGGTTTCCGATCTGGGCCTGTCGTTCTCGCATCCCCGTCCAGTTATCAAACGCACCAAATTCACAATCGATGCACAGGTACTGCTGAAAGCACTCGAAGCCGACAAAGTCGGCGTCATTATTATTGGCCTGCCGATGAATATGGACGGTTCAGCAGGACCACGTGTTCAGGCAACACGGGCTTTCGTGCGCACCATGCAGCCGCTAACCGATCTGCCCTTCGTGTTCTGGGACGAGCGCCTATCGACGGTCGCAGCCGAACGCGCACTGATCGGCATGGATGTTTCACGCGGCAAGCGGGCCGAACGCATCGATTCGGCCGCCGCTTCCTTCATTTTGCAAGGCGCACTGGATCGCCTGCACATGCTACGCTCATCACAATCCCACGACAGCGATTACGACGTTGGATAAAGCTGATCGAGTATCCGGTTGGCATTATGGCGTGCATCCAGCATGCCATAGGTCGAGCGCCACTGCCCACCAAGGCGCGTTTCGATGAAGGCATCGGCCACGTCGTCTGCACCAAGATTGCGCAATTCGGCAGCAGAAGCAGCATAAGCGAGCTGCTCCGTCAGAAGACGCGCAACGCCCTGATCGGTTTCGGTAAGCTGCAAGGCTGCCTGCAACACGTCGATCGTTCCTTGACCACGTACGCCCAGTTGTTCGCTGATCCAGTCGAGAACGTCGTCAAACAGCGACGGCGCGCGAGCGAGCACGCGCGCTACATCAAGCGCCATGACATTGCCCGAACCTTCCCAGATCGCATTGACCGGCGCTTCACGATAGGCGCGTGCGAGATTGCCGTCCTCAATGTAACCATTGCCACCGAGGCATTCCATCGCTTCATAAAGCAATGAAGGTGCGATTTTGCAGACCCAGTATTTTACAACTGGCGTCATGCAGCGTGCGAAAGCAGCTTCCGCGCGATCACTTGCAGCCATGTCAAAGGCACGCGCCAGACGCATAGAAAGTGCGGTCGCACCGGCGACATCCAGTGCCATATCGGCAAGAACGCGGTTCATCAGCGGCTGTTCAATAAGCTTTTGCCCACCCACCTCGCGATGGCGCGCATGGTGAACGGCCTCGGCCAGCCCCGAGCGCATCAGGCCAGCAGAGGCAACCGCGCAATCAAGTCGCGTCAGCGTGACCATATCCATGATGGTTTTAATGCCTTCGCCAGGATTTCCAACCAGATGACCTATAGCCCCGTCGAACTCCACTTCGGATGAAGCATTGGACTTGTTGCCGAGCTTGTCTTTCAAACGCTGGAAGAAGAATCCGTTTCCAGCCGCCTCATTGGTCAGTCGCGGCAGCAGGAAGCAGGAAAGCCCCTCTTCCGCCTGCGCAAGCACCAGAAAGGCATCCGACATAGGCGCAGACATGAACCACTTATGGCCGCTGATTGTGTAGGTCCCGTCTTCATTGCGTTCTGCGCGGGTGCTATTGGCACGAACATCCGTGCCACCCTGCTTCTCGGTCATGCCCATACCAAGCGTAATGCCCTGCTTCTGCAAGGCGGGCTTTTGCATGGAATCATATTTGCGCGACAGAACCTGCGGCGACCATTCCTTGTAAAGATCAGGCGAAGCCATTACCGCTGCGAGCGAAGCATTCGTCATGGTCAAGGGACAGAGATGGCCTACCTCAAGCTGTGCGGTCAGGTAGAAACGCGCGGCGCGCGCCTGATGGCGACGTCCAGCTTCAGCTGGATTGGCTTCCCATATCGAACAATGAAGCCCCTGCGCAATCGAACGGCGCATCAACGCATGATAAGCTGGATGATATTCCACCAGATCGACGCGGCGCCCCTGACGATCATGGGTGCGCAGCTTTGGCAATTCGGTATTGGCGAGACGTGCAAGATCATGCGCTTCCGCTGACAGGACGAAACGCCCGGTATTCTCCAGATCAGTATGTAGTTCTTTAGGGAAACGCGCTGCGATCTGCATCAGAAGCGGATCGCCCAGATATGCATTCGTACCCGTCATAGACGGGGTCTGGTTGGTGACTTCGTGCGTTTTCACAGGCTCATCCGTTCGGCTTTGTTCAACTCAAAATCAGCTTGCGAGCCGCTTGAGGCGCGCAGAGCTGACATTCTATGCGTTCTTGCATTGTAATTTACTAACATTTTCCGACAGCTCACCGCTTTATGCCCAAAGAATACAGGTTTTTCTTTGTGAATCTGCCAAAGCCATTATAAGGGCGGTTGCGGTCCAGCTTTCTCGGCTCTATACGGGTGACTTGCCATGACAAATCAAACGGTCTCACCGATTTTCCCTCATCGCCACCTGCTTGGCATCAAGGGGCTATCGCCCCTGGACATCAATTGTCTTCTCGATCTTGCGGATCAGGAAGTGGCTGTCTCCAGACAGTCCGAGAAGAAAAAGTCCGTGCTGCGCGGTCGCACCCAGATCAACCTCTTCTTTGAAGCATCGACACGAACGCAATCATCGTTCGAACTCGCCGGAAAACGGCTGGGTGCGGACGTGATGAACATGTCGGTCGGCAACTCTTCGGTCAAGAAGGGCGAAACGCTCATCGACACCGCGATGACGCTGAACGCCATGCAGCCAGATATTCTGGTCATACGCCATGCTTCTGCCGGTGCTGCGGCGCTCCTTGCGCAAAAAGTCGGCTGTGCAGTCGTCAATGCTGGCGACGGTGCGCACGAGCACCCGACACAGGCGCTGCTCGACGCGTTGACCATCCGCCGTGCCAAGGGCGACATCGGAAACCTGAGCGTTGCCATTTGCGGCGATGTGCTTCACTCGCGCGTTGCGCGCTCAAACATTCTGCTTCTAAATGCACTTGGCGCACGCGTTCGCGTCGTCGCCCCTTCGACCCTGCTGCCGTCCGGCATCGCTGATATGAGTGTTGAGGTTTACAACACCATGGAAGAAGGCCTGAAAGACGCTGATGTAGTAATGATGCTGCGCCTCCAGCGTGAGCGCATGGCCGGCTCCTTCGTACCGTCTGTGCGTGAATATTTCCGCTTCTACGGTCTCGATAAGGAAAAGCTGAAGCTTGCCCGACCTGATGCACTGGTCATGCATCCCGGCCCGATGAATCGGGGTGTCGAGATTGCATCCGATGTTGCGGACGGCCCGCAGAGCATGATCCAGCAACAGGTGGAAATGGGCGTCGCTGTGCGTATGGCGGTTATGGAAGCCCTGCTCGATCCGCGTCGCGCAGAAGCCGCAGGAGAACGCGCATGAGTGCTATCCTTTTTGAAAATGCTCGCATCATTGATCCGTCTCGTGGACTTGATGAAGTCGGAAGTCTGCTGATCAAAGACGACAAGATCGTCGCCAGCGGTGCAGATATCCGCAATCAGGGCACGCCTGAAGGCGCTGAAATCATTGACCTCAACGGCATGGCTATTCTGCCAGGTCTGGTCGATTCCCGCGTTTTCATCGGTGAGCCCGGGGCTGAACACCGCGAAACCATCGCATCGGCCAGTCTGGCCGCAGCAGCTGGCGGCGTAACCTCCATGATAATGATGCCGGATACCGATCCGGTCATTGACGACGTGGCGCTCGTCGAGTTTGTGAAGCGTACTGCGCGCGACACAGCTATCGTCAATGTGCATCCCGCTGCTGCCATTACCAAGGGCCTGCATGGCGAGGAAATGACGGAAATCGGCCTGCTTCGCGATGCAGGTGCAGTTGCTTTCACTGAAGGCCGAAACACGCTCACCAACACACAATTGATGCGCCGTGCCCTGACCTATGCGCGCGACTTTGATGCTGTGATTGCCTGTGAAACCCGTGATCCCTATCTCGGTGCAAATGGGGTCATGAATGAAGGCCTCTTCGCAAGCTGGCTGGGTCTTTCGGGTAGTCCACGCGAAGCGGAAGTCATTCCACTGGAGCGTGATCTGCGCTTGGCCGCTCTCACTCACAGCAAATATCACGCAGCACAGCTTTCCTGTGCCATGTCAGCCGATGCGCTCAAGCGCTCAAAAGACCTTGGCACCAAGGTAACGGCAGGCGTTTCGATCAATCATCTGTCACTCAACGAAAACGATATTGGTGAATTCCGCACTTTCTTCCGTTTATCGCCGCCACTGCGCAGCGAAGAAGATCGTCTGGCAATGGTTGAAGCCGTCAAGAACGGCACAATCGACATTATCGTGTCAGCACACGATCCACAGGACGTGGACACCAAGCGTCTGCCTTTTGCTGATGCAGAAGCTGGTGCAATCGGCCTGGAAACACTGCTGGCGGCGGCGCTTCGACTTCATCATAACGACAGCATTCCGCTCCTTCGTCTGGTGGAAGTGCTCTCGACTGCGCCAGCCCGCATCTTCGGACTGGATGCAGGCACTCTGAAGCCCGGCGCCAAGGCTGATCTTGCGATTGTCGATCTGGACGAGCCGTGGGTGGTTCGTGAGCACGATTTGCATTCACGATCAAAGAATAGCTGCTTTGAAGGTGCCCGCTTCCAAGGTCGCGTCAACCGCACTATAGTTGGTGGCAAGACAGTTTATTCGGCTTAACATTATTAGAAAGCCGTCTTGCTTTTGGGCGGCTTTTCTTCTCAAGTAATTTGAATAAAGAACATATGGGGAGTTCCATGGCCGAAACAGGTCTGGTCAATTTAGTGACACTCTGCACGCTGATATTCGGCTATGTACTCGGCTCCATTCCCTTCGGACTTATCCTGACGCGGTTTGCAGGACTGGGCGATGTACGTTCGATTGGTTCCGGCAACATTGGCGCTACCAATGTTCTGCGCACCGGAAACAAAAAGCTCGCGGCGGCAACGCTCATTCTTGATGCGCTTAAAGGCACGGCCGCTGTATTAATCGCCTCAAAATTTGGTCAGGAGGCTGCAATTGCAGCCGGTTTCGGTGCATTTATCGGCCATCTCTTCCCGGTCTGGATCGGCTTCAAAGGCGGCAAGGGTGTCGCCACTTATCTTGGCATTCTGATTGGCCTTGCGTGGCCAGGTGCTTTGGTCTTCGTCGCGGCATGGATCATCACGGCACTTCTCACCCGCTATTCTTCACTGTCAGCACTTGTTGCCAGTCTGATCGTGCCAATCGCACTTTATGCACGCGGTGATCACGCGATTGCAGCTTTGTTCGCTGTGCTGACCATTATCGTCTTCATAAAGCATCACGCCAATATCTCGCGCCTCCTCAGCGGCACTGAAAGCAAGATAGGCAAAAAAGGTTGAAACAGCGGGCGAATTCAATTTCTGGAATTCGCCTCCCCGACCGACAGCGGCTCGACTGGCTGCGCCTCATTCGTACTGAAAAACATCGGTCCCATCGCTTTCATCGACCTCATCATATTCTTTGGCTATGCCGCCAGCGCCATAGAAAGACCACCTGACCTCAACATACGCGGCAGCGGTGCAAAGTCCGTGCGCTGGAAGAGCCCAACGCGAACTGGAAGCCATCGAGCGGATGGGAGCGCGCCTTTTGGGCATGGCCGAGCCGGACTATCCGCAACAATTGGAAAACTGCGAAGCTCCGCCGCCACTTGTCTTTATCAAGAGCAATCCAGGTGTCTTTCTCCCCCTGTCGCCATCGTCGGCTCGCGCAACGCGTCAATGGTCGGCGCACGCGTTGCAGAGCGCCTAGCGCGCGACTTGGGTGACGTTGGCTTCGCAATAATTTCGACGTCGAACCGCATCATAGCTGGATTTTCGCGTGGTAAGCGTTCAGGTTCACTCATCAGCGCCCGCATGGCTGGTGAAATGACCGCACGGTGTTCGCATTGCTCGATCGCCGCTCGATCCACGCACCCACGAAACAAATGCACTTCTGAAACAAAACGCAACATTAGTGACCTGCGCTGACGACGTTATCGATTCTTTGTCCCTTCTGATCAGCCATGATACGTTCAAAAACGAAGCAGAGCAGCCCGATCTGCTGACCCAGATCGATGAAGCGCCTGGGCCACTTCAAGCCATCACGACGGATGAGCAACGCGATATTCGCGTCGATGCTCTTGGGTTGGTTCTAATTGATTTTGATACGCTTGTCAGACACATAGGCATTGATGCAAGCAACGCTCAACTGATCCTGCTGGAGCTTGATTTTGCCGGGAAGCCTTTACGCTCTCCCCGCGATCAGGTCGCCTTTTTGCCGCGCAACGAGCATTTTAAACTCAATTAGACGCGCAATGGTATAGATTGCCGCGTGCTTCCTGCAATCCGATGTCCATGCGATAGTCGAGAAGATGACTATCTGTCCCTCTGGCCATTTTGACGAATCCTTTTAGCATTTCTTCTATATAAGCCAGTGTCTCCTGACGTGTCGTATCTCGTTGAACCAGCTGTGCCCGCAAAACGTGCCGCTTTCTTTCAAATGAAAATCACCCTTCTGGTTCAAACCCGACGGATATACCGAGCCCAAACGCTACCCCAGGTTTTATCTTTTATTCGCGCCTCTTTCAGTTGTATTTGACGATTTTTACGGTCTAGCTCTTGACCAAACGCGAACCGCTGTTCATGTGAAAGGCAACTATTTGAACGCGATACAGGGATAACTTACCCGTAAACATCGCGAATCTGGGCTGTTGTAATGAACGTCGTTGTCGTCGAATCGCCTGCAAAGGCCAAAACTATCAACAAATATCTCGGGTCGAACTATAAGGTTCTGGCCTCGTTTGGTCATGTGCGAGATCTGCCAGCCAAGGATGGGTCTGTCCGTCCCGATGAAGATTTTGCAATGTCGTGGGAAGTTGACAGTAACTCTTCCAAGCGCTTGGCGGATATCGTCAAAGCGTTGAAGGACAGTGACGGCCTCTTTCTGGCAACTGACCCTGATCGCGAAGGGGAAGCCATTTCGTGGCACGTACTCGAAGTGCTCAACCAGAAGAAGGCCTTGAAGGGCAAGACCGTCAAGCGTGTCGCTTTTAACGCCATCACCAAGAAAGCCGTTCTCGACGCTATCGCAAATCCACGCGATATCGATGAGCCGCTCGTCGATGCCTATCTCGCTCGTCGAGCACTCGATTATCTCGTTGGCTTTACGCTTTCACCTGTCTTGTGGCGCAAGCTGCCCGGCGCTCGTTCGGCAGGTCGTGTCCAGTCGGTAGCCCTGCGTCTCGTTTGTGACCGCGAATCCGAGATCGAACGCTTTATCCGTGAAGAATACTGGAATATCGCCGCTTCGTTTAAAACACCGCGAAACGATGCTTTCACAGCTCGCCTCACTGCGGTTGACGGCAAGAGGCTCGGCAAGCTCGACATCAAGAATGAAGAGCAGGCAACGGCCATCCGTACCATGCTGGAAGGCGCAAGCTTCAAGGCAGTTTCTGTCGAAGCCAAGCCGACCAAGCGCAATCCTGGCCCTCCATTCACCACATCGACGCTTCAGCAGGCGGCATCTGGACAGCTCGGTTTTTCGGCGTCGCGCACCATGCAGGTGGCGCAGCGCCTTTATGAAGGCGTGGACATTGGCGGCGAAACCGCCGGTCTGATCACCTATATGCGTACCGACGGTGTGCAGATGGCCCCTGAAGCCATCACAGCCGCCCGCGATGCGATTGGCAAGAGCTTCGGCCCGCAATATGTGCCGGAAAAGCCACGCTACTATTCGAGCAAAGCCAAGAACGCTCAGGAAGCGCACGAAGCGATCCGTCCGACGGAATTCACGCGCCATCCAAAAGAAGTGCGCCGCTATCTCGATGAAGATCAGGCGCGTCTTTACGAGCTGATCTGGAAGCGAGCTATCGCGAGCCAGATGCAGGCTGCCGACATTGAACGCACAACGGCTGACATCGAAGCAATCAATGGTTCGCGTTCGGCAATGCTGCGCGCTAACGGTTCGGTAACGAAGTTTGACGGTTTCCTCGCGGCCTACATGGACCACCGCGAAGAAGAAGATGAGGATGAAGACAGTGCAAAGCTGCCTGAAATCCGCTCTGGTGAGGCGATTGCGCGCGAAAAGATCGACGCCACGCAACATTCGACCGAACCCCCACCGCGTTATTCTGAAGCATCACTCATCAAGAAGATGGAAGAGCTCGGAATTGGTCGTCCATCGACCTATGCGGCGACACTCGCAACGCTTCGTGATCGTGAATATATCACCATTGACAAACGTAAGCTCATGCCGGAGCCGAAGGGCCGTCTGGTTATTTCGTTCCTTGAAAGCTTCTTCAAACGCTATGTTGAATA
Organism: Brucella sp. NBRC 12950; assembly: GCF_030268145.1. Lineage (NCBI taxonomy): Bacteria > Pseudomonadati > Pseudomonadota > Alphaproteobacteria > Hyphomicrobiales > Brucellaceae > Brucella > Brucella sp. NBRC 12950. The sequence continues at coordinate 152,306 of NZ_BSQC01000006.1, forward strand.
TGATTTCACAGCGGACCTCGAAGAAAAGCTCGACCTAATCTCCGACGGCAAGCTTTCCTGGAAAGACGTTCTGCGTGATTTCTGGCGCGATTTCTCCGGTTCTGTCGACGACATCAAGGAACTCCGCGTTACCAACGTTCTGGATGCGCTGAACGAAGAGCTTTCATCGCTTGCTTTCCCTGATCGCGGCGATGGTAGCGACCCGCGCACCTGCCCAACCTGTGGCACTGGCCAGCTTTCGCTAAAGCTCGGAAAGTACGGCGCGTTTGTCGGTTGTTCAAATTATCCAGAGTGCAAATTCACCCGCCAGCTTGGCGGTGAAGGCAACGGAGAAGCAGCAGCTTCCGACGAACCGAAGCAGCTGGGCAAAGATCCGTTCACCGGTGAGGAAATCACCGCGCGAACCGGTCGTTTCGGCCCATATATCCAGCGGGGCGAAGGCAAAGAAGCCAAGCGTGCAAGCCTGCCAAAAGGCTGGACGGTCGATACGCTTGATCACGAAAAAGCAATGGCGTTGCTCTCGTTGCCGCGTGACGTTGGACAGCATCCTGAAACCGGCAAGATGATCTCGGCTGGCATTGGTCGCTATGGACCTTACGTGAGCCACGATGGCACGTTTGCCAATCTCGAAAACGCTGATGAGGTGTTCTCGGTGGGCCTCAATCGCGCTGTTTCTGTCCTTGCGGATAAGCAGTCGAAGGGTGGCCGTGGCCGCTCGACGCCTGCAGCGCTTGCTACACTGGGTGACCATCCTGATGGTGGCGCAGTCACCGTTCGTGATGGCCGTTACGGTCCTTACGTCAACTGGGGCAAGGTAAATGCCACGCTGCCAAAGGGCAAGGACCCGGCCAGTGTGACGCTGGAAGAAGCGTTGGAACTCGTTACTGCCAAAGCTGGCAGCACCAAGACAAAGAAGGCTCCTGCCCGCAAATCTGCTGCCAAAGCCGCAGATGGTGAAAAGAAAGCCACACCGAAAAAAGCTGCTGCAAAGAAGCCGGCAGCAAAGAAGAAAGCCCCTTCCAAAGCAAAGGCGAAGGCGGCAGAGGAGTAAGAATTGGCACGCCGTTTCCCGAAATCCGATACCGGACGGTCTGCACGGACTGAACGGCGTGCTGCTAAAGCAAAATCAGAAGCTGCACAGTCAGGAGATTCGACCTCCTTCCTGCCGACGCGTGACGAGGTTCTCAGGTTTATTGAAGAGAACCCGGACCGCTCAGGCAAGCGCGATTTGGCCAAGGCATTCAATATCAAGGGCGATGCACGCGTCTACCTCAAGGATCTGCTGCGTGAACTCGGTGACGAGGGCCTGCTTGAAAAGCGTGCCCGTCGCCTCTCTCGCCCCGGCGCCCTGCCACCAATTTCCGTATTGAACATTATCGGCCGTGACAATGATGGCGGACTTATCTCGCGACCGGCTGAGTGGGACGAAGAAAACTACGGCAAGCCACCAGTCGTCACCATCCGCCGAACCCGCCTCAACAAGTCGTCCGATGGTCCGTCAGTCGGTGTTGGCGATCGGGTGCTGGCTAAGATTTTCCGCAACAAGGATAATGACGGGCCGGAGTATTCCGCCCGTGTGATCAAGGTAGTCGATCAGAGCAGCAACGCGGTACTCGGCGTATTGCGCAAGCTCAGCAATGGCGAATGGCGGCTTGAGCCAGTCAATCGCAAGCAGCCGGAAGTACAGCTTGACCCAAAGTCGCTTGCCAATGCGGAAAGTGGCGATCTGGTTGAGGTGGAGCTGACATCGTCTCGTCGCTATGGCTTGCCGAGCGGCAAGGTGCGACAGGTGGTGGGATCCATCGACAGTGAAAAAGCCCTTTCGATGATCGCCATCCACGAGCATGAAATTCCGCATATTTTCCCGGAGGATGTGATCCGCGAAGCAGAAGCCGCAAAGCCTGCAACGCTTGACGGTCGTGAAGATTGGCGCGAGTTACCCCTGCTCACAATCGATCCGTCAGACGCAAAGGATCACGATGATGCCGTTTATGCGGAGCCAGACACTGATCCTGAAAATGTCGGTGGTCATGTGGTCGTCGTTGCGATCGCCGATGTGGCAGCCTATGTGCGCCCCAACTCGGCGCTTGATCGCGAAGCACTGAAGCGTGGCAACTCAGTTTACTTCCCCGACCGGGTCGTACCTATGCTGCCAGAGCGCATTTCCAATGATCTCTGCTCGTTGCGTGAACTGGAAGATCGCCCAGCACTTGCCGTCCGCATGGTGTTCGATGCCAATGGACATAAGAAATCTCACAAATTCCATCGCATTCTGATGCGCTCGGCTGCAAAACTGGCCTACGCACAGGCACAGGCAGCGATCGACGGCGCAACGGATGAGAAAACTGCGCCTATTCTCGACACCATCCTTAAGCCGCTATGGGCCGCTTATGGCGCCCTGAAACGCGGTCGCGATGCACGAGAACCACTTGAGCTGGATTTGCCTGAAAAGAAAATCCTGCTCGGGCCTGATGGTAAGGTCGACAAAGTCATCGTACCTGAACGACTGGACGCACATAAGCTCATCGAAGAGTTCATGATTCAGGCCAATGTGGCCGCAGCCGAAGTACTTGAGGCACATCGACAGCCGCTGATTTTCCGCATTCACGATGAACCAGCGCTGGCAAAGCAGGAATCGTTGCGGGAGTTTCTGCGCACTCTTGAAATTAACCTTGCCAAAGGCGTTGCTCTCAAGCCGGCGCAGTTCAACCGTATTCTCGAAGCTGTTGATGGAACAGATCATCAAGATCTGGTCAATCAGGTGGTGCTACGTACGCAAAGCCAAGCGATCTACAGCCCGGATAATATCGGCCATTTCGGCTTGCACTTACGCAAATATGCGCATTTCACCTCGCCGATCCGCCGTTACGCCGATCTGATCGTGCATCGGGCTCTGATCAAGGCATTAGGTCTTGGCAAGGACGGTCTGACCACCGATGAAGAAGCGCATCTGGAAGAAACTGCGGCGCTCATTTCTTCGACCGAACGCCGTGCGATGCTTGCAGAGCGTGAGACCGTTGATCGCCTGATTGCCCATTTCCTCGCAGCCCATCTTGGTGATGAATATGAGGGTCGCGTAACCGGCGTTACAAAAGCCGGGCTTTTCGTATCCCTTGCGACATATGGCGCAGATGGGCTTGTCCCCATTTCAACTTTGGGTGATGAATACTATCTGTATGACGAAGCAAGCCATGCACTCGCCGGAGAGAGAAGCGGAAAAGGCTTCCGTCTGGGCGACAATGTTACGGTTAAACTGGTGGAAGCGCTCCCTGTCGCAGGTGCGCTTCGGTTTGAGATGGTATCGGAACCGCACTCCTTGCCGATGTCGACGCGTTCACATCATAAGGCAAGCAAGGGGATGCGCGGGCGCAAAGGAAAGCCAGCGGGCATTTCGCGCTCCAAGAGAAAAGGTCGCAGATGAGCACGCTAGAGGCCAATTCCACGGATAGTCAGATCCACGTTTTCGGCGGTGAAAGCCAGAAAACTGCACGCCCGACCCGCGATCTGGGTGAGGCAATGTGGCGCGGGTTTAAGTGCCGGTGCCCGCATTGCGGCGAAGGCAAGCTGTTTCGCGCTTTTGTAAAGCCGGTCGATAGCTGCTCTGTCTGCGGTGAAGATTATACGCCACAGCGTGCAGACGACCTTCCAGCCTATTTGACAATCCTCGTTGTTGGCCACATTGTCGTTGGCGCTTTCATGGGCGTTGAAGCAACCACGAACCTGTCGCTTTGGGCGCATATGGCTATCTGGGGACCGATGACAGTCATCCTGTCACTTCTCATGCTGCAGCCAATCAAAGGCGCAACCATAGGCCTTCAATGGGCGCTGTTCATGCACGGTTTCGGCGGTCAGGGCGAAGGTGATTACGGCGACGTCACCTGACAGGGTTCATCCCCGTGAAATCCCCTTCACACGCCACAAGTCATACACCAACTCTGCCGCTTCGCCCGCGCGATGCTGCATCATTGCTTCTTATTGACCGCACGGAAGACGTCCCGCGCATTCTGATGGGCAGACGTCATCCGTCACTTGCGTTCATGCCTGGGAAATATGTATTCCCAGGCGGGAGAGCTGATCCGATCGATGGCAGCATTGGCGCTGCCTCCGAGCTTAGTTCCGATGACACGCTGAAGCTAGTATCAGGAATGGGGGCGCGGGCTTCGCGACGTCGAGCAAGAGCGCTGGGGCTTTGTGCCATTCGCGAAACATTCGAAGAAACCGGATTGAGGCTCGCGCGTCCCGGGTCAGAAAACGCCTTGTCATTAAACGGTGCCAATTATCCTGCAAACAAGGATTGGTTGGCATTTCTGGAAGGCGGTGCGCTGCCCGCGCTGGGAGACCTGCGCTATTTCGCCCGTGCAATCACACCACCTGGAAATGTACGCCGTTTCGACACGCGCTTTTTTATTGCTTTCCGTGACAGCTTGCCGGAACTGGCAAGCCAGAAACTTCTTCCCAGTGGAGAACTACAAGATTTGGATTGGGTGGCCGTCGATGACGTTGATAAACTGGACGTCGCCCGTATTACTCAGACCATTCTGAAAGAAGCGCAAATGCTGCTGACGGAAACCCGGCTTGAACTGCCAGCCACGCTGCCAGTGGTGCAATACAGCGAGCGGCATGGCCGCTTTGTTCGCGAAGTGATCTGACCTAATGAATAAAGAAGTTTATCCTGCCGACATCATCCCCCAGGAACCAGACGGCGGCAACACCCAGGGCCAGATGCATTGGCGTTCCTTAGCAGCGGCAATCGCCACAATCAGCGCGATGGGTGCAGCGATCGGGCTTGGTATTCCACTTCTGAGCGTTCTGCTGGAAAGCCGCGGCCACTCAGCCAGCCTTATCGGTGCGAATACTGCAGTCGCGGGCCTCGCTTCAATCGTTGCAGCACCGCTCGCAGCGCCCATTGCCGCCCGCCTCGGTGTGGCCAAGGCAATTGTTCTGATGCTCTTGATTGGCAGCGTCGCATTTCTGGGTTTCCACTTTTTTCAGCCACTCTGGGCATGGTTTGCTCTGCGAATCGTTCTGCATTTTGCGCTAACGGTGCTTTTCGTTCTTTCAGAATACTGGATCAACGCTTCCGCCCCGCCTGAAAAACGTGGCCTTGTGCTCGGTATATATGCAACATCGCTTTCGCTCGGTTTTGCGCTCGGTCCTTGGCTCTTTTCAAAGATCGGTAGCGCGGGCGGTTTGCCGTTCTATGTCGGCTTCGCCATCATCTTGATCGCCATCATTCCGGTGGTGGTCGCATGGCGCGACAGCCCGGACTTCGAGGAAGGCGAACATGTTCCCTTTCTGCCGTTCATTTTTGCCGTACCGACGGCAACGATGGCAGTCTTCGTATTCGGCGCCGTTGAAACCGGTGGCTTCGCCCTATTCCCGGTATTTGGCGCCCGTGTTGGCTATGACGAAGGCGATGCAGCCTTGCTGCTGACCATGATCGGCCTTGGCAATGTGCTGATGCAGATACCGTTGGGGATCATTAGCGACCGTATTTCGGATCGCCGCAAACTGCTGCTATTTTGCGCCGTCACGGGTCTCGCCGGGATGATTGCCCTGCCTTACCTGATGGAAAGCTGGTATCTCATGGCAGCTATCTTGTTCCTCTGGGGCGGCGTTGTTGCCGGACTATATACAGTTGGGCTTGCGCATCTTGGTTCGGAACTCACGGGACGCGAGCTTGCATCAGCCAATGCCGCCTTTATCTTCTGCTATGCAATCGGCATGTTGGCGGGCCCACAAGCCGTCGGCGTGGGCATGGACATGGCGGGGCCCAAGGGCTTTCCGCTGACTCTGGGCGTCTTTTTTGCAGCTTTTGCACTGTTTGCTACGATAAGAGTTGTTCAAAGGAAGAAGCGGGGTTGACTTTTCGCCCTTAATCCGTAGTGTCGCGCCGAATTTCCGCTTCTGACCAATTGGACAGACTCGCAGCGGTTTAATCATGAAAGAGCAGGTATTTCGATATGGCCAAGGCTACGACCATCAAGATCAAGCTTTTGTCGACCGCTGACACCGGCTTCTTCTACGTAACGAAGAAGAACAGCCGCACGATGACGGAAAAGATGACAAAGACCAAGTACGACCCGATTGCGCGCAAGCACGTCGACTTCAAGGAAACGAAGATCAAGTAATTCGTTTCCGACGCCAGATTACTGGTAGGAGTCAAAAAGTCGTCTCTTACGAGACGACTTTTTTATTTGCGGATGGGCGTGTTCAGGCGGCCGAGAGGACGATGCAATTCCGGCCAGTTTTCTTGGCTTCATAAAGTGCTGCATCCGTTCGTGCAAAAAGTGCCTCAGCGGTATCTCCGCCCGTAAGCCGTAGCCCGGCAATACCGATGCTGATCGTCATATTGATCATGTGCTTACCGCCAATGATGAGGAACGGCGCTTCGGCAACAGCATCGCGAATGCGCTCTGCTACCGCCGTTGCAGCAGTCAAATCAGTATCCGGCAGCACGATAGCAAATTCTTCGCCGCCATAGCGACACATGACATCCATCGCGCGTATCTTTTTACGCAGCCGCGCAGCGAATTCTCGCAGAACATCGTCGCCACCGTCATGCCCGTATTTGTCATTGACCTGCTTGAAATGGTCGAAGTCAATCATGATGACCGATAGCGGCCTCTCGCGCCCTGTAGCACGTGACAAGAGCACTGGCATATGCGTATCCAGGTAACGCCGATTATGCAGCCCGGTGAGGCTGTCAGTCACCGCCATTGTGATTGTGCGGTGTAAGCTCTGACGCAACAAATCATTGTAGCATTTGCGCTTGATCTGGGTGCGCAACCGCGCATAAAGCTCCAGCTTCTCAAGCGGACGCATCACATAGTCGTTTACGCCCAGTTCAAGCGCCCGGACGACCAAAGCACCCTCGTCTTCATTGACGATCAGAATGATCGGAACAAGCCGTGTGCGTTCAATTGTGCGTATCTGGGAGCATAGGCGCAATGGGTCGTAATAGGTAAAATCTGCCGAAATGACGATGCTGTCGTAATCATTCTCAATCGCCTTGATGAGCGCCGTATTTGCATCATGTGCGACATCGACGAAATAGTCCTCGCCGAGAATGAGGCGCAGCCGTGCTGCTGCCAATTCATTCTCATCCACCACCAGGATACGTGCAGCATCCTCTCCGCCGCCAAAGCGTCCGGATAATTTGGTCACGAGTAGAGCTTCGACTTCTGTGTCAGCGACAGTGCCAGTGCGTTGGAAAAGCTCATCCGAAACCATTTTAAGACGCGCAAGGCTTTTCACCCGTGAAAGGAGCTGACGATCCTGCGCGGGCTTCGAAAGGAAATCATCCGCTCCGGCCTCAAGCCCTTTGATCTTGTCTTCAGAACTATTCAGAGCAGTTAGAATCACAACCGGAATATTGGAGGTGCGCGGGTCGACTTTCAGGCGATGACAAACGTCAAAGCCGTCCATATCCGACATGACAACATCAAGGATAATCACATCGATCTGCCCGCCCAGGCAAATCTCGATCGCCTCTGCGCCTTTATTAGCGGTCACGACCTCGTAATATTCGCTCAAGAACAGCGCTTCAAGCAGCTTTGCATTTGATTCTGCAGCATCAACGACAAGAATTCTTGCAGTCATATCAGCCAGCCCCCCAAAATTCTAACCCTTGCGAGATTCCCCAAATCGAAAAGGTTTAAGCGTCACCCAAGTATGACTTTATGGTTTCTATAAACCGTGGCACCGAGATCGGCTTGGATATATAGGCTTCACAGCCTCCCTGCCGAATGCGTTCTTCATCGCCTTTCATGGCGAAGGCCGTCACCGCAATCACTGGGATATGCCGCAATTCCTCATCATCTTTAAGCCACTTGGTCACTTCCAGACCGGAAACCTCCGGAAGCTGGATATCCATCAAAATAAGATCGGGACGATGTTCGCGCGCAAGATCAAGTGCCTCAAGACCGTTTCGTGTCCTGATTGTTTCATATCCGCTGGCTTCGATAAGATCGCGAAACAACTTCATATTGAGTTCGTTGTCCTCGACGATCATGACACTTTTCGTCATCGAATATTCCTTGGCCTTAATCTTTCCCGAGGTAAAACAAGGTTGCCTTGTCTGTCCTGCCCATATAGCTCCACTATAGTTTAAGCGCATTTCATTGACGAAAGGCAAATATTCGCCAAATCCCGCATTGTCGTTAAGACTTTGGGCTATTAAACAAAGGCCACAGTCTAAGGCTTTCCTCAAAACGGAAGAAAGCAATTTTTCTGCATAAAATCATTTAAAACAAAGAGTTAATTGGAGAGATCATATGAAGACGCTGTTAAGCCGAGCCGACGCTGAAAACCTAGCGGTAGAAGCGCTTGTGTGGTTGGCTCAAGACAAGGATCTATTGCCGCGTTTTCTCGCACTCACCGGAATTGAAGCATCATCTATTCGCTCTGCTGCACAGGAACCGGGCTTTCTCGCAGGCGTGCTCCAATTCTTTCTCGGGCATGAACCAACTTTGATACGCTTTTGCGAAGAAACTGGACGCGATCCTGCCCTTATAGAAAAGGCCATGGCACTGTTACCGGGGGGCATTAATAACCATCTTTGACAAAAGCCCCGCATTGCGGAGCTTTTGTCGCCTTCAGCCCTGCAGAGTTTATGCAGCGCTTACGGCTTCAGCATTCGATACACTGATAATGCTCAGCTCATGGGCTTTGCCGTCACGTGCAATCCACGACATGGACTGGCCCGGAGTAAGGCCAATAAGAGCAGTACCGATTGGGGTTAAAATAGAAATCTTGCCTTGCGCAATGTCTGCCTCGCCGGGATAAACCAACGTTACTTTGCGTTCATGACCGTCGTTTGAGCGAAACTCTACCATCGAACCCATGCGAACGACGTCTGCAGGCAGCTTTTTCTGCGGCACGACTTTTGCGCGATCGAGTTCCTGCATCAACTCCTCGGCCACCTCCTCCAACTTTTCGGAGACGTTGCCGGCCAGAATTGTCAGGCGCTCATGGTCAATATCGCTGACGACGATCTTTGGCTTCTTGCGATTCTTTTCGCTCATGACGATAGCTCACTGCTGTCTAAGGATAATTGTTCTCCAAACCGAATCCCGGCCGGAGCATTTGCTTGAATTTTGAATGAAAGCGCTTCTAACAATTCCGCTTGAAACCAAGCGGCAACCCGTCCCCCGGAGCCCTCTGCGCAAGGCAGGCCTCGAGGGTTGCTATCCCGTGATCGGTTGAACCCGATGGAGTATGGAAGCAAAGCGGTTATTCATAACACTAAACTTGGTGATATCCTTGCCAATGTCAAGGGCACAGCTGACAGGGTGACAGAGTATCGATGGCATTGGCTCGCTTTAGTGCTATAAAGCGATGTTCCTTTTATGTTCATACAAACACACGCTACCATGTCCGAACAACCCGTTATAAACAGTTCAGAACAGGGCTTTTGTCGCGATTGTTTGTCGCTGCAAAAGCTGGAATCAGCGCGCCGTTGTCGAGCTTGCGGCAGCCCGCGACTTTTGCGCCATGCCGAGTTATACAAATTATCGCTCGCCCATGTGGATTGTGATGCATTTTATGCCTCCGTAGAGAAGAGAGACAATCCTGAATTGCGTGACAAGCCGCTGATAATCGGCGGTGGAAAACGTGGTGTGGTTTCAACGGCTTGCTATATTGCGCGCATTCACGGCGTACGTTCTGCGATGCCTATGTTCAAAGCGCTTGAAGCCTGTCCGCAAGCTGTTGTTGTCAAGCCCAACATGGAAAAATACGTTAAGGTCGGGCGTGAAGTTCGGCAGTTTATGCACGAACTGACACCACTAGTGGAACCGATTTCCATAGACGAAGCATTTCTCGATTTGGGTGGCACAGAGAGACTTCACCGTGCACCAGCCGCTATGGTGCTTGCTCGTTTTGCCAAACGTGTTGAAGCGGAAATCGGCATCACGATTTCCGTAGGTCTATCCTATTGCAAATATCTCGCGAAGGTTGCATCCGACCTTGAAAAACCGCGAGGTTTCTCCGTTATAGGTGAAATGGAGGCTCTCGATTTTCTTCGTGACAAACCGGTCAGCATGATCTGGGGTGTCGGAAGATCATTCAATACAAAGCTCGAGAGTGACGGTATTCGCACCATTGGACAACTTCAGACGATGGATGAAGGCACGCTCATGAAGGCTTATGGCACGATGGGGCAGCGTTTGTTTCGCCTTTCACGCGGACAGGACAGCCGACAAGTTGAGCCTGAGCACGATATGAAGAGCGTTTCAGCTGAAACCACGTTCAATAAGGATCTTTCAGAGGCTGGTGATTTGGTGCCCGTGCTGCGCGCACTGTCTGAAAAGGTCTCACAGCGCTTAAAGGCCAGTGATATCGCTGGACGCACCGTGGTTCTGAAGCTCAAGACACAGGATTTCAAACTTCGAACGCGTAATCGGCAGTTAGCCGATCCGACGCAACTGGCCGACCGGATCTTCCGCACTGGTCTGCAGCTTCTTGAAAAGGAACTGGATGGAACCAGATTCCGTCTACTTGGCATCGGAGTAAGTGAGCTTTCATCGGATGAGCGTGCTGATCCACCCGACCTCGTTGATACTCAAGCTGCAAAACGCGCCGTGGCTGAAGGTGCTATCGACCGTCTGCGTGACAAATTTGGCCACAGTGCCGTGGAAACAGGATATACATTTTCAAAGGGCAATCTCGCACGCCCCCAAACCCCGTCCGATCGTGAGACAGAGAAATAATTATCTTTCAAAGCATCTTATGGAAAGTCTTGGAGAAAAAGCAAACAATCGCTGCTAACGGCTTGACGAAGTGTGTCTGGATCAATATTGGAACTGACCAAGAGAGTACTGTCTGATTTGATAGATCTCTTCGGAAGGCCTCATGGCGGAGTGGTTACGCAGAGGACTGCAAATCCTTGCACCCCGGTTCGATTCCGGGTGAGGCCTCCAAAAATTCAATCAATAAAATCAATGATTTACCGCATATCGCCAGATGACTGGTGTAAGATTTCATGTCGCGTCTTGTTGCAAATAGATTCTCTGTAATTACAACGAGTTACACCCCCCCCCCGGCAAATCCACGCAACATGAAATGCAATATGGAATGCCAACCAAACACTTGGTGAATCACGTAGTTTTCAGCGCGGCCTAGCCATCCAATGCCTGGGCCCTACCTCCATTCAAAACGGAGGAAGCCATGAACGGACCAAAGCGCGAAGGCGATTACACAGATCGAGATATCGACTGTCAGAAAGCTGTGAAGACCATCAGGGACACTCGTTGAAGATGGATTTGAGCCTTCAGGCAATGAGCGGATTGTCATTGGCGCTCGCAAACTTATTGTCTGACCATCATAATCAACTGATGAATGAATTTGAGCGTCGTCCTTTGATTGACATTGTTTCACCTGACATCTCCTATTCCGCCGCACCGATGGGTGTCGAATTGACGATTTCTGCTCACGGGCTTTCACCCGTTAAAGTACCGCTGCCCCTCCCAAGGGCGGTTGACCGCGTCCGAATTGTACATGTTGGCTGCATTGCCGAGACTGTTCACTGCAACCATTCCGTTGTTGGACCAGACGCAGCAAAGGAAGATTCGAGCGTTTATCGGTTTGACATTGACGGCATCAGCAATCCTGATGCCCAGCTAATCGAAGCAGCGCCAGATCTTTATGAGGCTTTGGAGAAACTGTCCGGCGTTCATCGCCTTGTCTATGGCTTGGTAGATCGTGGCTTGCTCGTAAAACATCCCGGCATTGCGAGAAGGGGCATAAATACGACAAGGCTGACATATCGGGCATTCTGCTTTGCGCACGACAGTTCATGAACTCACTAGCCGACAGCTCGCTAGAGGAAATCAAACGAGCGATTGAGGACGAGCCATTCCTCAAGGATTATTATGAGATTGGCGAAAAGTACGTCAGATCGATTGATGGGCGCATATCATTTGCATTCGCCGGCTTCGATCGCAACATCGCTAGCATAAAATCTAAGGACCGTTTGCTGCTATGCTGGGTTGATGAGGCTGAGCCTGTCACAGATCACCATTCATTAAAACCAACTCCTGGATGTCGGTAACAAACGCGCCATAAGCGGATCCAAATTCTGAGCATCGAACTGTTCAGCCAGAAGAGTTGCTGTGGTTGGCCCTAACGTAAATCCCTGATGGCCGTGGCCGAAGTGAAACCATAAACCTTTGTGTCTGCTTGGTCCTACGACCGGCAACATGTCGGGCATGCAAGGCCGCGTACCCAACCATGGATTATCTTCGATCGGATCCTTAAACATGAAAAGTTCTCGCGCCGCGGCTTCAGCGCGCAGCATTTGCCGTGCAGAGGCGGGAGTTCCCAGTGGGGTCATGTGCGCACCGGTCAAAATACGTAACCCCTTATTCATTGGTGCAATGAAAGTGGCGTTTTCCACGTCCAGTGTCGCAATTTGCGGTTCTTGTTCAATCGCGAAGTGCCGATGATATCCCCGCTTGAAAACCATAGGCACGCGGTAACCAAACACTTTCAGGAGCTCGGACGACCAGGGTCCGAGAGCAACTATAATATTCTGCGCGGATATCGGGCCCTCCTGCGACACGACTCGCCAGCCGCCAGTATCCTGCTGTAGTGTTGTTGCGTCCCCGATTGCAAATGTTCCCCCGCGTGCAACGAAAAGCGATGCATACCGGTGAACCAGCTCTCCCGGATCACGACAGGTCCATGGGGACGTCCAGTGCACAGCACCTGCTAGCTCACATTGTAGTGTCGGCTCAACCGCAGCTGTATCACTTTTACCAAGTACTGCATTTGCTATGCCATATAATTGCTTTAGGCGCTCCGCCCTCACCGCTGCTTCTTCAAATTTTGCGCGTGTGCGATATACAACTCGCCAGCCTTTCCGGACGACCAGATCATCTGCACCAGCGGGCCCTATGAACCTTGCATGGTCTTCGCTCGCTCGCACAACCAGCCTCGAATATGTCGCAACCGTTTGGGCATAAGATTGAGGTGCTGAATATGAAAAGTAACGCCAGAGCGGCCCAGCCAGATGTGGCATATCACGCAGTTGCCAATCAACGTCGTTGCCGCGTTTTAGGGCAATTGAAAGAATTTCACGCAACGAACGCGGGAACGCGTGCGGCTCAACTGCCTCAGTCTGGATGATACCTGCATTGCCATAACTCGTTTCTTGCCCCGGCTCCCTGCGATCAACAAGAACTACGTTGTGCCCCCTCTCCTGTAACGCAAGAGCGGTAGAAACACCGACCATACCGGCCCCAAGAACGATTGTGTCAGTCATAGCTTAATTCCATAATTCGTGCCTAGAATGGTCTTGAGAAAACTCCTGATGGCCAAGAGCATGCGACCACACAACAAATCCAATCAGTTTGACTTTCCGACGATAAACATGTTTTTACTATTAGAAAATCCAATTCTTGCATTTGAGAGACCAGAATGAAGCTTTTCATCGCCGGGCTGGACACAGAGACCAACACATTTTCACCTATGCAAACAGGCCTTGAAGCATTTTCAGAAAATCTCATTGCTTACGGAGACGCGACCCAGAAGCCTTTGAACTGTTGTTCATCACAGCTTTTCGTCTGGCGTGAAGCCGCGCAAAAACGTGGCTGGCACGTAGTTGAAAGTCTATGCGCTGTCGCGGAACCCGGTGGAAGAACCACACGTTTAGTCTACGAACACTTCCGCAAAACAATTCTCGACGATCTTAAAGCAGCCATGCCAGTCGATGCAGTCATGCTCGCACTTCATGGCGCATGTGTTGCAGACGGTTATGACGACGTAGAAGGTGATCTGATTTCACACATTCGCATGCTTGTCGGTACGACAACCCCGATCGCTGTCGAATTGGATCTCCATTGCCATATCACAGATGCCATGACCACAAATGCGTCGATGATCATGACGTACAAGGAATACCCACACACCGATATTGAGAAAATCGCGTCCCAGCTTTTTTCTCTTGTGAAAGGTACACTAGCAGGCCAAATCCAGCCAACCATGGCCACATATGATTGCCGCCTTGTCAGCATTTTTCACCCACATAAATCTCCACTGCGTGACATAGTCGATCGCATGAAAAAAATGGAAGGACAGAATGGCGTGCTTGCGGTTTCGTTTGGGCACGGCTTTCCATGGGGTGATGTTGCAGATGTTGGAGCTAAAATGCTGGTTGTCACCGATAATGATCCAGATAAAGCTGCACGCATCGCTGAAAATTTTGGTCGAGAAATATACGACGCACGTGAACAAATGCGTGGCGATTATCTGACAGTTGATGATGCGTTGGATCGTGCCATTGCTATAGAACAAGGCCCAGTGGTGCTCGCCGATGTTTCCGATAATGCTGGGGGCGGCGCGCCCGGCGATTCAACGTTTATTTTGCACCGCATTCTTGAGCGTGGCATCGAAAATGTTGCTTCTTGCCTTTATTGGGACCCTATTGCAGTACGAATGTGTCGAGAGGCTGGTGAAGGCGCAGTTTTGGATTTAAGGATCGGGGGCAAAATAGGAAAAGTATCTGGCGATCCGCTCGACCTTACGGTCAAAGTGAGGCGAATTGCATCTGGAGTTACTCAGCATTTTGGACCAACACCGCTTAGTATTGGTGATGCCGTATGGGTTAGTACAGGTAGCATCGACATTGTTTTGAACACAGTACGTACACAAACGTTTCATCCAGAATGTATGTCCGCATTGGGTCTCGACCCATCCAAAAAGAAGATAGTGACGGTGAAATCCAGCAACCATTTCCGGGCTGGTTTTGAACCTATCGCGAGTAATATTTTTTATGTTAGCGCGCCAGGTGCATTGCAACCTCGTTTCGAAGACTTGCCATTTACCAAGCTGACAAAGCCATATTGGCCGCGCGTCGCCGATCCAATGACTCAATAGCCAGTCACTGGAACCAGCAAGATGGTCGCACCTGGAATGGATTGTGTTGCAACTATCTATTGATTAGGCGCTCATGTTCATTGTTTGGTTCTATTAACGCGTAAGCTAGGTTAGTCTTGGTTATCACCCCACGATCTGGTCGAAGGCGAATTGGAGACGTCAAGAATGAATGATGCGAAATCGAGCCTCGGCGACATTCTGCGAGACATTCGCAATCGCAACCAATGGACGCTCGCCGAAGTAAGCGCGATGACAGGGCTGGCCGTGTCTACTCTCTCCAAGGTCGAGAACAATCAAATGCAGCTCACCTATGATCGGCTTATTGAGCTTGCGCAGGGAATGAATATCGACATTGCCGAGCTTTTTGGCACAATCGCCAGTCCCGATGCCACATCAAATGTTATGGGCCGCCGTACATACACGAAATCGGGCGAGGGAAAATCGATCATTACGCAGAACTACGATTATCTTTATCTCTGTACCGAAATATACAAGAAGGCGATGGTGCCTATTCTGGCTGTCGCACATGCCCGCACCCTCGAAGAGTTCGGCCCGCTTATCCATCACAAAGGTGAAGAGTTTTTCTACGTCGTTGAAGGAGAGCTTGAACTGCACTCGGAGATCTATGCACCTTTGCGCCTCAAGAAAGGTGACTCTGCGTATTTTGATGCAATGACGGGTCATGCCTACTTGAGCGTTAGTGAAGAACCTGCACAAATCCTATGTGTCTGCTCCACACCTGAAACTGAACTGGTTTCCACTCTCGTCAACCAGCAGACGATAAAGTTCTCAACCAACTAAGCAGAAACTTTCGTATCAATCCATCATTTCGCAGGTAAATTTGCGAAAATTATGTTTCTTATAAGAAAATAAATTGATTGCCTTTCAGAGCTGTGCGAACTTGCACCGACTACCTTTGGGTACAGCTGAATTAGCTGGCTGAAACTATGCATGCGGCCGGCACTACTGTTGGAGACAACATTGTCTGACCATGCGGCAATCGAAGCTTTCAATCGCCCAACACCCACCGATCTTCCTACACCTTATGTGGAGATCGACGAAGAGCGTTTGATACGTAATCTCAAGGCGATGCAACAGCGGGCCAATCAAGCCGGCGTTGCATTACGACCTCATATCAAGACCCATAAAAATCTTGCAATCGCGGGATGGCAGCTTGAGCTCGGAGCAATTGGCGTTACAGCTTCTAAACCGCAGGAAGCGCTTGTGTTTGTGGAAGCCGGCGTGCCTTCGGTGACAATCGCGTATCCGATCGTCAGGTCTGAATCTATTGAGCAGCTTGTTCGGTGTGCAAAAGCCCATCAGACCGAACTCTTCTTCATTGCGGCTCATGGGATGGGTGTTGAGGCCATTGGGCTAGCAGCCGAAACACACGGCGTGAAACTTGGCGTCTTTCTAAAAGTCGATGTCGGGCTAGGTCGCGTCGGCGTTAAGCCGCGAGATCCCGCAACAGTCAAATTAGCTGAGAAGATTTCACAACACCCTCATCTTAACTTTGCAGGACTATTGTCGCACGCTGGCCACTCTTATGGCAGCAAGTCTGTCGAGCAGCTGACGAGCATTGCCTATAAGGAAGCGCAAGATCTGCTCGAACTTGCCGAAAAATTGAAAAAGTTAGGCATCGAAGTGCCCCAAATATCGGTGGGCGCAACACCAACGTGTCTTGGCGCAGCTATTCCGGAAGGGATCACTGAAATAAGGCCAGGAAACTATGCCTTTCTGGATCGCACTGCACTTCGTCTGGGTATCGCATCTTCGGATGACTTGTCTCTTTCAGTGATTGCAACGGTCGTTGCTCATAACGACCATCATTTCATTGTCGATGCAGGTTCAAAAACTCTGTCATCCGACCTTGGCGCACATGGCTCTGGTGGCAGTGGTTTCGGGATTGCGGTCAATGTGGGCGACGCCACCCAAGCATGGGAAGTGGAACGTCTTTCGGAAGAACATGGGTTCGTTCGTTTTTCCGATACGCCACCGGCAATCGGTAACCGCGTTCGCATTTTTCCAAATCACTCCTGCGCGGTTGTCGCACAATTTGACCGGGTCACATTGCGCAAGCTCGATGGAAGACCACACACTTTATCGACCGACGCCAGAGGCCGACAAATTTAAACGAAAGCTTTGGGCTGGTCGACATCGTGCAATCTAGAACAATTGGGAGAGAGTTGAATATGACCAAGGAAGTAGAATGGGCGCGTATGACCGCCCCTGCTCTTCGTGAAATAGCGGGTAAACCCGGTGCGCTGGCCATCTTACCGATTGGCTCGCTAGAACAGCATGGACCGCACCTGCCGGTGATCACAGATACTGCTAGTGCTTCGGCAGCGTCCATCCGGGCAGCACGTCAGGTCGCTAACGAAATTCCAATCGCAGTCCTTCCCGGGCAATGGCTTGGCATGAGCGAACACCACTTGCCTTTCGGCGGAACGATTACGCTTGATTATGAAACTCTCAGCCGGGTCATCCGCTGTATAGTGAGATCGTTGAAGGCAATCGGCTTCTCACGTCTATTTATCGTTAATGGTCATGGCGGCAATATTGATCCACTTGCAGTAGCGGCCCGCGAACTTGCTGTCGAATTTGGAATGCCGATTGTCGTCTCCACACCTTGGATGCTAGCAAGCGAAGACGCAGCCAAAATCTTCGAGGTCGATGGCGGACCACACCACGCTTGCGAGGGCGAAGCTTCTGTCATGCTCGCGATTGCCGGTGATACTGTGAAGTCCGAAATGTTCGGTCAGGCCTTTGGCAATCAGCAACATCCCGTTGATGTGCCAGCAGATGTTTCGCGCTTCTACTCATTTGCGGAGCGCGCACCCATCACCGGAACGTGGGGTGATCCGCGTAGCGCGACTGCCGAAAAGGGCGAAAAATTCCTCGACCTTCATGCACGAGAAATTGTGAAGCTGATCCGCAATGAAGTGCTTTGGACCAAACCCGATCCCGTTTGGACAGCGGGACGCGGCCTTGGAACAACTGAAGGCAGAACCGAATAATCTGTGACAACAGTCAAATAATTAAGAGGGAACAAAAATGATAATAAAATCAAAAAGAGCGCGTCAGACTTTATTCTCGTTGGCAGCAGCGGCAGCACTTTCTGGAGTGGCACTAGCTCCGGCTATGTCCAAGACGCTTGTCTATTGTTCGGAAGGCTCGCCCGAAGGCTTTGACGCCGCGCTCTATACTACCAACAGTACATGGGATGCGTCTGCAGAGACGATTTATGATCGACTAACCGAATTTGAAAGTGGCACAACAAATGTCGTTCCGGGACTGGCCGAAAGTTGGGTTATATCCGATGACAATCTCGAATATACACTGAAACTACGTCAGGGCGTGAAATTCCACACGACAGAGAGTTTCACTCCCACCCGCGACTTCAATGCGGACGATGTGCTTTTCACTTATAATCGTCAGCTCGATAAACAGCATTCCTGGAACAATTACTTCGTGGGTGCTGGTTGGGAAATGTTCAATGCAATGGACATGGCGACGATTATCAAAGAAGTCGTCAAAGTTGACGATCACACAGTCAAATTTGTGCTAAACCAGCCCGATGCTTCATTGCTTGCAAAGCTCGCTTTGAATTTTGGTTCAATTATGTCTGCTGAATATGCAGAACAACTGGACAAAGCCGGACAGCGTGAGGATCTTGACCATAAGCCAGTTGGTACCGGGCCTTTTCGCTTTGTTGATTATCAAACCAACGCAGCAATCCGCTTTGCTTCAAATGCTGACTATTGGGACGGCGCTCCCAAGGTTGACGATCTGATCTTCGTGATTGCAATAGACGCCTCCACCCGTATGCAAAAGTTGAAGGCAGGCGAGTGCCACATTGCTGCCTATCCTGCTCCGGCCGACGTTGCGGACTTGAAGAAAGATCCAAATCTCATCGTGATGGAACAGCCCGGATTGAACGTCGCTTATCTGGCGATGAACACGCTGAATGAACCATTTGGTAAGGTGGAAGTACGGCGTGCATTAAACATGGCAATTGATCGTGAAGCCATTGTCGATGCCGTTTACCAGGGCATGGGTCAGGCTGCAAAAAGCGTGCTGCCATCAACCATGTGGGGTTACAATGCTGACATCAAAGGGTACAGCTATGATCCCGTTGCAGCAAAGAAGCTTCTGGATGAAGCTGGGGTCAAAGACCTGAAGATGAAGATATGGGCGATGCCTGTCAGCCGGCCTTATATGCCAAACGCACGTCGCGCTGCGGAATTGATGCAAGCAGATCTTGGCAAAGTTGGCATTAATGTGGAGATCGTTTCCTATGAATGGGGTGAGTATCTCAAAAAGGCGCGCGACAAACAGCGTGATGGCGCAATCGTTTTGGGTGGAACCAGCGATAACGGCGATCCGGACAATCTGTTAAGCTATTTCTTTAGCTGCTCAGGCGTCGGGGGAAGCAACAATGCTAATTGGTGCTACCAGCCGCTTGAGGACATTTTGCAAAAAGCGCGCGTGAGCTCTAATAAGGATGAGCGCACTAAACTTTATCAGCAAGCGCAAGCCATTATCAGCGATCAGGCGCCTTGGGTACCATTGGCGCATTCCACTGTCGTGCTGCCAATGTCCAATAAAGTCAAAAACTATGTGATGGAGCCACTTGGTTCACATCGTTTCGAGAAGGTCGATATTGAGGAGTAAAGCCGATTGTGGCTATAATCGATAAGCAAAGCGTGACCGAGGACAGCAATTATAATAGCTGTCCTCGGGTAGAAGATTAAGTATCAGCGCATCATGGCAGCGACATTCCCACCATCGACCGTAACCACCGCACCGGTTGAAGTACGGGCTGAAATGAGATGCAGAAATGCGTCTGCAACATCATTCGCCGAAACTTCTCGTTTAAGCAGATTACCACGCATATAGACTTCCGGCGTCACACCGCGAGCCTGAGCACGCTCTTCAACCATTTCATCAGTCATTAAGCCTGTGCGGATACGATCTGGATTGACAGCATTCACTGTAATTCCATCTTCTGCATGCTCCAACGCATATTGGCGCATCAGGGCCATCAGGGCCGCTTTTGAAGTGCCATACGGACCGAAATCGGGGCCCGGATTGACCGCTTGCTTGCTTACGTTGAACACGATGGAGCCGCCGGTTTTCTGTCGTTTCATAACATTGACGACAGCGCGAGCGATGTAATGATGGCTCCAGAAATTGAGAGCGAATGCCGATTTGAACAAAGCATCATCAACTGTCGTCAGCGCTCCCTGAAATGCCGCCCCGGCATTGGAAACGAGAATATCAACTCCGCCAAAAGCGGCAACGATGTCTGCAATGGCTTTTTCTGCAGACTGGGAGTCTGTCAGATCGCAAGCGATAGCTTTACCACCCAGACGCTTAGCTTGCGCTGCCACACGCTCTGCATCAATGTCGATCAGAGCGATTTCGGCACCTTGCTCCCGTAAACGTTCTGCAATCGCAAGACCAAGGCCGCTTGCCCCACCAGTTACAACTGCTACCTGACGGGTCAGCGGCTTCTCGGTCTGTTTGGCGAGTTTGACCTGCTCTAGCGACCAATACTCAATATCGAAGAGGTCTTCTTCGCTAAGCGCCTCGAACTGATCGATCCCTTCAGCACCGCGAATGACTTCGATAGTAGCTTCAGCCACATCTGCACCGATGCGCGCAGCTTTCTGCGTTGGCCCAGCTGCAAACAACCCAATACCGTCGATGTAGAACACCCGCGGCATCGGGTCGAGCATAGTTTTACCACCACCGACGCGCGCATTGTTGCGCTCAAAATACTCCTTATATCCAGCGACATAAGACGCAACGCTGTCTTTTACTATCTGTGCCCAGCTCTCAAGATCCTGTGTGTAAGGGGCAGGAAGAGATACACCATAACGCTTGATATGGATAACGTGCTCCGGCGTTGCATTGCCGCGACGAACAAGATCCGCAACATTGGGCGCTCCACAGAAATCAAGGATATTGTCATCCGAACGATGCTCTATGATGAAACGGCGCGGACGGCCTTCTTCCTTGCCTGAAAGAGCGATTGCTCCGCGCAATATCGGCACAATATCACAAACTGAAGCTAGCTCTTCCTTATGCGGGTTTTTGCTCGCATGGCCGAAAGGTCGCGGATTGCCTTCAACAATCCGGTTCTCGGCCCGATCAATCGCTTCGATCATATTTTCATAGGCAATGCGGGGATCTTCCGACCATGTGAAGATTCCATGCTTAAGCAGGATCATGCCTGGTGCATCCGGGCGCTCAGAAAAGGCTTTCTGACAGGCCTTGGAAAGATCAAACCCCGGCATGACGTAGGGCACGACAATCATTTCTGGAAAGAGTTCGCGAATGATCGCTTCGCCGTTTGGTT
Source organism: Brucella sp. NBRC 12950 (assembly GCF_030268145.1). Classification (NCBI taxonomy): domain Bacteria; kingdom Pseudomonadati; phylum Pseudomonadota; class Alphaproteobacteria; order Hyphomicrobiales; family Brucellaceae; genus Brucella; species Brucella sp. NBRC 12950. Next base: position 173,547 of record NZ_BSQC01000006.1, read on the forward strand.
GGTTGGTTAGCGCGACAATCGCATTGGCATGGGTGTGGTCGACATGCTTGAATGGAAGAATTGCATGGAGGATCGCTTCGACGGACGGATTTGGTGATGACGGATCGAGCAGCAGGCGGCGCTGCAGCATCACCATATCGTCATCGCTAAGCGTATCGTAGTTGACCATAGCTTTCAGGCGCTCAAGATTTAGCGCGGGCAACCCTGCGGGCTCGATCTTGCCCATATCCCAACCGCTTCCCTTCACACATAGCACTTCAACCGGCGTGCCATCATGGTCATTCAACACTGTCTTGACTGAGGTGTTACCGCCGCCATGCAGAACGAGCTTTGGTTCCGAACCCAGCAAGCGCGTGGTATATGTGCGGATGGCCACATCGCGGTTGATGCCTGCTTTCTCATATGCACTAACAATTGCGTTGAAATCCGCATCCGACCAATTCGACTTCATCTGCCTACTCCTCAGTTGGCAATCTGCGGCCTCCGAGCCACAGGCATAAAAAGGCGCTCACGGAAAGTGTATTTTTCCACGGCAAAACAATAATTTATGAAGAAATCTCCTCACCGTAAAACAATTGACACTATATACTGACATTAGTCAACTTCCTTCATTAGCTTGTTGATTAAAACTCGTTTCTGTGCGAACCAGATCAACAGCTAACATCAGGAAATCAGTATGACATCGGACGATCTGACACCGTCTACGCATGCCATCCCGGCTGAATTTGATGACGCGATCGTATGGGCTGCCTGGCTTTATTATGAAGACCAGCTAACCCAGAACGATATCGCCAAGAAAATGGGCGTTTCGCGCGCGACCATCGTCAATTATCTGCAGGAAGCACGGCAGCGGGGCGTGGTACGGATTGTGATGAATTCGGAGATTCTCACCCGAACCGAGATCGCCAAAAAGGTCGCGACCCTATATGGTTTGGACGAGGTCCTCGTCATTCCTAGTGAAAAATCGGGCTCCTCCGAGGCGCTACTTCAGGCGCTGGGCACCGGAGGCGCACGCCTCATTGAGCGCATGGTCAAACCGGGCGATACGATCTGCGTGTCCTGGGGGCGAACTGTTCTGGCAATCGCGGATGCGATCTCGCTGCCTCGTTCGATCGAAGGGCTGACAGTCGTTCAAGTCACGGGTTCATCAATGGGAAAACGTGAATTTTCTGCAGAGCTTTGCACCTCGATCATGGCTCGCAATGTCGGTGCAACCAGTGTAAACATGCTGGCTCCAGCGATTTTGAGCAGTCCGGAGTTGCGCGACGCCTTGATGGGCGAACCTGCGCTTAAACGGCAATTTGATCTGATTGCTCAATCAGACATGATCGTCTTTGGCGTTGGGGGATTATCATCTGAAAGCACGATGCGCATTGCGGATGTCACTAGCGATGAAGAAATCGATGCCTACGCCAAGGATGGCGCGGTCGCAGTCTTGATCTGTCGCTTCCTCGACAATGAAGGCAAGCAGGTCATTCGTGAACTGGACAAACGCGTCATCGGCATTGAGTTGGATGAATTACATCGGGTTCCGCGCAGGCTTTGCGTGGCGGGCGGTTCGCGCAAGGTCGAAGCAATCCGCGCAGTTTTAACCGGCGGCTATGCAACCCACCTCGTTACCGATTTTGAAACAGCGGAACTTCTGCTCGCGCAATAAAGGAAAAGCGGCGGTCGTTTTAATGATCCGCCCCAGTTTTGATTACTGCTTGATTGGCGCAGCATTCATGAAATTCAATGTATCCTCGAACGAAAGGATACCGGCATCTGAGCCAAGGCCTGTGGCGACCAATGCTGCGGATGCCTGCGCAAAATTCAACGCGGTTTTCACATCCATTTTACGGTGAAGGGCTGTGATGAAACCAGCATCGAATGCATCCCCACAACCTGTCGTATCAACCACTTCAATCAAGAATGCTGGCTGGCGCAGAACCATGCCAGTTGCATCCATGAAGCATACGCCATCACCACCAAGCGTGAAGACACAATGCTTTACGCCGCGTTCGATAAAGAAGTGCCCCGCGCCTTCGACATCAGCCGCGCCTGAAATCTGCTTCGCTTCCTCAATAGAGGGCATGAAGTAATCAATATGCGGGAAAAGTGGAGAGATCAGATCGAGAGTATCATCATTGGCGCCCAAAAGATCAAAGGTTGTAATACGCCCACGCGCCTTGGCCTCAGACAGCAATTTACGGCTTGGTTCACCATCAAGTTTTGCCAAAAGACCCGTTCCACCCAGATGAATGATTGGTGGCGCCAGAACTGCATCGAGCGCGCTGTCGGCAATTTCAAAATGATCGGACGCGCCGCGCGCATGAAGTGCCGGGCGATCTCCGTTGCGACGGATATTGAGAATGGTCGAAGATGTGGGAACGCCTTGCAGACGCTGCATCTGCGCAACGTCGACGCCAAAGCGCTGCAAAGTCGCCAATACGAAATCAGCCTTCTCATCATCGCCCACGGCCCCAACCGCGAGGCAGTTTAGACCAAGCTTCGCCAGATCGACGACCGTGCCGCCAGCGGTTCCCGCAACGGTCAGCCGGATTTCATCGATAAACTCGACATTGCCGCCTGGTGGAATTGCATCAACAGGCCGCCCGAGTACGTCCAGAATATAAAGTCCGATAACGGACACATCATGAGACATAGAATCCTCCCAGATTTCAGTTGATGCGGTCGGTGTAAACAACACCGGCTGCCCAACACTATTCAATTTGATAGTTGATGGTTGTGCTCATAAGGCTTGTTTTAAGCCTTGTCGCGCAACGCGAAGATCGTGCCAGCAAGCAGGATGAAAGCCCCAACGATTGCCAACTGCAACGTGCTTGGAATTCCCACAAAGATTAGGACGTTACTGACGAGCGTTATCAACAAAACGCCCAGCAATGTCCCCACAACCGATCCCGAACCGCCGGTGATACGCGCTCCGCCAAGGACCACCGCCGCGATAATTTCAAGCTCCATCCCCGCAAGGTCGAAAGGATTAGCAAGACGATTGCTGGAAACGTGAACCACGCCCGCAATACCCGCCAGCAAACCTGCATAGGCAAAGACAAATATACGGACACGAAAAAGGTTGACCCCAAGTCGCTCGGCAATGGATGGATTGCCCCCAACCGCGAAAATAGCGCGCCCCATCAATGTGCGTTCAAGGATAAACCACGTCACGAAAGCTGCGACCACCAAAACTAGCACAGTGGCAGGCAGAACGGATACGACGCCGTTCGATGCGCGATGTGTGAACAGGGACGCCTTACCGAACGCGTCCATCGCGGCCGGAATATTCATAAAAAGTGCAGTGCCGACGAAGGTGAGAAGGAAGCTTCGGATCACGTACTGTGTGCCGATCGTCACGATCAGCGAAGGCGCTTGCAGCTTTTGCACGAGAAAACCATTAAGCGCACCAAAGCAGGCACCGCCTAGAGCGGCCAGTAGTAATATGAGAGCCATTGGCATTTCTGGAAACAGGTTTGTCACCAACATTGTCAGCGCATACATAACGAAAGCGGCAATGGCCGTAAACGAGACGTCGATACCACCTGATGCTAGGACGACAAGCACGCCCATCGCAAACAACCCACGCACGACGGATGCACGCAGAATGTCAACCAGATTGCTCATCTGCAGGAAATCAGGGTTGGCCGCGATAACCACAAGACAGGTGATAACTGTCAGCAAAAGCGTGAACAGTTCTGGCCTGGCGCCCATCAAGTCCCAAAGCCGGAGCAGTATGCCGCGTTCTTTCGCGCTAGTCTTTTCTACCGATAAGATTTCGGTCATTGCGCGATCTCCTTTGCAGTGCTGGCCATGGATGCATAGATCGCGTCCTCGGTCAGTCCATCGGCATTGTGTGCAGCAACGATACGTCCCTGCCGCATAACGAGAATGCGGTCGCAGTTCTGCAAAAGTTCAGGCAGATCGTCGCTGATAATGATAACACCCATTCCATCGTCAGCCAGCCGCTGGATGATGCGGAAGATTGTATCCTTGGAACCTACATCGACACCTACCGTCGGACCATGCAGGATGAGAAGCTGCGGATTGATGGTCAGCCAGCGCCCAATCAGGACACGTTGCTGATTGCCACCCGATAGCGATTGAACCGGAATAGTGACGTCCGGTGCAACAATCTGAAGGTCGGCGACACTATCTTCCGCGACCTTCCTGGCACGTTTTCCACTGATCATGCCCAGAGCATTGCGCAGACGATCAAGGACCGGAAGCGTTATATTGTCCTGAATAGGCTTTTCTAGAAACAGACCTTCTGTAAGCCGATCTTCCGGGACATAGCCAATACCAAAGCGGATTGCGTCAGCGGCCGATTGTGGTGCGATTTCTTCGCCGTTCAGCCGGATTTTGCCAGAGCTCGCCGGCACAACACCAGCAAGCGCCAGCGCCAGTTCATTGCGGCCTGAGTCAAGCAGACCAGTCACACCAAGGATTTCGCCCTTCTTCAATGAAAGCGAAACAGATTCAAAATTCCGTCCGTCACCTAGGTGTTCGACGTCCAGCATCACATTGCCCAGTTTGGGGTCGGTGCGATATCGAGTTTCACTGATTTCGCGACCAGTCATCCAATGGCTGAACTCAGCCTTCGTATGCGTTGCAACATCAAGTTCAGCGACTTTCACGCCATCACGCATGATGATTGCACGACCGCCGAGCGACTTGCACTCATCAAGCTTATGCGTGACGAAAAGGACAGCAACGCCTTTGCTGAGCAACTTTTCGACAACGCGCAAAAGATTGACCACCTCCTGTCGCGTCAGTGAGGTCGTCGGCTCATCCATGATGACCAGGCGCGCCTCGGAAGCAACCGCGCGTGCAATTGCGATGAGCTGCCGCGTGGCAAGCGGCAATGTATCTGTTCTGCGTTTCAGGAAGGCATTATCGGTGGGAAGATGCACTTCCGCGAGTGCACGCCGCGCTGTTGCATTCAGTGCCGAAACATCGAGCTTACGCGCAAGTTTCCCTGACGCTTCAACGAGCTGCTCGGTGAAGGCGACATTCTCGGCAACAGAAAAGTTCGGCAATAGCGAAAGGTCTTGATAAACCGTCTCGATACCTGCGCGTAAAGAACCGATGGCCCCGAGGTCGCCTGCGCGGGCGCCTGTTGGTTCGCCGTCGATAAAAATCTGCCCCTCATCGGCAGGCTGCGCGCCGGAGAGGATTTTGATCAATGTGCTTTTGCCACAGCCATTTTCACCCATCAGATGATAGATTTGACCTGCTTCGATAACAAGGCTTACTTCCTTGAGTGCCTTAACGCCGCCAAAGGATTTCTTGACGCTTCTGATCTCAAGAAATGGCGGTGTTGATGCAGGTGTTGAATCTGTAGCGTGCATGGAAATTTCCTGAAACTCTCAGACACTTCTGCGCCTTGCGTTTTCTCAAGGCGCGAACTGGTTGGGTGCGATATCGCAGTTCCGGGGCTGCTGTGGTGTTACAGCCCCGGAATATTATCGGACAGGCAGAGTGCTTCTTAGAACGGAAAGTTCTTGTAATTGGACTTGTCCACGTCTACCCATGCCTGACCCTGCATGATGACACCCTTGCCCGGTCCCTTGATTACCGTCATTTTCTCATAGCCAGGAACGCCAAGGTCCATACCGTCCTTGATTTCCTCACCCTTAAGAACCAGATCAGCGACTTTGTTCATTACATAGCCTGCATCTTTCGGATCCCAGAAGAAGATCTGATCGACGGCACCGCTTTCAAGATATGGGCCGGTATCCTTTGGCAGACCAAGGCCATAAACGCAGGTCTTGTCCTGCAGACCAGCTTCTTCAACAGCACGGCCGATACCAATCACATCAATAGCCGATGAGCCCTGGAAGCCCTTGATATCAGGGTATTTACGCAGGATTTCCTTGGCCTTTTCATAGGCTTTATTAGCATCGTTGAAGGATTCATTCTTCTCAGCAACCAGTTCCATATCTGGATACTGCTTTGCGTTAGTAGCGCCTGCATCAACCCACTGATTATGCGTGAGGCTTCCGAGCGAACCCACGAATGAAGTCCATTTGCCGGATTTGCCCATGCAGTTTGCAAGCGCTTCATTGATACGCGTTCCGAATGCCTTGTTGTCGAATGCTTCGATGTCGACATCAACATTGGTCAGGCTGTCACCTTCGTGTGCGATGACCTTGATGCCACGCTGGGCAGCACGACGCAGTACGCCTTCAAGTGCCGATGGGTCCATTGGCACTACGGCAATTGCAGACACGTTCTTTGCAACGAGATCTTCAAGAATACGAGCCTGCTGTGCAGCATCTGCCTTTGCCGGACCGACCTGGCTTGCGCTGACATCGGCATTGTCTTTGCCAAAGGCATCAACGCCTTCGTTCATGCGCGTGAACCAGTTCTCACCAGTTACCTTCACGACAGTCACGATGGTTGGCTTATCCTGTGCAACGGCGATACCGGCCATCACAACTCCTGCGAGCATTGTGCAAGCAGCTAGTTTGGAAATTATACGCATGCTTCTCCTCCAATTATAGGGATGCTTATTGTTGAGTTTCATTCCTCATGCCCCGCAAAGTTCCTCCCGCTGGGCATCAGGGAATTGATCATCTTCTTAGTCGCAACCAGTAGCCCAGATGCACGCGCGCCGAAGCCAGCAGCACTAGAAGCAGCACACCCCAGGCAAGGTCGCGGAAGAAATTGGAAATGTTCATAAAGTTGAACAGGCTTGAGAGAATCTGCAGTGCTGTTGCGGCTAGCAGCACGCAAAGAACCTTACCGTAGCCACCTTCGGGTTTAACACCGCCAAGCACGGCAATAAGAATAGCGATTAACACGTAAGAACCGCCATAATCCCACTTCACGGACGAATTGCGCGCTGCGATGATGATACCCGCGATTGAGGCCAATACACCGCAGATCGTGTAGGTAATAAGCAGCATACGCTTTTCGTTGATGCCGCCATAACGCGCGGCTTTCGAGTTGCTCCCCATCAGCATCAACTTCACGCCGAATGGCGTGTATTTCAGAAGAAAAGCCAGAAGGGCAGCAATTGCAAGAAACAGCGCAAAGCACATTGGTATGCTGAGCACAGGCATATTGCCAAAATTATCCAGCGGCTCGATATAGCCGAGGCTGATCGCAGAACCATTGGTCAAGAAGACTGCTACACCCGTGAAAACCAGCTGGGTGCCGAGGGTTGCAATCAGCGGCGTAAGTCGCGCATAGGCGATCATGATTCCATTGATCAAACCACCTACGAGGCCAACCGCTACAGCCAAACCGGCAAAAGTCCATGAGAACAGGAGCGGTGTCTCGGCAACTGGGATAAAATTTCTAGTCAACAGGAAGGCGACAATTCCTGCAAGATTGGCAAGCGCAATGCCCGAAAGATCGATGCCACCGTTTCCCGAGATCATGGAAAGCATAACACCCAGCGCAAGCAGACCAAGCTCAGGCACCTGTGCAGCCATAGACTGCAAATTATAGCTATCCATAAAATTGGCACCGGCGAAAGCCGCGCCTGCGGCTAGAACCGCGCAATTGATCAGAAGCAGAAAAAGAGTCTGCCTATCCACGCCATACGATGACACGTCATCTCCTCCCAGCAGTATTCAGGGGCTCCCACCCCTAAAATGAACCGGCAATCCCTTAGACTCTCCGTCCAAATGAGTTACGCCACCTCGCTATGACATTTGTCAGCCTATGCTGGCGCTTGTCAACTCATTTGTTATCAATCCGTCAAGAGCCTGAATTTTCAGCCTTTCTCGCCAACCATTTGGATTGGGCAGAGTCTTCGTTCAATACTCAGCTTCAACGTTAATCAAAATTCTTACATTTGTCGATTGCCTATCGAAAAATGTAAGAATTTTGAAGTGCGAAAATGCAATTCCGCATTGATGCCCCGCTCGAAGGCTTCATGACTGCAATCCGAATTGAACGGGACAAGAAACCTTCATCTGTCAAAGACGTAAGTGGTCAGGCCTGCGACTTGAAAAACCAAGCCGAACAGAAAGGTTTGTCATAGACATGAACAACGGTTGAGTGTGGCTATCTTTTTTGTATCTTTTTAGCTGGATTATTGTCGCCAAGCGCACGTTTTACAGCGGCGCGCGCTGATGCAAGATCAGGCATAACCCAGTTCGGCTCGCTGCCAAGAAACTTATCAAGGAACGCGATTGCATAACCTGGCATTTCAGAGACATTTTCCTTGTACGACCACCATGTCCGCAGATCATCGGCACACTGGTCGATATCAGGCACTTTACCAAACTCCTGCTCTTGCACTGCAGCAATCGCGCAGATGCAGTAGTTGGTGTATAGAAAACCTTCCGGCCAGAAGCTGACGATCTCGTAAAGGCGGGCAGAATCGTCCTTGGCATGCCTCGGTGATGAAACGACCCTCACCGGTGACACACGGATCAGCTCGCGCAACACGAGACCCGCAGCGAAGATGATAAAATCCTTGCGATCCACCTTGGCAAAACGCTTATTCTGATTAACCAGCTCAACCCAGTTCAGAAACGCCTCAGTGAGCTTCTTTTCATCAATGTCGTAATCAACGCCATAGAGCTCATGCAACAAGCTTGCATGCTTACGAAATGTCGCCCTGAACCAGCGTAGTTGGCGTAGTCGATGGCGCAAATCAGGCATCGATGCCATTTGTTCTCTGAGTAGCAAGTCCATGTTGCCAGCGGCCTCCAGTTTGCAAATGACATTATGCGAAACCGATGGAAATGCCAGTCTTCATTCGCCGTCGGTTATCGGCGATAATTATACATATTGACATTCTGGAAGACAAATGTTCTCTAATTGGTGAATGACGAACGCGAAAAAATATCCTGTTCGTCCTTCATGGGAGGAGATCAAAATGGCTATCTGGCAATGGGCTTTGCTGGCGCTTGCTTTGCTGTGGGGCTTTCAGTCGCTGGGCGTCTGGTTCCAGATGCGCCACTATTCCGATGTGATGAAGGGCATCACTTCGAAATACTCTGACGGTTTTGTTGGCGCTGGGCATATTCGGGGACGCTTCGGCAAAGGTGTCATCGTGTTGATCGTCGCAGACCGCAACTTGGTGGTGCGACGCTTCCTGCAAATGAGCGGACGGACGGTTTTTGCACAATTCAGCCGTCGCGAAGGCTTCGAGGGAATGAGTCTCAGCGAATTGCAGGACAATCCCGCAATTGGAGAAGGAAAGCCTGAAGTGGTGGCTGCTGCCAAACAGGCTATAGAGCAGATCGGTCGCATAAGAGATCAATCCGATGGGATCGAGCTCGAAGGTCTGAGGGCAGTGGGAGCATAGGAGTTGCTTGCCTGAAACAAGCAATCGAGGAGGAACAATGTCGATAGTGACGATGTTGGCACAACATGCCGACGTAACAATGCAATCTATCCATATGGCTGGCAGCATGATTTCCGATGCCGCCCTGCATGGCAAACACGCCGCAGAGCATGCAGGAAACGATTTACTGCAGCTTGCACAAGCGACCACCACCGCGCCGGGCGATGCTGGCAGCGGCGGAATTACCGTCGATCAGTTCAAAGAACGACTTCAGAACGTCCAGCAGGAAGAGCAGCTTGGCTGGCTTGCCTCTATTGGCAAGCACTTCATTGGCGTCTTCCAAAAGGGTGGCGAAGTTTTCGCCGGATTTGTAACCGGTATCATCCCAACACTCGTCGTGCTGATGACTGCGTTCTACGCCGTAACTGAACTGGTCGGTGAAAAGCGTGTCCATGGCCTCGCACGCAGCGCCGGCCGTATCGCGCTTACCCGCTATACTGTTCTGCCAGTGCTCGCGGTCTTCTTCCTGACAAACCCAATGGCTTATACATTTGGTTCGTTCCTGGACGAGAAATACAAGCCTGCTTTCTATGACGCGGCTGTGTCTTACGTCCATCCGCCGCTGGGTCTCTTCCCGCATATCAATCCGGGCGAATACTTTGTCTGGGGCGGCGTACTCGTCGCACTGCTCGAACTTGAGAAGAAGGGCGCGGTTCCAACAGGCTATCATATCAACGTCGCCATCTGGTATGCCATCGTTGGTCTCGTCGTGATCCTCCTCAAAGGCATACTCACAGAACGCATCACCGCCATCATGGCGCGGCGTCAGGGCATTGAGCTGTAAGCGGGAATTGGGGAGGACGACATGGTAAAAACCTATAAGGCAGTTAAGATTTCCCGCGGCTCAAATGGCTGGGGCGGCCCGCTCGTGATACAGCCAACCGAGCAGCGTAATAAGGTGGTATCGGTCACTGGCGGTGGTATCCATCCACTTGCACGCCAGATTGCTGAGCTGACCGGCGCAGAGGCCGTTGATGGTTTCCGCTCGCCGCCAATCGAAAGCGAAATGGCCGTTGTGGTTGTTGATTGCGGAGGCACGGCCCGTTGCGGCGTCTATCCACGCAAGCGCATTCCAACGGTGAACATTACGCCGGTCGGACAATCCGGGCCTCTAGCGCAATTCATCACCGAGGACATTTATGTTTCAGGTGTGAAACCAGAAAATATTGTGCCGGCTGATGGTTCTGCCGTTGCAGCTCCTGCTGCTGCAGCCGCAGAAGAAGAATCCCCTGCTCCGGTCGAATTGCCAAGCGAAGGCGGTATTGTCGGCCTTATCAGTAGCATCGGTCGCGTGATGGGCCGTGTCGTTGGTATCTTCTTCCAGGCTGGTCGCCGCACAATTGATCAGGTTATCCGTAACGTGTTGCCGTTCATGGCGTTCGTAACGATGTTGATCGGCCTGATCCTATACACGGGCATCGGTGACATCCTCGCTCAGCCGCTCGGACCACTTGCGAACAACATTGTTGGTTTGCTGGTGCTTTCTGCAATTTGTGGCCTACCGTTTCTTTCGCCAATCCTCGGACCAGGTGCGGTTATTGCACAGGTTGTCGGCGTGGCAATCATCGGGCCACAGATCGCAAACGGCACAATTGCCCCGGCGATGGCCCTGCCTGCACTATTTGCCTACAACACACAGGTCGGTTGCGACTTCGTGCCAGTTGGCCTGGCACTTGGAGAAGCGAAGCCTAAGACCATTGAAATTGGTGTTCCGGCAGTATTGATCAGCCGTCAGATCATGGGGCCTCTTTCGGTTCTGATCGCATGGCTCGTCAGCCTCGCAGTGCTTTGAAACTCGGAGCCTGCCGCAACAAAAGCGGCGGCAGGCAATTTCCCAAAACATGTACAATATCGATGCTCCTGATCGACTGTCGTGGACATCGAACGACCATATCAAGAAAGGACCGCCTCTATGTCGATACATCTGAAAACGCGGATCACCGCGATCGGCCCGGAAGTAGCGGATCTCGCCGAAGGCGGCGTTCTCATCCTGTTTGCTGACGGCTCGCCACCTGAACTGGCAGAAGTATCTGTTCTTCACGTTGTGGAAGAAGGTCCTGAGGTATCAGCTCCCGCTATTGGAGCAAAAATCACCATTGGCTCGCTCAAAGCAGAAATTACTGCCGTTGGTGAAAGCGCCTGGCAGAAAGTCCGCGAAATCGGGCATGTGGTTATTTCATTCACGGGCGCGAATTCGACTGATCGCCCTGGTGAAATCTGTGCCAGCGAAATAGCAGGTGAAGACCTTGTCGCTGCTCTCAAAGAAGGGCAGATTATCACCATCGATGGCTAGGAACTGGCCATCTCTGGAATAAGAATCGCGTGTTAAAACAGACAATTGAAACGATTTTTATGTCATGGATTTGAAATCGTTTCAGATGTCGATTTGAGGCTTACATACATGGAACGCTCGACGATCGTCCGGGTGCATGAAGGGCTGCATGCGCGCCCTGCAACTCGCTTTGTTAAACTGGCCAAAGGTTTTGAGAGTGACATCGAAATTGCCAAGGCAGGAAAAAGCGTAAGTGCCAAAAGCTCCGTTAAGCTGATGTTGCTTGGCGTAAAAGAGCTCGATGAAGTGACCGTTCGTGCCGATGGTGCAGATGCGATTGAAGCTATTGAGGCTTTGATAGGCTATCTGGAGAACCCACAGGCTGGCCTTGAAGAAACGACAATCTCGACAAAGCCAGCTCCTAATTCTGCGCCTCAAGCCGAAGCGACCCCTCAGCCTGCAATCACGATCAAGCTTCCTGCTGGTCAGATAAAAGGTGTGGGGGCCAGCGAAGGTATTTCATTGGGAGCAGCTTTTCCGTTCTTCCCTGAAGAGATTAGACCTTTGGGTCGAAAACTTGCAGCTTCTGAAATAGACGCCGAGATTGCCCATTTCAAATCTGCAATTGCAACAGTCCAACAGCGCATGGATGCTTCCCTTTCCAGCGGTAATCTCGCTGACGCAGACAGGGGCATCGTCGCGGCATTAAAAGATATTGCTGCAGATGATAGCCTGACCGACGAAGCACTTGGGCTTATCCGGGACGGTCTGGATGCGATTTCCGCCATGCTCGCCGCAGCTTCAACGGTAGCAGGCCAATTTGCGGCACTTGATGATCCGTATCTCAACGCACGCGCGGATGATGTGCACGCTGTCAGCCGCCAGATCTGTCTGGCTCTGCTTGGCAAGGAAGACATCAATCTTGAAGGCCTGCCGGAAGGCTCGGTGCTCATTGCCGACGACATCGGCGCTTGGGATCTTGCCCGCGCGCCGCTCAAGAAGATCAAAGGCGTAGTCTGCGGCCATGGCGGCGCAACATCGCATGTTGCCATCATCGCACGCACACATGGAATTCCCGCTGTTCTTGGTCTTGGAAGTGCAGTTCAAGAACTCAAGAATGCGAGGACCGTAGCAGTGGATGGAAGTTTCGGCATCGTTCATGCCGATCCGGATATAGCCACCCGCAACGAAATCGAAGCGCGCATTTCCGAAGCGCTGCAGGAAAGGCAGGCACTGGATGCTTACCGCTCCATCACGCCGCGTCGCCCTGACGGAACAATAATCGAAGTGGCCGCCAATATGGGTGCGCTGGAAGAAATTGATGTAGCCCTTGAAGCCGGTGCGATGGGCGTCGGACTTTTTCGCACCGAACTTCTGTTCATGAAGCATATTCACCTGCCTTCAGAAGATATGCAGACAGAAACCTACACGGCACTTCTAAAAGCTTTCGCGCCAAACTCCGTAATCGTTCGAACGCTTGATATTGGTGGTGACAAGCCGATTGCGGGGATTGAGTTCCCCGAGGAAGAAAACCCTTTCCTTGGCTGGCGCGGCATTCGCATGTGCCTCGACCGTCCTGATGTGTTCAAACCGCAGCTTAGGGCACTTTTGCGTGCTGCGGTTAACGGCAATCTCAAAGTTATGTTGCCAATGGTTTCCGACGTTGAAGAAATCCGCGCAACCAGACGCCTTATCGTGGAATGCATCACTGAGCTTAAATCCGAAGGCAAAACATTTGCTGAGTTTGACCTTGGCGTAATGATAGAGACACCTGCAGCGGTTTTCGCTGCCCGAGAGCTCGCAAAAGAAGCTGCTTTCTTTTCCATCGGCACCAACGATCTAACACAGTATGTGATGGCTGCAGATCGGCTCAATCCAACCGTTGCAAAGCTCAATGATGTCAGCCATCCGGCTGTAATGGCTGCAATTGAGATGACCGCGAAAGCGGGAACGGAAGCAGGAATCATGGTCGGCATGTGCGGTGAAGCAGCTGGAAAGCCGGAGCTTATCGGCGAGTTCATTCGTATGGGATTGACCGAACTCAGCATGAGCCCGGCTTCAATTCCACGCGCAAAAAAGCATATCGCAGATATGTTTGGCGGTTAGATCTTGCCTACAAGGCACCTACAAGAAGCCCGGATATCGCTATCCGGGCTTTTACTTTATGGAAGATGAGCAATTAAAGTCTGGAATAATACTTCGAGCTGAGCCTCATCGCGGTCCTCTGCCGCCTGCATGAGACGATCATGGCGTACATCAAGCGACAGGATGGCGCTTTCCAAAGGATCTACGTCTGCCAGATCTGCGGCCTTTGCTGTGGCCAGACCACAAGCGACACCAAATGCCGCAAAGCACGTTGTTTCAAATCTACGTAGCGCCTGTGGGTCGCAATGACCATGCGTCGAGATAAAGCGCACTGGTACTTCGTCAAGCAGTTCCAAAAACATGGCAGCGACAGCTTTAGCCGTTGCTGCAATCTTCCTATCCTCAGCTTTTGAAGAAAAGACACTTTTCAGCAACAAGCCATGCTTCTGCATCATTCTGGCATGAACCATGACAAATGTTGCTTCCTGGACCAGCACATTCTGCAACTGATGGCGGCGGAGCACTTCTTTTGTGAGATAATACATATCCCGACGAAAAGCACGTGCGCCCTCGGCACCAGTACCGAAATAAACCGACAAACCCTTCACATTCGGCGCGCTGTTATGCACATTTGGATTAGAAGAAATCAGTGAGATCGAAATTGTTTCAGCCGTGGTCAGCGCCATATCAATCGCGCTTGCCGCATGTCCAAGCAACAACTCCGGCGATACGATTTCTCCCGGGCGTGTCGCTGATTGCTCGACCTGCAAACTTTCATGTCGGTTGCGACGAATCATGTATCGAACCTCGCGCAGGCGGTCCTTCAGATTGACTGCAATTTCTTCTGAAAGAATGCGTAACATATTCATTTTCCTCAACCACAGCGCCATCCTAACAGGATGCACCAAGCACATGAATTATTGTTTGCCTTCGGGAGGAAAAGCAATAGTTTCGGTGTAAGAACACTACTTCTATAATGTAATAATACGTCAATAATTTGAGGGACAGTTTTGAAAAAAGCCGGCAAGAAGACGCAGAAAAATCCGGAAGCAGCGGACCTCATCATTGGATCGGAAGGTGTGGCTGCAGAAAATCGAACAAGTCGGCTGCGAACGCGAGCTGCGTGGATGTATTATGTCGAGCAAATGACCCAGAATGATATCGCCGAAGCGCTGGGGGTCGGTCGTGTCACAATCGTTCGCCTTCTTGCTGATGCCCGCGCTCGAAACGAAGTGAAAATTACGATCGAAGGCAAGTTGGCAAGTCTGACATCGTTAGAAGTTGAGCTTGAAAAAACCTTCGGGCTTGAGCGCGCGATTGTCGCACCACTTTCTTCGTCTGACATTGATCCAATACCACCGATCAGTGCGGCAACGGGTGCTTATCTTTCGGAAAAAGTGCAGCATGGCATGACAATCGGCGTGGGCTGGGGGCGTACCCTTTCCAGTACCCTGCAACATATCGGTGCCCGGCCGCTCAACGATCTCAAGGTAATTTCTCTGCTTGGCGGCATCGTGCAACCGCGTCGCTCCAACCCACCGGAATTTGCGTGGCAATTTGCGCAGATTTTTCAGGGAGAAGGCTATCTGATCCCCGCCCCTGCTCTGGTCGACAGCAAAGAAACGCGGATCGCACTTATCGAGCGTTGTGGGCTGAATACTGTGTTGGACATGGCCGAAGAACTCGATATGGTTTTGCTCAGCGTTGGCGATATTCAGACAGCCAGTAGCACGTCTTATCGCGTGGGCCTGATCGATGAGGCACAGAAACTGTCCCTGATCGAGAACGGTGCCGTCGGCGACGTGTTGTTCCACTTCTACGATATAAATGGCAAAATCGTTGATGATCCAGTGCATGATCGTGTCATGTCGGCCAAAATTGAGAGCCTTCAGAAGACACCGCAGCGTATTCTTACATCAGGTGGAAAAGAGAAGATCGCAGCTCTGCTTGGTGCATTAGAGCTTCTGAAGCCAACCGTTCTCATCACTGATGAGGAAAGTGCTGCTGAGATACTCAGAGGGCAATCCCATTAAATGCAAAAAGCACATCGTTTTGCGACGATGTGCTTTTTTAATTGCCGCGTCTGCGACGAAACGGGCATCAATTGGCAGCTGCGACGCATTCTTTAAGGATTTGCAACACCGCAGCTCGCTCTTCGATTTGTGGCATGTGTCCACACCCTGCGAAAATGTGAACGCCCACTCTCCCCGGCAAGCCACGAGCATGAGCGACGGGGATAACACTGTCTTCGACACCGAAGATAAGCCGCACTGGTATAGCAAGCGAAGCAATGCTTGAGCGTACCTCAAAGGTCTGCGTACCATCTGCAAAGAACCGGGCACCAATTGCTTCCTGCGTGTCGCGCAGTTCTGCATCCATTGCCTGAGCAACAGTCGCACTGATGAAAGGTTTTGTCAGATGGCTCTCATCAGCGACGAGCAGTTTCAGCCAGGGAACGATGCTGGCTTCGCTTTTCGCGCCGACGAGACCCGTTATAAACGCCCCATTGACCTGTGGCCCCAAGCCGCCCGACGAAATCAGCAGCAGCGAACGCACATCGACAACACCGCGAGCAGCCGTTACAGTCGCAACCGCTCCACCAAGTGAATGTCCGACCATATGGCAGGATGTTACACCCAATGATGCAAGCGTTGCCTCAACGCTTGCTGCAATGTCGTCTATGCTTTCAGGAACGACGCGTGGTGAATTGCCGTGTCCTGGAAGATCGAGTGCTAGAATTGGATGACCAAGCGATGCACCGGCAAACAATCCACGCCACGAATTGAGATCGGCGGCAAAACCATGAATCAAAACAACCGGCAAGCGGCCTGCTTCACCCTCACGCAGCCAGACTGCATTGAGCTGTCCAGATGCGACAGGTGCGGTGGTTCTACTCGGAGAGGGCTTTGCTGCTATCGCTGTGTTTATAGGCTTTGTCGCAATGATATTTCCCTCAACATCCTTCTTCTGAACACGCCCTTTCGGGCCTGAACCTTGAATAGACGTAAGATCAATGCCTGCTTCGCGGGCAAGCCGACGAGCGAGCGGTGTTGCCCGAACGTCATTGACTGAACCCGATTCATCGTCTTGGGAGGACTGAGGTTCAACCCGTTTCAGGGTTACCGGTTCGACTACCGCCTCCACTTGGGCAACAGCGACGGATTCTTCAACAAGCGGAACCGACTTGCCGTTACGTGCTTCCCCTTCTGCGTAAATCCAGGCCACAGCCTGACCGACAGGCACAACAGTCCCTTCAGACGCACTAATATCCGCGATAATACCCGATGCTGGCGCATCGACTTCCATCGCCGCCTTGTCGGTCTCGATTTCAAAGAGAAGCTGACCTTTCGTAACGGTATCGCCATCCTTGGCGTACCATCGCGAAATCTGTCCCGTCTCCATATCCATATCGACCTTGGGGAGAATGACTTCCACAGCCATGGCTAGCGCACTCCCCTGGCCAGATCACGAGCGCTATTCAGGATATCGGGTACCTGTGGAACGGTCGCGCGTTCAAGGTCGGGGTTATAAGGGATTGGGGTTTCTGCTCCGCCGAGACGCACGATTGGCGCATCCAGATAGTCGAACGCATCACTTTCCGCCACAATAGCAGAGATTTCAGCGCCAATACCAAGGGTCTTTACCGCCTCGTAAACGCAAATAAGCTTTGACGTCTTCTTGACGCTTTTGATGATGGTTTCACGATCAATCGGACGCACGGTGCGCAGGTCGATCACTTCAACATCAATGCCTTCCTTGGCAAGTTCAGCGGCGGCATCAAGGGCTTTGTGCACCATGATAGCCGTTGCAACGATGGTCAGATCGCGCCCTTCGCGAACTACTTCCGCCTTGCCGATTGGCACAGTGTAGAAGCCTTCAGGAACCGGACCTTTGGTCTTGTAGAGCAGCTTATGCTCAAAAATCATAACCGGATCGGGATCTTCAACAGCTGCGAGCAACATACCCTTCGCATCGTAAGGTGTCGCTGGCTGCAAAACTTTGAGACCCGGCACATGGCCAAGCCATGCTTCAAGGCTCTGGCTGTGCTGTGCCGCGGCACCCGTTCCCGACCCTGCCGGAAAACGCATAACCAGTGGCACCGAAACTGCACCACCAAGCATGTAACGGATTTTTGCAGCCTGGTTGACGATCTGCTCCATCGCGAGCGCTGCAAAGTCGGAGAACTGAAACTCAAAGATCGGACGCATACCGGTCAGTGCTGCACCGACCGCAACGCCCGCACCGCCCAATTCTGAAATCGGCGTATCCATGACCCGGTCTTCACCAAAGCGATGCACCAGATCACCTGTCACCTGAAATGCGCCGCCATAGACGCCAATATCTTCACCCATCAGGAATACGCGGTCGTCGCGTTCCATGGCAATTGCCATTGCTTCCTGGATGGCTTGCGAATAGCTCAACTCACGGATTGTCGTGTCCATTTTCAAATATCGTCCGTGTAAACGTCGCGGGTCAGGTTGGTCAGATCAGGTGCCGGGCTATTCCTGGCGAACTCGATCGCGTCAGCGATTTCCTTCTCCACTTGAGCGCGGATTTCCTTGATCTCGGCGTCATTGATGAAGCCATAGGCTTTCAAATCGGCCTCAAAATGCGCGATTGGATCGCGATCATTCTGCCAATGCTCGATTTCTTCCTTGGTGCGATAGCGGTTGCGATCGCTTTTGGAATGACCACGAATGCGGTATGTCTTGTTTTCAATGAGTGTCGGACCATCGCCGCGCCGTGCACGTTCAGTGGCTTCATTGATGGCCTCTGCCACCTCCGACAGATTGTTACCATCGACGATCACTCCGGGCATATTGTAAGCTGCGGCGCGGTCTGCAACATTGGCAACTGCTGTGGAGCGCTTGGTTGAGGTAGACATGCCGTAACCATTGTTTTCACAAACGAAAACAACAGGAAGCTTCCAAACAGACGCCATATTGAGCGCTTCGTGGAAAGCACCTTCATTGTTTGCGCCATCACCAAAGAACGATACGACTACCTTGCCGTTTTTCTGCTTCTTGGCGGAAAGCGCAGCTCCGACCGCAATCGGAATACCGCCACCGACAATACCGTTTGCGCCAAGATTTCCCTTGGAAACGTCGGCAATGTGCATCGAACCACCACGGCCTTTGCAATAACCCGTTTCCTTGCCAAAAAACTCAGCAAACATACGCTTCACGTCTGCGCCCTTGGCGATGCAATGACCGTGTCCGCGATGGGTCGACGTGATCATGTCATCATCATTGAGTGGCAGACACGATCCCATCGCGCTCGCTTCCTGCCCGATGGAAAGATGCATCGTTCCGTGAATGAGACCACGCGTGTAGCTTTCTTCCGCGCCTTCTTCAAAGCGGCGGATGAGATACATCTTGTGCAGCGCTTCTTTCAGTTGCTCCGGCGAATAGGTGCGGAAGGCATAAGGTAAGTTATGACGGTCGCCCAAATCCTGCGGTTCGACTTTTTTGGCTTGAACCATGATGTTTTGTCCTCACGCTCCGTAAACGAGCTTATCTTGACGCGCGCGCAGTTCAGCAATTTTGGAACCGGAAGCCACGGCCGCATTATCGTAAGTGATAAGCTCACCCTTCTTGATCGGCTTGGTCACACTCCCACCCTGCAAAAGCCCGCAAGGGATCGCATGTGCGCTGCGCGCCTCGCCCGAAGTCATGATCCATGCGCGGTAGCAGTATTCACCAATTGCATCGAGCTGTTCGCCCGGCTGCATGTCCTTCTTTGCAACCGCAGCCACTTCTGCGACCGGCTTTGAAAGCGGAACCATGTCAGGCTTGCCGTAAAGAACAACGCGGGCGCAAGTCAGCGGCACTTCGAGGGACGTCAGGTGATACGGGCGATGGAACGTGAAATATGGACCCTTGCCCATCTTCAGGTCTTCCATGCGCTCGGAAATACGTGGATGCGACATGTCGGCGACGACAAACACGCCGGGCGCTACACCCTTCCCGATCGAATAATCAACCACACCAACTTTAGACAACACACCGCCGTCCTTTTCGGGGATCAGTGTCTTGTTGAGCTGATCAAGGGTCGCAGCCGGACCGTGCATGCCGGCTTTATCCGGGACAAGACCTGTCGCATTGGCGATAGCGGCCATTTCGACCATGGTTTTTGAACCATCGACGAATTCCACCAGCATGCGCACGTTCATGTTACGGCGCGTGGCTTCTTCTATATATTGGTCAGGGACTGCATCAATATTGAGCGGATTATTCTTGCCCTTGCCGGCGGCCACAATTGGATGCCCCATGGCACTCACAAACTCGATCAACTCCATGCAAGATGACGGCTCGTCACCAGCGCCCAATGAATAGGTAACACCAAGACGTTCGGCTTCTGCTTTCAGATAAGCGCCGATTGTCACGTCTGCTTCGACATTCATCATGACAAGATGCTTGCCGTGCTCCATGGCGCGAAGGCCAATCTCGGCACCGACAGCCGGAACACCGGTTGCGTCGATTACAACATCGATAAGATCGTTTTCGAGGATCAGATTGGCGTTATCTGTTACGGCGACCTTGTGAGCCTCCATGGCAGCTGTCAGATCGGAAGCGGTCGAAACCTCACGGCCATGACCTTCCTCCTGAAAAGCGATATCGACGGCCTTCAGGGCATTGGGAACGCGCAGTTCAGAAATGGCACCAACTTCGATACCCGGCATATGCGCAACGCGCGTGACGATATCAGTCCCCATCTCGCCCGAGCCAATCAGTCCGATACGGATTGGTCGCCCACTATCAGCCCGCGCCTGCATATCACGCGCCAAGCCTGTCAACGCCACGTTAGTTGCCATCGTTTCCTCCTGAACGTCCCTGCAAAAATTCTCGCAGTCTCCTCTGATATCCAATCGATTAATGAACATTTGTTTCTAAGTCAATACCAGTGTTCATTTGCCGCGCAACTCAACCTGCTCGTAAATGCCATCTTGTTATTCAACTTTAGTTTGCTATAGAATACAAATGTTCTGCCGTTTCGCACAATTCACATTTTGAAACGTCGATACGTGCGATCTAATAAGGGCGTTCTGTTAGCTCGGCGCACTTTGGGAGTGCTCCGGGGGGAGGAGAAAATAGATGGACGCATTTCTGAGCGGACTAAAAACGGCAGTCGATACGCTTGGGGCAACTGTTCTGTTGCCTATCGTCATCTTCATCATTGCGGTGGTACTCGGCGCAAAAGTGGGCAAAGCCTTCCGTGCAGCCATCACCATCGGGGTTGCTTTCATCGGTATCAATCTGGTCCTGGGTCTTATGTTCACTTCTATTGGCGAAGTGGCTCAGGCAATTGTCACCAACACAGGCATCAAGCGCGATATTGTTGATGTAGGCTGGCCTTCGGCTGCAGCAATCGCCTTCGGCTCATCGGTCGGTCTTTGGGTCATTCCTGTCGGCATTCTGGTCAACATCGTGCTGCTTCTGCTTCGCTGGACACGCACGTTGAACGTTGATGTGTGGAACTTCTGGCACTTTGCTTTCGTCGGTTCGTTGGTTGTCGCTGCAACCGATAATCTGGCTTACGGCATCATTGTTGCAGCACTTGTTGCAGCACTGTCTCTGCTGTTTGCAGACTGGTCGGCGCGTGCTGTTCAACAGTTCTACGGTGTACCGGGAGTTTCCGTACCACATCTGGCCTCGGCACAGATTCTGCCGATTGCAATCGTGCTCAACTGGATCATGGATCGCATACCCGGCATCAACAAGATCAACATCAGCACGGAAACCATCGAACGTCGCTTCGGTGTATTCGGCGAGCCGGTTGTGCTCGGCCTGATTATCGGTTTGGTGCTCGGTCTAATCGCATTTTATAACGCAGGGGATTTCGGCGTCGTACTCGCGAAAGTTTTCGGTACAGGCATGACACTTGCCGCCGTTATGTTGCTTCTTCCGCGTATGGTCAAAATCCTGATGGAAGGCCTGCTGCCGGTTTCGGACGCTGCACAGGAATTTGTGCGCAAGCGCACCGGCGACCGCGAACTTCTCGTCGGTCTCGACTCGGCAATCCTTATCGGACATCCAGCCGCGATCTCGTCGTCGCTCATTCTGGTGCCTATTGCGATCATTCTTTCCGTCATCCTGCCAGGCAACCGCGTCATCCTGTTTGCCGACCTTGCCGTCATTCCTTTCATCGTCGCCATGACTGCACCGCTTCTGAAAGGAAACGTGTTCCGCATGGTCGTTGTAGGAACGATCACACTGGCAATCGGCTTCTATGTCGCCAATGCGCTTGCCCCGTTGTTTACGAGCGCTGCGGTTTCATCCGGCTTCAAGCTGCCTGAGAACGCCTTGCAGATCACTTCAGTGGTCGATGGATTCCTGTGGGTGCCATACATCATCATATCGGCCATCCAGTGGCTTGGTGCTATTGGTATCGCGGTGATTGCCGTTGTTATTGCTGCACTTTTCATGCTCTATCGCCGCAATACCCAGGCATGGGAGCGTGCGGCAGGCGCTGAAGACGAACCAGCAGACGAAACTGCCGCCTAAAGTTGGCAATGATCGATGCATGAAATAAAAGTCGCACGTCGAGACCGACGTGCGACCTTCTTTAAACGGAGAAAGAAATGGCTGCTGGTCTGATTGATTTTCTCGACCCACAAGCGATCGAGCTTCAGAGCGAAGCAAAAACCAATGAAGAAATCATCCGGATTCTGGCGGGTAAGCTGGAAAAGCTGGGTTATGTAAAGCCAAGCTACGCCGACGCGGTCGTAAGCCGCGAGCTGACGATGCCAACAGGATTGCCGCTTGAGCGCGAAGAAAACGTTGCCGTGCCACATACTGATCCTGAGCATGTGCTCAAGGCTGGCATTGCCTTTGCAACACTGAAGTCACCAATTGAATTTGCCAATATGGAAGATCCTGAAGAAGCAGTTTCTGTTGGATATGTCTTTCTGCTTGCCATCAATGACAAGGACAAACAGATTGAAACCTTGCAGCAGATTATGGCGACAATTCAGGATCCAGATGCACTCGATAGGCTGAAGGCGGCACGCACGCTTGAAGACATTCAAAGTGCGCTGAATTAAGAGTAGATCTTAACAGCTGAATTCGAGACAACAAAAAATACGATCTTCGCGCGTTTCATGGAACGCACGAACACCACTTGGAGGAAACCATGGCTAGAATAAAAACAATTCTCTTCGCTTGCGGAACAGGTGTAGCGACATCTACGGCAGTCAACGCAACAGTCACCGAAGAAATGAAAAAGCGCGGGCTTACCTTCAATGCTCAGCAGGCAAAGGCCACGGAAGTAGCCTCCTTAGCTGACAATGTGGATTTCATCGTTTCAACAACGCCTATTTCCGCTTCCGTCACCAAGCCAGTCATCAAGGGTCTACCCTTCCTGACTGGTATCGGAAAAGACAAAACGTTGGACGAGATCGAAGCCGAGCTTCGTAAATAATCTTACTCAGCTCAAAAAGCGGAAGTGGAGGAAGCAGTTCCTCCACCTCAAATGATCTGAAGAAACGCGTCGGTGTCCGGCGCTTTTATGTTTTTTGAACCACACGGATACGTTGCTCACCGCCGATATCTATAAAATGCGTGGGTGGCGGCACTTGATGCACATCATGTGTACCAAAGCTTTCGGGATAAAACGCGTAGCCTTCTGGTGCGTTGGGTGGGTTTCGATCATCGATCAACCGACCACCTGTCAATTCCGTCATCGGATCGGGAATGGCCGAAATCAGTCGCCGCGTATAGGGATGCGTCGGGTTCGAGAATATCCGATCCCATGGGCCACTCTCAACAATCTGGCCGAAATACATAACGGCCACCCGATCACTCATATGCTCAACGACGCTCAGATCATGGCTGATCATGATGTAGGAAAGACCAAGCCGCTCTTTCAGTTCCAGCAGCAGATTGATGATCTGTGCCCGGATCGAAACATCTAGCGCTGAGACAGGTTCATCCAGCACGATAACTTTCGGATTGAGCAGCAAGGCGCGCGCAATCCCAATGCGCTGGCGTTGCCCGCCGGAAAACTCATGCGGGAAACGTTTTGCCTGCTCGGGCTTCAATCCGACGAGGCGTAGAATTTCCTCAACGCGCCCATCAACCTCGCTACGTGATTTTACACCATGAAGTCTTAAAGGTGCTGCGAGCGATGTATAGACCGACTGGCGTGGATTGAGTGAAGCAAATGGATCTTGAAAGACCATTTGCGCTATCTTTGCCCGCTCCAGCCGCGAAGGCTCATTCTTGCCAGTAATCGGACGTCCTTCAAAATAGATCTGTCCACTGGTTGGCTTCTGAAGACCCACAATGGAGAGGGCGAGCGTAGATTTCCCACAGCCAGACTCACCCACGATGGACAAGCACTCGCCTTTATTAAGGGTCAGGCTGAGATTATTGACGGCGCGCAGCAATTGCTTGGAATGGCTGAAGATCCCGCCGCTCACCGGGAAATAAACGCAGACATCATCAATTCTGACCAATGGCTCTGCTAATTTCGTCGAATGCATATCATTCATGATGGAAACACCTCACCACACCCGCATCCTCAAGTGGCGTCCAGTCCGGCTTTTGCACGCGGCAAATATCGGTGGCACGCGTGCAGCGCGGCTCAAATCTGCAGCCTGCCGGGAAAGCGGAAATGGAAGGCACCACGCCTTCGATTTCCTGCAGCCGTAACTGACCGTCTTTCTGGCGGGAACCAAGTTGCGGGAGCGAAGCCAGAAGTCCATGAGCATAAGGGTGCGCCGGATGGTGAAACAGACCCGCTGTTATGCGCTCTTCGACAAGATGCCCGGCATACATCACACCCACGCGACGGCACATTTTCGCAATAACACCAAGATCATGACTGATCATGAGTACGGAAGTCCCACGCGCTGTGCAAAGCTCCTGCATCAGACGGAGAATTTCCGCCTGAACCGTCACATCAAGCGCCGTCGTGGGCTCATCGGCGATCAACAGATCCGGGTTGCATGCGAGCGCAATAGCGATCATCACACGCTGGCGCATACCGCCCGACATCTGATGCGGATAGTTCTTCACGCGCTGCTCCGGCGCGGGAACCTGAACGCTGGCCAGTGCTTCAACCGCTTTGCGCTCTGCCTCATGCCAAGTTGCGCCCTGATGCAGCACAAACATTTCTGCAATCTGCCGCCCTACGGGTGAAAGCGGATTGAGTGCGGTCATCGGTTCCTGAAAGATCATCGCGATGCGATTGCCACGCAGCTTTCGCATTTCGCGTGACGACATGGATCGCAAGTCCTGCCCTTTGAAGCGTATCGCGCCACCGGTTATCGATAGTGGTTTGCGCAGCAATCCTATCATTGACAATGCGGTGATGCTTTTTCCGCAGCCGGACTCTCCAACCAAACCGAATGTTTCACCGGCACCGATTGTGAAGGATACGTCTTCAACAACATTATGATTGGTCGAACCAGACACGATATCGATCCGCAGATTTTCGACCTCAAGAAGTGTTTGTTCGCTCATACCTTGCGCGTCCTCATATGCGGGTCGAGCCAGTCACGAAGACCGTCACCGAACAGATTGAGACCAAGCACCGTGAAAAAGATGGCAAGACCGGGAAACACTGCTGCCCAAGGCGCATTCACGATCAACTCACGCGCATCGGTAAGCATGTTGCCCCAACTAGGATCCGGAGGACTAATACCAAGACCCAGATAGGAAAGTGCCGCTTCTGCGAGGATCGCGTCACCCATTCCCAGTGTGCCGATCACAAGGACAGGTCCAATCATGTTCGGCAGGATCTGCGTAATCATGATGCGAACATCGCTATAACCCAGCATCTTGGCGGCCTGAATGTAGCCCTGCTTCTTGAGCGAAAGGGTGGAACTGCGCGCAATACGGCACGTCCAGGACCAGTTTGTGAGACCGAGTGCGAGCAAAAGGCTCGGCAAACCGGGGCCGAGAACAGCCATGATCGCCAACGCGAAGATTAGCGACGGGATTGCCAGCATGAGATTTGTGAGACCATTGACGAAATCGTCCCACCAGCCGCCGAAGTAGCCAGCAGAAATTCCAAAACAGAGGCCTATGACCGTGTTGATGCACTGTGAGACCACACCAACGGTCAATGACACCTGCGCGCCATAGAGGATGCGCGAATATACATCGCGGCCTTGTGCGTCAGTGCCAAACCAGAATTGTGCATCGGGTGGCAGTTCTGCATTCATCAAATCAGCATCGAGAACCGGATTATAGTGCGCCAGCAACGGTGCAAAAACAGCCGCGCCCACGATTACGATGCACACGAACCCGCCAAATACGAGATTGAAACGGAGCTTCATGGGCTTACTCGTGACTTATGCGCGGATCGATAACCGCGTAGAGAATATCAACAATCGTATTGATGACCAGAAACCACAATACGATCACGAGAATAGCCCCCTGTACGACGGGAATGTCGCGCAGCGAAACGCTATCAATCAGCAATGAGCCAAGGCCCGGCCATGAAAACAGCTTTTCAACCACCACGGCTTGCCCCATCATCGATCCGAATTGCAGACCGATTGTCGTAATGATCAAAACAAGCGCATTTCGCATGACGTGCCACGTCACGAGCCTGAAGCTGTTCATGCCTTTTGATCGCGCTGTGCGAATGAAATCCGCGCCCATAACTTCAAGCACAGCTGCGCGTGTTGTCCTTGCGAGAAGCGCCAGCGGTGCAACACCCAAAGTGAGTGCTGGCAGAATGATGTTGCGTATGCCGCCATTGCCGTAACCAAAACTTGGCAACCATCCAAGCGTCAGTGCAAAGAGATACATTGCAAGCAGCCCCAGCCAGAATTGCGGCAGTGAAAGGCCAGAGACCGCGCCTATCATCGTCACACTATCGAGAATGCTTCCAGGCTTCAGCGCCGCTATAAATCCAAGCGGCACCCCAATCAGAATGGCAAATCCCATAGCTGCGAAAGCGAGTTTCAGCGTTGGCCACATACGTTCCTGAATGAGCGAAACAACCGGCTGCCTCGATCGGTAGGACGTGCCAAGATCGAACTGTGCCAACTGCACCAGATAGTTGCCGAAACGCACATGAACGGGCTTGTCGAGACCGAACTCCTGCGTGATCTTTTCGACCATCTTCGGGTCGTTCATGCCCTTGCCGTTGGCGATAAGACCAGAAGCAATGCTGCCCGGAACGACGCTGAAAATGACGAAGATCAGAAGCGACACTGCGATGACTGTCGGTATCATCTGCAAGACGCGGCGGGCGATAAAATAGAGCACACGGTCCTCCTTTCGGATCAGCGTGGAAGACGCTGGAGCAAAGGGGATCAGTGGCCCGCCCGAAATCGAGCGGGCCGATCCAGATCAGCCGGAATTAACGACCGGACGGAGCCGTGTCGTCGACCCAAAGCTTTTCATAGGACTGTACTGCTAGCTCCGCAGAGTTTGGCTGCAAGCCGTGCAACCATGGCTGATGCGCCATGACGGCCTTGTTGTAGTTGAAGAACCAGACTGGCGCTTCTTCCTGCAACAGATTGTTGGCCTTTTTCAGCAGCGCATTCTTTTCGTCTTCGGTTTTCGCAAGTTTTGCTTCATCGACGATCTTATCAAATTCTGCATTGGCGAACTTCTGATAATTACATGCAGATTGCGGTGTCGTGGAGTAAAAGCACTGCATTGCGGTCAGTGCATCTGGGCCACTTTCGAGTGACCACATATAGGCCTGGAAATTGCCAGCAGGAACCACATCCGCAAGTACGGACGCTTCGACCGGCTTTGCTTTGACCTTGATCCCAACCTTATCCAGCATCGGGATGATCGCCTGAACGATGGTCAAGCCCCAGCTTTCGTTCTGCGTCGCCGTCAACTCAAACTCGAAACCGTCTGGATAGCCAGCTTCAGCAAGCAAAGCTTTCGCTTTTTCAGGATCATAGGGATAAGGCTTCGCATCTTTGTCGAAGGCAGGCGATGAGTTCGGAAGCCAACCCACGGCACGATAGGCCTTGTCCTTGACGAGACGCTTGATGATCAGATCGCTATCAATGGCGTAGTTGATTGCTTGGCGGACACGCTTGTCCTGAAACGGCTTGAAATCCGGGTTAAAACCAACAGCGCGGGTATAGACCTCGGCTACTTCCACCATATTCTTCGCAAGTTCAGGATCGGCAAGATAGGCAGTGTACTGCGCCGGTCCGAGCACTGCCACATCGATTTCCTTATTGCGGAACGCAACGTCACGGGCAGCAGCATCGCCCATGATCATGATGTTGATCTTGTCTGCGTATGGCTTGCCCTTTTCGTAATATTTGTCCCATTTTTCAACCGTCAGACGGGAGCCAGGAACATATTCGGCGAATTTGTAAGGTCCAAGACCGATTGGGTGACGCTGATATTCTTCGCTATCGCCCTGACCAGCAGGATAAATCGCCGTGTTGTTGCGCATGAACTGATAGCCGGGATCAATTGGCTGTTTCAACGTGATCTCAAGCGTATGGTCGTCGATCTTCTTCAGACCGGAGATTTCCTTGGCTTTGCCCTGTGTATATTCTTCGGCACCCTTGATTTCGGCAATATAGCGAGCTGGCGGGAAAGCCTTCTTCGGGTCCATAATGCGGGTATAGCTCCAGATAATGTCGTCAGCCGTTAATGGCTTGCCATCATGGAAAAATGCATCCTGGCGCAGCTTATAGGTATAGACGAGCCTATCCTCAGAAACGCTTACATCTGTTGCCAGACCGAGTACCGGCTTGTTCTGATCCGCATCCCAATCATAAAGCGTGCGATGAATGGCCTTGGCATAAAACTCGTCCTGAGTTGCAGGTGAAGCCTGAACGTCAAGGGTCGAGAAGCTGTCACCATAAGGTGCAACAAAATTAATAACGCCTCCCGAACGCGGTTCATTGGCAGCATAGGCGGCAGTACCCGCCATCAGTGCGATAGACATTGCCGCAAGCAATGCAAATTTCCTCATAGTCTTCCCCTTTTACTTTATTCTTTTAGATCCGATGAGCGTCTTCAGGCGGCGGGACCGAAGCCTCGCAGCCTGTCCTTCTTACGAACGTTCGAACACCACTTCGCCTTCGCGAATAGTGAGCATACACTGCGTGTCGTTGAGAATTTCCTGTGGTTTTGCATTAAGCATATTGCGTGAAAACACTGCGATATCAGCTACCTGCCCCGGAACCAGTTTGCCTTTCACATCCTCCAGTTTCTGCGAAAAGGCACCGTATTCAGTATAGACCTGAAGTGCTTCTTCGATCGAAACACGCTCACGGGCATCCATCACCGTTCCCTTACCGGTTTCGCGCGTGAGCATCGAATAGATGTTAGGGTAAGGATTTGGATGGCAGACTGGCGCGTCACTTCCTGTAGCAGGCTTGAAACCGAGGTCTTTCCACGTCTTGAGTGGATAGCTCGACAGCGCTTTTTCTTCACCAAGAACGGAAATATACGCATCGCCAAAGTCGTAGATGAAAACCTGTTGCGGGCATGGATAGATGCCAGCCTTTTTCATCCGCTCATGCTGTTCGGGCGTAGAGAATCCGCAATGTTCGATACGGTGGCGACGGTCAGGATCGGGATGGGCTGCAAGTGCCTTTTCGTAGGCAGTAATGAGCTGACCAATCGCTGCGTCACCGATTGCGTGGCAGGCAAGCTGATAACCCTTTTTGTGGGCATCAAGCACCAGTGCTTCTAGTTCCGCATCCGGTAATATCTGCACGCCGATATTATTATCGTCTCCGAGATAAGGCTTACTCATCCATGCGGTCCGCCCACCTGCAGAACCATCAAGAAAAATCTTGACCGCACCAACCGTCAGCATGTCATCGCCGACCCCGGACACCAATCCGGCTTCATAACATTTCTCGACAATCGATGGGCCAGGGTCGCCCAACAGGACAAGCCATGTGCGTACCGGCAATCGCTTTTGAAGTTTCGCGATATTATAGGCGCGCACTTCGTCAAAGCCTGCAACTTGCCCAACGGCAGCATCCATCACGCTGGTAATGCCATATGAAAGCAACAGATTACCAGCAGCCTCAATGGCTTCGATCATTTCTTCCGTTGTTGCTTTTGGAATTGCTTTGCGAACTGCCCCTTGTGCATTTTCCGCGACCATTCCGGTCAGCACGCCATTTTGCTGTTCGATTAAACCGCCGTCCGGCACCGGCGATTTTTCATCGATACCGGCAAGCTCAAAAGCTTTTGAGTTGAAGATCGAAACGTGACCACAGGCCCGTACCAGCATGACGGGATGATTGGGTGCAACAGCGTCGAGTTCTGACTTATGCGGATGGCGCCCGATGTCTAGTTTGGTCTGATCGTAGCCACGAGCTCTGATCCATGTCCCCGGTGGAACCGAAGCCGCCTTTTCGCGTATCGAACCAAGCAGACTTTCCAAAGTGGGTGCGGCTTGCGGAGTTGCATCAAGCCACTTGAGCGTTAGCCCGACTGAAATCAGGTGGAGATGAGAATCGTTTAATCCGGGTGTAGCGAAACGCCCTTCCAGATCTATGACTTTTGTTTTGTCACCTTTGAGAGACCAGATTTGGTCTTTAGTACCAGTGGCTAGTACCTTGCCTTGCCAGATTGCCAGGGCCTCTACCGTGCCCTCTTCGTATCCACACCAGACAGTGCCGTTATAAATAATGGTATCAGCACGCAATTCGGGCATTACAACAGACATTCAGCGATCCCCTCCCTAAGTAACGCCTTGGATATAAGAAGATCAGAGTTCCACCGATGGATCAACCGTGCAAGCCTTTGATATGACAAATTTTGTGTAGACAATTTAATCAAATCGACGAAGCCACCGTCGTTTTGTTGAAACATTTGCAAAGATCAAAAATCCAAACTCAACGATAGAAAAGCATTACGACCTTATTGCACTGCTCATTGATCAGCTTTAACCAACCGCTTTGACTACATGCTAGACCAAACATGGTCATCGCAGGCAAAGCAAAATTATATTGTGTGGGATCAAGAGTTGAACATTCTGTTTGATAAAGCCGAGGCGCAGTTTGCCGATAAAGTGGTTCTGGAACCGCTTTCGCTTGAGCTTTCAGAACGGCGCATTGGTATCATTGGCCTCAATGGATCAGGGAAGACCACCTTTTCACGCATGGTGAATGGACTTGTTCTGCCATCGTCGGGACGCGTTTTGACAAATGGCCATGACACAGCAACTGACGGTGCGAAAGTGCGCGCAGCCGTCGGCTATATTTTTCAGAACCCCGCGAACCAGATCGTACTGCCACTAATCAAAGACGACGTTGCATTAGGCCTGCAATCGCGTGGGCTGAGAAAGCAAGAATTGGCGAACACGGTTTCAGCGGCACTTGATCGCATTGGGATAGCGCATCTGTCCGAACGCCGCGCACATGAGCTATCCGGAGGTGAGTTGCAGCTTGCAGCGCTCGCGTCGGTTCTTGCCACGGAACCTGATATTGTCATCATGGACGAACCGACTAATCAGCTCGACTTGAGAAATAGAAATATAGTGGAGCGGACCATCCGTGAGCTTAAGGAAAATGTTATCGTGGTCAGCCACGATTTAACCTTGTTGTCGGGCTTCGACCGTGTGCTGCTTTTCCATCAGGGTAAACTCGTCGAGGATGGCCCCGCTGATGAGACGATTGCGCGTTATCTGGCGTTAGTCTCATGAACTTCTATGAATCGCTCGGCGATGGGCCAATCCATAGACTGCCACCAGCAATCAAGCTCATTGCTCTTTTCGGGTTAAGTGTTGTTCTGTTCATGCTCAACACTCCACTCGCCCTTGGAATTTTAACCGCTCTCGTGGCGTTGAGTTCCCTCGCCTTTTGTCGTTCAGCGGTCGTTCAATGGCTAAAATCTTGGCCACTCTTACTGACGATTGCCGTTGTCGTTGTGTGGACGGCCTATGCTAACAGTTTTGAAGCGGCTTCCATCGTCCTAATGCGGCTGGGCTCATTGAGCCTTTTTGCAACCGTCATTACGGCCACGACAACGATTGGTCAGTTCATCGACACGATAACCAGAGCCGCACGACCATTTGAAGCAATTGGCATAGGCAACGCTCGTGACATTGGTTTAGCGATTGGGCTCGTTATTCGCTTCGTGCCTGAGGTTCACGCACACTATAAATCGGTAGCGGAAGCTCATCGTGCGCGGGGATTGAAAATGCGGCTATCCACGGTGATCGTACCGATGGTAATTGGCACAATGCAAAGTGCAGATGAAATTGCAAACGCAATTGACGCGAGATGCATTCGCTCGCAACAGCGCAAGCACAATTAGAAACGTAGGCGCGCCGCCGCTTACGGCCACAATATCGTCAGCAAAAAGGTACACGACGTGCAAACGAGATCTTTGGTTATGATCGCGCTGTTTACAGCAATAATCGTGGTGTTAGGCTTGATACCACCCATCATGCTTACCTTCGTACCTGTACCTATTCATGCCCAAAGTCTGGGCGTCCTGCTCGCTGGCGTGGTACTGGGCGCCCGCGGTGGAGCGCTTTCAGTCTTGCTGCTGATAGCACTCGTCGCAATTGGCTTACCTGTTCTTTCCGGAGGCAGAGGCGGCCTAGGCATCTTCTTCAGCCCAACCGCTGGATATCTGGTGGGGTTCTTGCCTGCGGCGTTCATAACGGGCTGGATTTCAAATAAGGTGGCCCATAGCACGAGCGGTGGCTGGAAAACCTTCGCAGGCTTTTTCATCGCTGCAACGATCGGCGTTATTATCGACCACATCTTCGGTGTAGCATGGCTTATCGCCTATGTCGGCCTCTCTCCATGGAGCGCCATAATTGGAGATTTAGCCTTCGTACCCGGTGATCTCTTCAAAGCAGCGATTGCAGCTTATGCGGGTCAGTTCATCTTGGTAAACTTTGGAAATCGGACCCGCGATATCTAACCTCACTCCTTCCATACAAGGTTCGCCGAACTCGTCTTTCCAGGGAGTTGCATTGCCGCAACTCCCTGGGACAATAAGGCGAACAACCCCTCTGAACCAAAAGCAAGAATTATACACGCAATCTTTGCGCAATGTTTGTGATTCAACTAGCGGGGCGTTTAAGGACACGCTAAATAAGCTGTGGGACGGCAGAAAGCCGTGGGAGGGGATAATGAAAAAGCCTGAGATGCTGCTATCGAGCAGCTCTATAGTGACGCTCGCATTTCTGATGAGCATATCGGGATTGGACACTGCCGCAGCCAGTTGCAGTTTACCGGGTGGATCGCCCCCTTGCTTTGCAAGCATGGCACCTACTCTGTTGCCAGTAACGGTTGATGAAGGCGCGGTTGAGATAAATGGTTTCCAGGTATCTCATCCGAGTGACAACGCAATCGTCGGAACGACAAGCGGCAAACAAGCCAGCCTTGTCATTTCTAACGGTGGCACCCTCGAAAACCTGCGCGGTATCGTCGGCGATGTTGCTGGTTCTGAAGGCGAAGTCCTTGTCATTGGACCAAACTCTGCTTGGAACAATATCGAGCGGCTCATAGTTGGCAATGACGGCATCGGCACTCTGTCGATTGAAAAAGGCGCAAAGGTTACAAGCGGCTCTTTCTCGGCTGTTGGCTGGGGTGCAGGATCCGTCGGCAATGCTACAATCACTGGCACCGGATCACATTGGTCTTTCGACTATTCAATGGATATCGGTTCCGGCGGCAAAGGCACTATGACCATCGCGGACGGCGGCGCTCTCAGTGGAGAAGACCTCTTCGTCGGTTATGACACTGACGGTCAAGGCAGCTTGCTTCTTGGGGGTAAAGGCTCGTCAATCGACGTCAATGAATTCTACGTCGGCTTTTATGGCAAAGCCGACATTAAGGTCGAAAATGGCGCCAAACTCAAAAGTGCACGAATTCGCCTGGCTACGCAGGCTGGCTCAGAAGGTTTGCTTGAAGTAAGCGGCAACGGCACTGTCGTAACGACCGGCCCTATTCTGGCAGGAACTTCCGGGAAGTCCGCCATCATCGTGCGCGACGGTGGAACGCTGAACACCAATTCCCTCAGAATGGGGATTCTCGCCGGCTCTAACTCGTCCGTCACAATTTCTGGCTCAAATGCCAAGCTCAACGCCGATGAAATCTGGTTTGGAAACGGCAAAACAACGCTCGATTTCAGTCACAACAATGAGCTTTACGAGTTCTCCGGGAAATTGATCAGCAGACACATTGATGGCAATACTTGGAAAGACGGCATCACCGTTGGAACCCATGAACTGCATCAGAGTTCTGGCAAAACACTTCTGTCGGGCGACAATTCACTTTTCCAAGGCAAGACATATGTTGAAGGCGGCACATTGCTGATCGGCAACAAGCTTGGCGGCGACGTACTTGTCAGCGGTAGTGGTGCGTTGGGCGGCTCAGGCGCGATTGGAACAACCGATGCGCTTTCGACTGTGACAATTGCTTCGGGAGGCATCCTTGCACCTGGCAATCTGAACGGGGGACTGACAATCAATGGCGATCTGATTTTTGCCGCTGGCTCGTCCTATCAGGTTAACGTTGATCCAAAAAACAATGCATCTGATCATGTTTACGTTTCTGGCAAAGCTTCGCTCAATGGTGGCTCCGTACTCCATGTTGGTGCAAGCGGCAACTATAACCCTTTTTCGACCTATCGCATCCTGACCGTTGGAAAAGAACTAACCGGCGCATTCAACGGCGTAACCTCGAACTTCGCATTCCTGACACCAGAGCTTATTTATGACTATGCGAAAAAAACGGTCGATCTGAAGCTATCGCGGAACGATATGAAATTTGCCAACAAGGCTATGACCGCAAATCAGCGGTCATTGGCCGGTGCATTGGATACCCTCAAGGCTGATGGGAACGCACTTTACACCGCTCTTGTTACTTTGGGCGACGATCAAGCAACAATCCAGAGCAGCTTTGATGCATTATCCGGTGAAGTGCATGCATCAGCTAAATCAGCACTGATCGAAAATACCCTGCTGACACAGAATGCTATAACCAATCGCTTGCGCTCTGCTTTCAATGAGCCTGTCGCAACGCCTTCAATCGAGCCTCTCGGCTACGGACCGGAGAGCAAGCAGCCTACGGCATTTAACAGCGCTGTCGATAAAGACAGAATAGCCGCGACTTATGGTGGGTGGGCGCAAGCCTATGGCCACTGGCTTAAACAGGACGGCAATAGCAATGTCGGCGAGTTCAGGGCTTCGTCAGGCGGTTTCGTGGCAGGTATAGACACCACTATCGCTGATAGCTGGCGTGTCGGCGTGCTGGCGGGCTATGGACAGACGAGCTTTCACAGCAATGACCGTGCTTCATCGGGCAATAGCGACAACTACACACTTGGAGTCTATGCAGGATCGCAATGGGCGATGTCGCATGGCGTGCTCGCGTTCAGTTCCGGCATCGCTTATACTTGGCATCAGCTGGAAACTGAGCGATCTGTTGCTTTTAACGGGTTCTCCGATCATCTAAATGCAGATTATGATGCCAGCAGCCTGGTTGCCTTTGGTGAACTTGGCTACAAAATCGCAGTTGGCAGAAGCACTTTTGAGCCTTATGCCAATTTGACGAATGTCCATCACAAGACCAATGGCTTTAATGAAACCGGCAATACACTTGCTGCGTTGGATGTAGATTCCGACAAGACCAACACCGTCTTTACAACACTTGGTCTGCGCGCGGCGACGACGTTTGATCTGGGCAACATTTCACCGAAAGCAAGAGCCGATATTGGCTGGCGACACGCTTATGGTGACGTTGATTCAGAATCCTCCGCGCGTTTCACGGGTTCCGACATTTTCACTGTTGGGGGAACTCCCGTCGCAAAAGACGTCGCTACGCTTGAGGCAGGGCTGGACTTCAATCTGCTGCCGTCGACAGTTCTTGGGGTCGCCTACACCGGTCAGTTTGCCAAGGATGTGAAACAGAACGGTTTCAATGTAAAACTATCTGTTTCGTTCTAAATCAGCCAATTTACAACTTAATGGTCTGGTGGCGCGTAATGCACCACCAGACCATTTTTACAGTTAAATTTTTCATCTCGTATCATGGATAAAAGCTTGCATTTAAATTGCCTTTTGATGCTTTAAAAGAATATCCAGTCTCCAAACCCGAAATTATCAAATATTGATTTTTTCAGGCACTGAGCATCGAATATTATGGCTATATGCCCGTAATGTTTTTGATGATGAAATTTTCCATATAGGATTTTTCAGCACAGTATAAGTTTTTATACCTGTCTTGGAGGAGGTGGAATGAGATGGCATTGGCGATTTGACTGGATGACTTTGGCTATACTAGCCTTTTTTTTATCGGTCCTGATTGCCGTTTTCGGCACCAAACATATGATGTCTATCGCACTAAATGGGTTGCATCAGCGTGGTGCCAACACTTTGGGTCTGGCTTCATCGGCGCTTGCCGGCCAATTGGCGCGCTATGAGAAGCTACCGGCCCTCATTGCTGAACACGACACCATTCAAAATCTGGTACGCAATCCTTCAACTCAAAATGTGCTGGCAGTAAATCAGTATCTGCAATCCATCAATAATCTGCTCGAATCCTCAGACATCTATCTGATGAACGACGAAGGCTTGACAATTGCCGCCTCAAACTACAATGAACAAAGGCCTTTTGTCGGAGAGAATTTCAGCTACCGTCCCTATTTCTTCGATGCAATCGCGGGGGACAGCGGCAGGTTCTTCGCACTCGGCACAACATCCGGAAAACGCGGTTACTATTTCAGCGCCCCGGTAATGGTCGATGGTCAAGCACGCGGTGTTCTTGCTTTCAAAGTCGACATGGATGTGATTGAGCGGTCATGGCATGGCAATGATTTCGAAATCATCGTGACTGATCCCGAAGGCATAATCTTCATGTCGGGGCGACCCGATTGGCTGTTTAAAAGTATAGGCCCTCTCACTGCTGAGCAGATTGCACGCACGGCTCACACCCGTCGCTATGCAGAAACACCGCTGATCGAAATACCGGTCCGCGGCACGCAAACGGACCGTGGTGACACTTTGCTTGAGATGGATGACGCAGAGCGCACCATTGAATATCTGATCCTATCGGAAGAAATGGCCGATGCCGGTTGGACCGTCAGCGTGCTGCAGGCGACGCGCTCAGCCCGAAACCAGGCTTATACCTCCGTGCTTGCCCTCCTGCTGCTGGTTGGGCTCGGCGCAATGGCCATTGCTGTCTTTCTGCAGAACCGCACACGGCTCGCCGAACGTCTCGCAGCCCAGCGTGAAATCAAGGAGCAATTGGAGTTTCGTGTTGCGGCACGTACCGTTGAACTGGCGACGGCAAACAACAAACTGGCAAGCGAAGTCGAAGAACGCAGAGCAACCGAGCGGCAGTTGCGGCGGACGCAGGTCGAACTTGTTCACGCCGGAAAACTTGCGGCACTTGGGCAGATGTCAGCGGCGCTATCGCATGAGTTCAATCAACCGTTGGCCGCAGTCCGCGCTTATGCCGAAGTCTCTGGTCTGATGCTCGATCAGGGGCGCGAGCGCGATGCTAAAGCGGGGCTGGACCGGATATTAAAGGTCGTCGAGCGCATGACGAGTATCAGCAAACATCTGCGCAACTTTGCCCGACGACCCAACAAAAAGCTACGCGCTGTGAAAGTGCAGGATGTCATACGTGATACGAAGGAAATCATTTCATGGCGCCTGAGCGTCGCGAAGGTTGATCTCTCCTTCAACCAGCAAGACGAAGAGACCTGGGTGGTAGCGGACTCCGTGCGTCTGCAGCAGGTGCTCGTCAACATCATCTCAAATGCAGCTGATGCCGTTGAAGGTCAAGCGAGCCGATTTATTGGTATTGAAATCAAGACAGAGCCTGAAAAGGTTCAGATCGCGATCACGGATAATGGCCCTGGTGTTCCGGATGCTATAGCGGCCCGCATTTATGATCCATTTTTCTCGACCAAGGGCGTGGGCAAAGGCTTGGGTCTGGGTCTCTCTATTTCCTACAACATCGTCAAAGATTTTGATGGGGAACTCTCCGTGCAAAATTTAACGGAGGGTGGTGCCGAGTTTTGCATAAATCTCCATCAGGCGACTGCTCCAACCAAGCAAGAAACCGGAAAAGACATATGAGTGTTGGCGAAATCCTCCTTATTGATGACGAAGAAGAGACCCGAGAAGCGATAGCACTTGGACTTAAATTCATGGGATATCGCGTGCGCCAATTGTCAAATGCGGAACGTGCGCTTGAGCTGGTCGGCTTTGGCTTTAAAGGCATTGTTGTCACCGATATTCGTATGCCCGGCATGGATGGTCTGACCCTCATGTCACGCATTCATGAGCTGGATCCGGAAACACCCGTCATTGTGTTTACAGGTCATGGCGATGTGCAATTGGCAGTACGTGCGATGCGTGACGGCGCATATGATTTTCTCGAAAAGCCTTTTGCCATGCAGCAACTTGCAGAGACGGTTGGGCGTGCACTCGACCGCCGGCAACTGGTCATGGAGAACCGCCTCCTTCGTGCAGCTGCCGGACAAAAAGACGACATCGAGCAACGACTTGTCGGGCGAACGCAGGTCATGATTGATTTGCGCTATCATGTCCGCGCCGTCGGTCCTACAGACGCCGATGTTCTGATCGTCGGTGCAACGGGCACGGGCAAGGAAGTCGTCGCGCGGACGTTGCATGATCTGAGCACCCGCGCCGACAAACCTTTTATCGCGATTAACTGTGCCGCACTTCCGAGTAATCTCATCGAAAGCGAATTGTTCGGCCATGAACCGGGGGCTTTCCCTGGTGCGATGCGGGCCCGCTTTGGCAAGTTTGAACTCGCACAAGGAGGAACGATTCTTCTTGATGAAATCGCAACCATGCCCATCGACACGCAGGCGAAATTGCTGCGCGTTATTCAGGAGCGTACAATCACGCGGCTGGGATCGAACGAAATTTATCCGTTGGATGTTCGCTTCATTGCGACCAGCAAAGCCAATCTGGAAGATGAAGTGGCTGCTGGCCGCTTCCGTGCCGACCTGCTTTACAGGCTCAATGTCGTGACGATTAAAGTGCCATCGCTCGCAGAGCGGCGTGAAGATGTTCCTGTGCTTTTCCTCAAACTCGTCAACGAAGCAGCCGCACGCTATCGCAACGACCCAACCCCTGTTCCGCCTCACCTGATAACCACGCTTACGGAGCGTGAATGGCCGGGAAATGTCCGCGAGCTGCGCAATGCGGCCGACCGTTTCGGGCTAGGACTTGGCCTGCAATTTGATGATGATCGCAAACATCAGACACGCCCGATGCGTCTTGCCGACCGCGTTGCTGCGTTTGAAAAAAGCATCATTGCAAGCGAGCTTGTGATGCATCGCGGAAGTCTTAAACCCGTCTACGAAACGCTCGGACTATCGCGCAAATCACTTTACGAGAAGATGCAGAAGTTCGACTTGGACAAGCAGAACTTCATCAGCTCACAAGAAGACTGAACGCCGAGATGGGTGGAAATCCACCCATATAATTACGCCGACGTTACCGTTTCCACCCATGGCCATCAACAAAATGACAAGAACAGCATGTTTGTGCCGAGCTTTTTCTTGCACGGTAAATGATCAGCCCGCGTTATCGCATTAAGTGGCCTGGGAGGAACCACGGCGTGAACGGGCATATCGTATCCGCTTGCTCTATTCCGCCCGTCCACACCGCGAGCCTTTTCAGGGCATCAGGGGCAAAAGACATCCGGGAGGAATTCAATTGAAAAAAGCAATTCTCACTGCTTTGGCATTCACCGCTCTTACTGCAACCGCGTTTGCGCAATCCTTTCCAAACCAACCGATCACGATCATTGTGCCATTCACAGCAGGTGGGCCGACCGATACCGTGACACGTCTTGTTGCGCAGGCCATGAGCCGCGATCTGGGCAGTCAGATTATCGTTGAAAATGTTGGCGGTGCAGGCGGAACGCTCGGCGCGGCAAGGGCTGCTCAAGCAAAGAATGATGGTCACACGCTGCTGCTTCATCATATCGGCATGGCTACATCGGCCACTCTTTACCGCGAACTTCCATATAAGCCGCTCGAAGCGTTTTCCTATGTCGGTCTGGTTACAGAAGTACCGATGACCATCATCGGCCGCTCGGATCTTGAAGCCAACTCGGTTGAGGAAGTTATCGAATACATCAAGACCAATGGCGAAGAGGTTATGTATGCCAATGCGGGCATTGGTGCGGCGTCGCATCTATGTGGCTTATTGCTGATGAACGCGCTTGGCACCCAGATGACCACAATTCCTTATCAGGGCACCGGTCCTGCAATGACGGACGTTATGGGTGGACAGGTTGATCTGATGTGTGACCAGACGACAAATACCACCAACCAAATCCGTGACAAGTCGGTAAAGGCTTTCGCTGTCACGGTACCGGAACGCGTTTCAAGTCTGCCGGATCTGCCGACCATAGCGGAAAAGGGTTTTCCAAATTTTAATGTCAGTATCTGGCATGGCCTTTATGCTCCAGCCGGAACGGACGAAGCTGTGGTTGAGCGCCTGAGCAAAGCTCTTCAAGTCGCACTCAAGGATGAAACCGTCATCGCTCGCTTCGCAGATCTCGGCACGGTACCGTCGTCAGAGGAAGACGCAACACCGACCGCACTCAAAGCAAAACTTGAGAGCGAAATCGAGCTCTGGCGCCCCGTCATTGAAGAAGCAGGCGTTTACGCGAACTAAAAACTGACAAAATCTAATCCATTTCATTGGGGTATCGCAAAATGCTGTCCCGAGATTATAGAGATATCGTTGGGGGCATCCTGCTGGTTGCCCTCGGTCTCGCTTTCTCCTGGTATGCGGCTGCAAACTACGAGCTTGGCACGTTGCGGCGCATGGGACCGGGTATGTTCCCGACATCACTTGGCGTTGTACTGGCTGGCTTCGGTCTGGTGATTGCCATACCAGCTTTCTTCCGCCCGGGCGTTATGCCGGAAATTCGTGTCTGGACTCCAATTTATGTTCTGTTGGGTGTCGGTGCTTTCGCGCTCACGATCCGGCCCTTTGGCTTGATCCCGGCAGTGCTGAGCGTTGTCGTAATTTCGTCCTTCGCCGAGTTGCGTGTGAAGCCACTTAGCCTGACAATTCTTTCAACCGCACTTTGCCTTATCGCCTGGCTGGTCTTCCGTGTCGGACTTGGGCTTCCTGTTGCAATGTTCCGGTGGCCGTTCTGATGGACATATTCTCCAATATCGCGATTGGCCTGGAAACAGCTCTGACGCTTAACAATCTCTTCTATTGTTTTCTGGGGGTGTTTCTGGGAACTCTGATTGGCGTCATTCCAGGTATCGGGGTGCTTTCAGCCATTTCTATGCTTTTCCCGATCACCTTCTATCTAGAGCCTACCACCGCTCTCATCATGCTGGCAGGCATCTGGTACGGCACCTCTTATGGAGGGAACACAGCCTCCATACTGCTCAATATCCCCGGAACGCCTGCCAATGCTGTCACCTGCCTGGACGGGTATCCGATGGCGCGTCAGGGGCGCGGCGGTATCGCGCTTCTGATGACCACGGTCGCCTCTTTCGTTGGTGGTTCCATTGGTATTGTTTTGCTGATGTTGTTCTCACCCATCATCGCAAAATATGCGTTGAGCTTTGGCTCGGCGGACTATTTCTCGCTAATGGTTCTGGGGCTGGTTGCTGCGTCCACAATATCGGATGGCTCGCTGGCAAAGGGCCTCGCAATGGTTGTTCTCGGCATCATGTTTGGCACAGTCGGTGCTGATATCTACACCGGCACTGCACGCTTTTCGTTTGGCGTACTCGAACTGACCGACGCCATCAGCCTGATTGCGCTTGCCATGGGCATTTTCGGCGTATCCGAAGTGATTGCCAGCGTGCGTAAAGTCAATGTCGGTGACATTGACCCAGAGAGTGTGAAACTCAAGGCCATGAAGCCATCCCGCGAAGACGTAAGCCGGTCATGGTTCCCGATGCTACGGGGATCGTCAATCGGCGCCTTCTTCGGCACATTGCCGGGCACCGGTCCATCAGTGGCGGCTTTCATGGCTTATGCTGTCGAAAAGCGTGTGGCAAAAGAACCGGAGCGCTTCGGCAAAGGTGCAATCGAAGGTATCATGGCGCCGGAGTCTGCCAATAATTCCGCAGATCAGACCTCGTTCATTCCCACGCTTTCACTGGGCATTCCGGGCAGTCCGACCATGGCGCTGATGCTGGGCGCTCTGATGATCCACGGCATTGCGCCAGGCCCTACTCTCATGACCGATCAACCATCTCTGTTCTGGGGTCTGATCATGAGTTTCTGGATCGGCAATCTGTTGCTGGTGATCCTCAATGTTCCCCTGATTGGCGTCTGGGTGAGACTACTAACAATCCCATATCACCTCCTGTTTCCTGCCGTTCTGATGTTCATCTGCATCGGAACCTATTCGGTCAACAACAGTGCCTTTGAAGTTTGGCTAGTGGTGTTCTTTGGCTTTGCCGGATACCTCATGCGTATCTTCAACTTCCCCGCCGCCCCCCTTTTGCTCGGCTTTGTGCTCGGACCGCTCATGGAAGAGCACTTCCGGCGGGCGATGTTGATGTCGCGTGGCTCGTTCTCCACATTCATCGACCGTCCAATCAGTGCCACGGTTCTCGCCGTCACTGCCGCACTACTCGTGTGGGGAACATGGTCAGCTTATCGCCGCCGCAATCAGCGTGTGCTGGCTGCGCAAACTCATAGTTCCTAAAACAAAATGGCCGGTGAGAAATGACTGTCTCACCGGCCACAACTTTGCTCAATAGGGGTTAGAACTTTACGCTAAGCTTGGCCTTACCCGAATTCTGATTAAAGCTCGAACCATACTGACCAGAATATTCAAGACCCAAGGTCGTCTGGTTGCCGAGATCAATATCAAAACCAGCCTTGATAATCGCAGTATCCTTGGCAATTGGTGCACCAGCCACTTCAAATACTGTTCCAGCATCAAATGCAGCAGCTGCAGTCGGTATAGTGTCGCCATAGGCGTGCTGCCAGCCGACTGTTCCGTTGAGCTTGGCATTCATGCTACCAAACACGACAGGAGCAGAAGCACGAAGACCAAGCGTAGTGAACGTAGTTGTCGTTGTTTCTTCTCCAATCTGCAGCGCAGCATTGCCGCCATGCTCGTTAAAGCGGTCTGTTTGCAGACGCACCACAGCAACATTCGCAAATGGCTCAATCGCTGTTCCATTCAGATCGAAACGATGTGAGAGTTCACCAAAAGCCTGTAAGATATTTGCGCTGTAATCCGTATCAAGACTCTCTGAAAAGCCGGGGAAAGTGACAAAGCGATCGGCTTCGATTTTGTGCCAGCTATAGGCAACGCCTGCTTTGAGCAGTGTCGCGTCCCATTGAGTGCCACCATAGATACCCAGATGATAATTATCGCTGTGACCCGACGAGTTGCGATCATTCACATCGAAGCTTGTGCGGCTGTATCCTGCGAGAGCACCCAGTCTCCAGTTTTCGACAACTTCCGCATCATATCCTGCAACGAAGCCACCCGTGGATTGCTTCAACTTACCGGCATTTCCGTCAGCTCCGGTCTCACTCCATTGACCGAGCGCCTGCCCCCAGATTGCTGCGCGCGGTGCGGAAATCTGAGCTGAATCGGCATCCGTTGCGACCGACGAAGATGCAGCATTTCGCTCACCACCAAATGCTGCACCAATGCGGTCCATAACTGCATTTCGCACAATGGAACTGTCATTGATGATCGCAGTTCGCGTTGAAGCATGAACTTCACCCGAAAGAGCATTGAATGCGCGAAGCGCATTTTCTTCGCTGTCCTGCATGACGACCGTGTCGTAAACAGCGTTGCCAGCACCAAGCTCTTCCACAGCGAGGGCTACCGACTTCTGATTACTTGTCTTTGCTGTAGCAATGAAGTCGACATCGTTACGAGCGATTTCGAGGTAAACCGCATTGGCGTCATAAGCCAAACCGAGATCTACGAAAGGCATGTTCTGGCTCATATCGCCAAATGTACCTGTGATGCCGCCTTCAGCACTCAGAATGGTGTAACGCTTGCCCGGCATATAGGTGCCAGCAGCCTTTTCTACATGAACCTTAGCGCCACCAAGCGCTGCCGTTCCACTCACATCGATACGGTCACTTTTACCGGCGGCATCAATTTCAGTGACATAAGTAGCTCCCGCATCAAATGCCAGATTGCCGGTAACCTTCAGCGTGCCGATAGAATTGCCCGGCGCTATGATACTGCCAGCACCAGCGTAAAGTCCGCCGATGAAGCCTGCGCCACTAAGATGTGCGCCGTTTTCAACGCTAACCGTGCCGCCAAGGAATGCACCTGAATGGGATGCATCACCGATGACCAGACCGCCTTCTTTTACAGTTGTACCACCTGTATAGGTGTTGGCACCATTGAGAACCAGAACACCTGTGCCGGACTTCGTAAGGCTGCCAGTACCGTCAATGTTGCCGTCAAAACGCGTATTGGCAGACTGGTCTACAGTCAAAGCTGCAGAACCAAGGCTCAAAGTTCCGCCCTCACCCATCAGCGACGACATGCTCACATTGAAATTATTGAGATCAAGCTTGCCACCATTCACGGCGAAAGCGGTGTTGTTAACGAATGCACCATTTACACCGGCTTGAAGCGCACCGCCTTCAACCAAGGTTCCGCCCGTATAGTTGTTTGCCTGCCCCAGTACGAGCGTACCGGCTCCACGCTTGAGCAGAGCGCCCTCGCCCGTGGCTTGCTGCAACAACGTCACGCGGTTGTTTGCATCAGCAATGTCGATCCATCCAAGCCCTTCAAGCGACACGGTGCGATCCAGTGTTTTCATATCGCTGCCAGTTATGCGCAAACCGCCATCAATGAGACGCAGGCGCGCAGCGGCATTGCCAAGAGCTGCATCTTCGCTGACAAGGATCGTTCCGCCGTCGGTTACTGCTGTTTCACCAATGAAGGAGTGGTCATCAATACAATAGTCCTTGATGGCCTGCTGGAAGCGCGCATCGGTGCTATCGCAGTTGAGCAATGTCTTCTTCTCTTCAAGCGTCAGATCGTTCAGGATTGGTTTGCCATTGGCATCCGAAATCTGGCCAAGATAGATATCTGTACGTTGGTTGTTTCGCGTTAGAACAAATTCCTTGTTCTTGTCCGCAAAGCCAAAAGCATTGGCACCCCAAACGAATCGTGTTTTCTGGACTTGATTTTCCGAGTAGGTCTGCAACTGAGGCCCGACCCAGCGGAAATCGTGCGCAACGGGTTCATGATCCGAGATTGCTTCTGGCTGGCGGCCAGGCCGAGTGACTTTTACGTCTTTAATCACCCCGGTATAGGGATCATTGGGATCATCTACAATCTCATACCACTTCCCGAATGGTCGCGAGACGAGGAAATGGTCGATCTTGGCACGGTCCCAGCTCGCCCAGGTATTGGTTGCGTCTTCGCCTGCCGATGGCCATGTGGTGCTAC
Organism: Brucella sp. NBRC 12950; assembly: GCF_030268145.1. Taxonomy (NCBI): domain Bacteria; kingdom Pseudomonadati; phylum Pseudomonadota; class Alphaproteobacteria; order Hyphomicrobiales; family Brucellaceae; genus Brucella; species Brucella sp. NBRC 12950. Next base: position 218,544 of record NZ_BSQC01000006.1, read on the forward strand.
CATCGTTGAGATCATGTGGCTTGAAACCTTCACGGGCCGCATCAGTCTGAAGCAGCATATACTGCTTCTTGAGAACATTCATGGTAACCGGCGTGTTGTTATCTACCGCATAGGTTTCTTCTTGAAGACCAACATCCTTACCAGCTCTGTAGGCGACTGAAAGAGCGTCACCCCATTGCTTCCACGATAGGTTATCGATGTTTTGTCCGGCATATGCTTCCTGGATGACCGCACGCATGGTCTGCTGATTGGCGTTGAGAACATACTGCCGTGTCAGATCGCGGTAAAATGTATTACCGTCAGACTGCTGCATCAGCCTAATCTGTGCATCAATGTGATGAAGACCGCGCTCAGAAACATCACCAGCATTGAAATCGCCAAGAACAATAATTGGCTGATTAAATCCTTTTGCCCATGTATTGAGGGCTTTGGCTTCGTTCAGGCGACCAGTTGAACCGTCTGCATAATCAAGATGAACCGTACCGATCATTGTCTGCGGGCGGGAACCTTGGGCATCCAGCTGAGTGTAGCTGACATAGCGCCCCTGCGTCGATCCACCCAGATTAAGTGTTCCAAACGTGCCCGGGAGACGCGAAATAATACCCACATCGCCGACCTGCACGTTGCCGTAAGTGCCACGACCAGCGGCTTGGAGGAAATCGGGGATGCGCGTAACATAAGTACTACCGTTGATTTCCTGCATACCGAGGACATCAAAATTGGCGGCTGCCATAAAATCCGCGGTCAGTTCCGGGTTCTGTTTGAACTTGTTCCAGATATTGAGCGTCATGACACGAATGTCATAGCTATCGGCCGCGCGTGCCGGAGCAGCAGCTATTCCCGCGACTGCAACGCCACATAAAAGCTGCGCAGTTAAAGCCAGAAGTTTTCGGTTACGTTTGCTTGTCCCCGGTACCATCCCTCAGTCCTTTTCTTGGAAAATGCATCCACTTCATCAATGTGACAGCCGGATTGATCATCCAACTTCACCTGATACTGAAATGACAGAGTTCAATGTCACTTTTATTACATTTTACTCCAGGGCGACTTTGGAAGACTCAATTATCCCACCCCATGAACAGTAAATGTCATTAATATTACATTTTTATTTGCTATCGCCTCTGTGAGTTCTTGTGGCCTAAGCCCACAATTTCCTTGCCTATTTCAACCTGGGAATGAGAGATGGATCTGAGCAACCACGCGCATAAGGATGCGAGAGCAAATATGAGCGAACATTCTGGTTCCGGTGGCAAAAAGAAAGAAATCCGTCAGCAAATGCTGCTTCAGTGGATTGAGAACAGCCATTATGTTTCGCTGGAGGAGATCGCCGAACGATTCCGCGTTACCACGCAAACAGCCAGACGTGACATTGCGGATCTGGAGCATCAGGGCAAGGTCAGAAGGTTACATGGGGGCGTATCACAGCTAGCTCCGCTGGACCCCATCACCTATCGTCAGCGCAGGCATGATAGCGCAGATGAAAAGGCTCGGATTGCTGAAGCAGTGGTCGCGCTCATTCCCGATAACGCCACGATTTTTCTTGACACCGGCACCACATGCGAAGCGATCGCCAATGCGCTTGTAAGCAGGGAACGCCTGCATGTTGTCACATATAGCCTGAGATCCGCCGCCATTATTAGTGAAAAAACGGATTTCACTTTAGCAGTTCCTGGTGGCTTTGTTCGACCTATCGATGGCGGGATGTTTCAGGAAGATACACCGGAATTCATCCGACGCTTTAAGTTCGACTATGCAATCATTTCCGTCAGCGGCGTTGATGATGACGGTGATCTTTGTGACGACGACCATACGGAAGTGGCCGTCGTTTCAGCCGCATTGCGACAAGCGGCACAAAAGCTGCTCGCAGTTGACAGCTCAAAATTTGGCAAAAGAGCCATGGTCAGACTTGGATCGATTCACGACATTACCACCGTCATAACCAATGAAATTCCAGCCCCAATTTTATCCACCTTGCTTTCAGAAGCGAACATCCCTGTCGTTTTGGCAAACATGGACGCATAAAGTCATGAATCACCTACTTTGCTCATCCATTCGTCCCGTTCGGTGCAAGATCCTGAGATCGTGCAACGACTTTAACGACCCAATCAGCAAAAACGCGGAGGCGATTGCTCAAATGGCGATTGGGTGGGTAGACGAGATGGATCGGCATCGGCTCGATCTGCCAGTCCTGCAATACCGGGCGCAAGGCGCCGTTCGCTATATCCTCTTGCACCATGAATAATGGCGCCTGCACCACGCCTAAGCCAGCGCGTGCAGCGGCAAGATAGGTGGTAGATTCATTGGCCGCAACAACATAGCGTCCATTGACCTCAACCTCTTCCGTACCTCGTTTGAAGTGAAATGGCATTTGCTGACCGGTTGAAGGCTGGAAATAGCCAACTACATGACAATTATTGCTCAGGTCGGACGGATGTTTAGGTGTGGAGCACCGATCAAGATATTTCGCAGACGCACAGGCGATAAAATGCATATCCCCTATCCGGCGCGCAATCAGCGACTGATCGCTCAACTCGCCGATCCGGATCGCACAGTCGACGTTTTCCGCCACATAATCGACAGGGCGGTCTGATACGCCCAGATCAATCTGAATATCAGGATAGCGTTGATGAAACTCGATTAATGCCGGGATGATGATCAGATTGGCAACCGCACTCGCCATTTCTACGCGCAGGCGGCCTTTGGGTAGTGTCTGGGCGCTTGAGAGACTGCCGTCCAATTCTTCGAGATCGGAAAGCAAGCGTGCAGCACGCTCATAGTAAAGTGCGCCATCCGGTGTTACGAGAACACGGCGGGTCGTGCGATTGAGGAGTTTTGTACGAAGATGGGCTTCCAATCCTTGAATAAGATTGCTGATTGTGGCCTTCGGCACATTGAGAGAGGCAGATGCACGCGTGAAGTTACCGGTTTCAACCACCCGGAGAAATGCGCGCATGGCGGAGAGCTGATCCATTTTCAATAGCCACCATTGTTCGAAATTTTGGATAGTGTAACCAATACATGGGGACTATTCCAGATAATAGACAATGGTAATATCTCAACATGGCAGTTTGCCGCTAGTGGTTTGATTCCGACATTTGCTCTTACGAGTTACAGAGGTCGAACAAATGTCAGAATCAATTGACCGCTAGTCACGAAAGCAAGAAAGATGTGCGAGAAATTTACGGTTGGAACAATGCAGGCTGGTGATTCCACCTGCACGGCACGCATTTATCGCGGTGCCAGGTTGCTTTCACCGCCACCAGTGGTTTTACACCTGCATGGGGGGGCGTTCTCAAACAGCTGTCTTGGTGCCTGCGAACGCGTTGCCGAAACACTTGCTGAGGCAGGTGCGGTGGTCGTATCGCCTGAATATTCATCGGCCTGTCTCAACCCGTTCCCGGCGGCACTGGATGTGGCTTATTCCATAATGACCTCAATGCGCGCGCGTTGTCCGGAGTTTGCGCACAAGAAGTCTACGCTGTTCGTCGCCGGTGAAGAGGCGGGCGGTAATATTGCAGCCGGCGTGGCACTCATGGCGCGCGATCAACATCTGGCGGATCTTAAGGGTCAGATATTGCTTTCGCCCATGCTTGACCCATGCCTCGCCACGGCATCTTTCCGCAAATATTGTCCGGAGAGTGCCGTTCAAACGATTGCAGACGGCTGGCAGAACTATCTTGGCGAATGTGCAGGGTTCACCCACCCCTATGCCGCGCCCGCCCTTTGTACGCGGCTTGGTGGCTTGGTGCCAACTCTGCTCGTCACCAGTGCCCAATGTCCAATGCGTGACGAAACGCGAGCCTATGCAGAGCGTCTTCGTCAGGCCGGCGTCAAGGTCCAGTCGCATGTCCTGCCAGGCCAAGCCGGCTGGATACCTGAGAACAAGGTCACGCGCACGGACTGGACACCGCAGGAAAAGACACTGATCGACCTGTTTTCGGATTTCTTCCGGCAAGCAGGTGCAAAGCAAATCGAAGCATAACGTCAGCTCGAACGGTCTCCCAACCTTTGGCCTGACGCTCAATATGAAGCCGGCCCCACCGGTTAGGAGATACAACATGACATCGAACATTGCCCGCCGGGCCCTATGGGGCGCTGGCCTGAGTATCCTATTGTCTGCAGCAGGTGGTGGCGCCATTCTTTTCGGTATGCCGCACCTGAAAGCCGACGCCGCAACCGATGTATCTGCTTCGCCACCCGCAGTTCCGGTTTCAGTTGCAGCAGCCGAACAGCGCACCATCAACAGCTGGGAAGAATTTTCCGGTCGTTTGGAAGCCATTGACCGCGTGGAAATTCGTCCGCGTGTCGGCGGCGCAATCTTGAAGGCACATTTCCGAGAAGGTGCTTTGGTGAAACAGGGTGATCTACTCGTTACAATCGATCCGGAACCTTATGCCGCTGCTGTTGAAAAGGCCAAGGCACAGGTTTCAGCAGAAGAAGCGCGTGTAGCCCTCGCCAAAGCTGAACTGGAACGCGGACGCCAGTTGGTGACAACCCGTACCATTGCACAAAGCGGCCTTGATCAGCGCTCAAGCGCCTTTGATGAAGCACAGGCAAGCCTTCGTTCCGCAAAGGCAGCACTGCGCTCGTCTGAACTTGACCTCCAATATACCGAGGTACGCGCACCAATCTCTGGTCGTGTCGGACGTCTGGAAGTAACAGCTGGTAATCTGGTTGCAGCAAGTTCAGCTTCACCGGTACTAACAACACTCGTATCGGTCGACCCGATCTATGCAAGCTTCAGCGCCAATGAAGAAGTTGTCACCAAAGCGCTTGCCAAGCTCGCGACTTCCCCCGGCGGCAATTCCATCGAGCGCATCCCGGTCCAGATAGGAACGGCAGCTGATAATGGCACACCGATTTCAGGACATATTCAACTTATCAACAACGAGGTGGATGCCACGACAGGCACGATCCGTGTTCGTGCAGCCATCGATAATCCAGATGGCAGGCTCATTCCGGGACAGTTTGTCCGCATTCGCTTTGGCGAACCGGACCCCGATCAGAAGCTCGTGGTAAGCGATCGCGCAATTTCGTCTGATCAGGACAAGAAATTCGTCTTTGTGGTTGGTGCAGACAACAAGGTTGAATACCGGCAGGTGGTGCTTGGTCGCAACTATGACGGTCTTCGTATCGTCGAAAGCGGATTGAAGCCCGGTGAAAACATCGTCGTCAACGGCCTGCAGCGCATTCGTCCCGGCGTAGTCGTTGTACCGCAGCCCGTAACTGAAACGCTTGCCAAGAATTAGTTGAAACGGCGCGTCTGTCGGCGCGCGCAAACGCAAAAAGCTCAGCCTATTCATCCCGCGAGAACACATGTTTTCGCGGGAACGGGAGAGTCTTTTGCTCATCCGCCTAAAGGGGGATAATAAGATGAACTTTTCACGCTTTTTCGTAGACCGACCGGTCTTCGCTGGCGTTCTGTCGGTACTGATCTTTGTTGCCGGTCTGATTGGCATGACCGGTTTGCCGATCTCGGAATATCCGGAAGTCGTGCCACCACAGATCGTGGTGCGTGCACAATATCCGGGCGCCAATCCAGCCGTTATTTCAGAAACTGTTGCAACACCGCTTGAAGAGCAGATCAACGGTGTCGAAGGCATGCTCTATATGCAAAGTCAGGCGACCGCTGATGGTGTCATGACACTGACGGTCACTTTCGCACTCGGCACAGATCCAGATCAGGCCCAGCAACTGGTACAAAACCGCATTTCACAGGCCGAGCCACGCCTGCCGGAAGAAGTACGGACGCTCGGTGTCACGACAGCCAAGAGTTCGCCCGATCTTACACTTGTTGTTCACCTGATATCGCCCGATGGCCGATATGACGTGAACTACTTGCGCAACTATGCTGTTCTCAACGTCAAGGATCGTATTGCTCGTATTCCAGGCGTCGGTCAGGTGCAGATTTTTGGCGGCGGCGACTATTCGATGCGTGTCTGGATTGATCCACAGAAGGCCGCTGAACGCGGGCTTTCGGCCGGAGACATTGCCAACGCCATCCGCCAGCAGAACGTTCAGGCCGCAGCTGGTGTTATTGGCGCTTCACCATCCGTTTCGGGTCTCGATCTGCAGCTTTCAGTTAATGCTCAGGGACGTCTCCAAACACCTGAGGACTTTGCCGACATCGTTGTGAAATCCGGCAGTCAGGGTGAAGTTACGCGCCTTGGCGATGTTGCACGCGTTGAAATGGGGGCAGCGGATTACTCGTTGCGCTCGCTGCTCGATAACAAATCAGCCGTCGGCATGGGTGTTTTTCAGGCGCCCGGTTCCAATGCCCTTGATATTTCCACAAACGTCCATGCGGCCATGGCCGAACTGAAGAAAACCATGCCGGAAGGCGTGGACTTCGATATCGTTTATGACACAACAGCGTTTGTTAAGGCCTCTATCGAGTCGGTTATTCACACTCTGCTTGAAGCCATCGTTCTGGTTGTAATCGTGGTTATCATGTTCCTGCAGACATGGCGAGCCTCGATCATTCCTCTCGTAGCTGTTCCCGTGTCTATCGTCGGCACCTTCGCGGTGATGTATGTATTTGGCTTCTCCATCAATGCACTAAGCCTCTTCGGCCTCGTGCTTGCGATCGGCATCGTCGTCGATGACGCGATCGTGGTGGTGGAAAATGTCGAGCGTAATATTGAACAGGGCCTCTCTCCGATTGAGGCGACCTATCGCGCCATGCAGGAAGTGTCCGGTCCAATTATCGCCATTGCACTGGTGCTGGTTGCGGTTTTCGTACCCCTGGCCTTCATTACCGGCCTGACTGGCCAGTTCTATCGTCAGTTTGCGCTGACTATCGCCATATCGACCGTGATCTCGGCCTTTAACTCACTGACGCTGTCGCCAGCGTTGGCAGCTTTGCTGCTGCGGGGCCACAATGCACCGAAAGACCGGCTGACCCGCATTATGGACAAGCTGTTTGGCTGGTTCTTCCGTGGCTTTAATCGCTTCTTTGGTGCAAGTTCAAATGCCTATGGTCGCGGTGTTGGTGGTATTCTCACACGCAAATCGCTTGTGATGGGCCTCTATGTCGTGTTGCTCGGCGTCACCTTCGTTCTGTTCCGTGCGGTGCCCGGCGGCTTCGTTCCGGCACAGGACAAGCAATATCTGATCGGCTTTGCACAATTGCCGGATGCGGCAACGCTCGACCGTTCGGAAGATGTTATCCGCAGGATGACGGATATTGCACTCAAGCAGCCTGGCGTCGCCAATGCTATCGCCTTCCCGGGTCTATCAATCAATGGTTTCACCAACTCGTCGAACTCCGGCATTGTGTTTGTAACCTTGAAACCGTTTGAAGAGCGCAAGACACCTGAACTCTCTGCAAATGCTATTACCATGCAGCTCAACCAGCAGTTTGGATCCATTCAGGATGCCTTCATCGCCATGTTCCCCCCCCCTCCCGTACAGGGACTGGGTACTACCGGCGGCTTCAAGCTTCAGCTGGAAGATCGCAATGGTTTAGGCTTCCGCGCACTTGACGATGCAACCAAGGCATTTCTTGCCAAGGCGTATCAGACACCGGAACTGGCGGGCCTTTACTCGAGCTATCAGATCAACGTTCCGCAACTTTTCGCTGATATTGACCGGGTGAAGGCACGCCAGCTGGGCGTGGCCGTTACGGATGTTTTCGAAACTTTGCAAATCTATCTTGGTTCGCTTTACGTCAACGACTTCAATGCCTTCGGCCGCACATACAGCGTGCGTATTCAGGCAGACGCGAATTATCGCAGCCATGCCGAAGATATTGGCAAGCTGAAGGTTCGTTCGCAGTCTGGTGAGATGATCCCATTGTCCGCCCTTCTTAAAGTTGAGCAGACCGTGGGGGCAGAGCGCGCAATCCGTTATAACGGCTTCCTTTCAGCCGACATAAACGGCAACCCGGCTCCCGGCTTTTCATCCGGTCAGGCGCAGGCTGCAATAGAGCGGATTGCGGAAGAGACCTTGCCTGCAGGCATTGCCTATGAATGGACCGACCTGACATATCAGCAAATTCTGGCTGGCAATTCGGGTTTCCTTGTCTTCCCTCTGGCGCTGCTGCTGGTCTATCTTGTGCTGGCTGCGCAGTATGAAAGTCTCACACTGCCACTCTCGATCATCCTGATCGTACCAATGGGCATCATGGCCGCATTGATCGGCGTCTGGTTTACGGGAGGTGATAACAATGTCTTCACCCAAATTGGCTTGATCGTTCTGGTGGGGCTGTCCGCCAAGAACGCGATCCTGATTGTTGAATTTGCCCGCGAGCTGGAACTATCCGGAAGAACGGCAGTTCAAGCGGCTATCGAGGCAAGCCGGTTGCGTCTGCGTCCGATCCTCATGACGTCAATGGCTTTCATCATGGGCGTTGTTCCGCTTGTCATATCAACAGGGGCCGGTGCGGAAATGCGCTCTGCAATGGGTATCGCTGTGTTTGCCGGAATGATCGGCGTGACGGCCTTCGGTATCTTCATGACGCCGGTGTTTTATGTGCTGATCCGCAAATTGACAGGCGAACGTCCGCTGAAACATGCTGGACCGAAAGTAGAAATATTGGATGCTCACGCTGAAGTCTAAAAACATTAAGGCCGGAGGCAAAACCTCCGGCCTTTCTGCATATGAATCACCAATTGTGTAACCCAAAGCCGTTCTCAATGACTTTTATTCGTTCACGCGCTCGGACTTACGCAGCACAAGTTAAGCTTGAGCCATATGAACTTTCAGAATGAGAACGGCCTATCTAAAGTGTTTTCTCAAATGACATATCGTTCCACATTGGCGACTGGCGGCGGGGTATCGCCTTCGAAACTGATGCTGCAGAACTGGTTTGAGAGCCTTTTCTGTTAAAGACGTCAAAACAACTCCATCAGAAGCGGTAGTTTACGCCTGCCTTGATGACATGGTCATGCACATTTGTATTGGTGGTACCATATGATGTCGTGCTTGAGACATCCTTGGTTGTCACGTAGTTATACTCGATTTTTGCCGACAGACCGCCGCCAAATCCCTGTTCAATACCACCGCCCAGAAGATAACCCGATTTCCAGCCGTTAGGGCCGGTAACGTCATCGCCGTCTTTGAATTTTGTCATGGTCACACCTGCTGTGCCGTAAACCAGTGATCGATCAAATGAGAGACCAGCTTTGGCCTTCGCTGCACCACGAAACCGCTCTTTCAACCGGCCATCCGGTACGCGGGCTTCATTTCCCATATACGAACCTTCAAGTTCGGCACCAAGAACAGCAGGGCCAAACTGGAAATTGTAACCAGCCTGCACGCCGCCGGTCATGCCCTTGCCGCCAGTAAATGGATTAATCTTCGGCGAAGCCAAACCACCATGAGCACCGATATATGCGCCGCTCCATGAAAATGCTGGCGGGGTTTCGTAATCGTAGGATCCTGAATTGTAGTTGAGATCAGCAGCATATGCGTTTGTTGTGACCGCGAGGGCAGCGGTCGCAGTCGCAAGGGTTTTTGCGATAAAAGACATGTATAACTCCAGACGAAGCCAGCGCATCATTCATTGACGCTTACAAAGCTTCAGTTCGCGTTGGAGAGCCCGAAGCAGGCTCCTATTGATCTCCCAACCCAATCAACGATGTGCGCTGACTAATTCAGAAGATGCTGGCATTCTCCTCGCGAGAGTTGCGCTTAGATTACAGGAACATTCATTATATAAAATTTATCAATTGTTTTTAAGTGCTTAAAGTGCTTTCTTTAACTGAATATTAAAGAATTGTGCTTTGAGGCATAAACTACTCAATGCTGCTTCTTGTTTAGATCGGCGCCTGATCTCGCCGTGACTGATTGAATCTGCAGACGCACGCAAAAGCCAGGTTTCAAATCAAAAAACATGACTTTTCCGCCGTGAATTTCTGCAGCCTTTTGGACAAGGTTCAATCCAAGTCCAGCTCCCGATGAATGCGTATTAATGCGCCGAAATGGCTCAAATACATGCTCGCGCTCAGAAAGAGGAATACCAGGACCCTCATCACAAACATCAATAGTTCCAGAAGCGCCTACCTTGATAACGATAGCCCCTTTGCCGCCCGCATGGTCGATCGCATTGCGGATCAGATTAACGACTGCCATCTCGATAACCGAAGTCTGAACAGTGAAAATAGCTTCTTCGCTGCTCGGCTCAAAGTCAAAATCATAACCTCCATCGAGCGCCAGCGGTGCAAGATCAGCAGCAAGCCGCTGAACAAGCACATTCAAATCCTGACGTTCAGCGCGCAGTTCAACAACACCGATAGCCTGCATTTCAAGTAACTGATGCGCCACACGAGACAGGCGATCTATATCGGATCGCAACTGCTTGCTTACATCATCATCGGCTAGAAGATCAGCTCGTGTCCGAGCTATGGCGATTGGTGTTCTAAGCTCGTGGGCAGCGTCTGCGAGAAAACGGTTTCGGCGATTATAACCTTCATCAAGTTTGGAAAGTGCGGTGTTGAAGGCATCGACCAGCGGAATGATCTCCTGCGGAACTTTGGACCGGTCAATACGTGCAGAACGGTTCTCAAAATTGATAGCCTGCGCTTGTTTCACAGTTTCCATGAGACCACGAAGGGAGCGGCCAACAGCCCGTGGTGTCACGATCAACGTCGCAATGCTAGTCAGGATCAACATTGGCACGACAGCGATCAGGACGATGATACCTAAGCCCGGCAACACATTGGACCAATGAATTTCCCCATCAGGATATTTAGCGAGATCGATTTGCATACTAATCCAGAGACTGATCCCGTCGTTTTCAAATCCTTTTTCCGTGGCCGCTATCACTTGAAGTTTGCCAACGGAGGTATTTCGATTTTCCACTGTAGCACGCGTCGTATTGGCCGTTTGCACACGCGCACGGTCAATGTTCCATGGAAAGGTCGCATCAAGACCCGCCCACGGTATCTTGCCATATTGCACGACAACCGCATTTTCATCTCTCACGATGAACCACAGATCGGGATATCGTTGTTTGAGCTGAGTGAACTGCGGGGTCTCTAATATCTGAACATGGCCCTGCCCGTCTTTCATCACACTTTCGGCAACAACGCGCACCGCTCCTTCATTGGCATCTTCCAACTCGGGGTTGATGATCCAAATCCAGCCCACGAGCAGAATGACGAAAAGTACAAGTAAAGATGCCTGCAATATGAACAGGCGCCTCATCAGACTCCATCGCAGCGATTGGCTACGCATCTTTTTCATGCTTTCGACCGGATCAGATAACCAATGTTTCGCACCGCCCTAATCTCAACAGTCGCGTCGGCCTGAGCCAGTTTCTTGCGAATGCGGGAAATGTGAGCATCAAGGGCGTTTGACTCAATCTCGTCATCAAGTGTGTAAACGGCCTCGACGAGATTTGAACGGGTCACAATACGGTTTGGGCGCCGCATTAACGCTTCCAGTGCGAGATATTCTCGCCGCGGGAAATCAATAACCGCATCAAGCACAGTGACCTGTTTGGTCCGAGGGTCAATGATCAGGTTTCCGAAGCTCATAAATTTATCTGACAACGAAGGTCCCCGCCTCCTAAGTGCGCGCAGTCTCGCAAGCAGCTCTTCAATGGCAAAAGGTTTGGCAAGATAATCATCCGCCCCTGCATCTAGCCCATCGACGCGGTGATCGACGCTTCCCAATGCGGTTAAAACAAGAATGGGTACGGAGAGCTTACTCTTGCGCAGTGCTGCGACCAAATTGAGCCCTTCTCCGTCAGGAAGACGACGATCCAAAACGAGCACATCGTAATTGCCATCACGCGCCAGGGCATCTGCATCGGCAATGGTGCTGACATGATCAACCAGCACTTCATGTCGTCTGAGCGCTTCAAGTAAAGCGCGCGCCATTTCAGGTTCATCTTCGAGAAGCAAGATACGCAATGATTTTCCCTCAGAGGCCAGTTTTTGTCCTCATTCCCCCACTAGCCATCCAACATTGCGACTACATTGCAATTGGCATCCTTTACTATATTTAGCACCTTGCAATAAGCTTTCCGAGCGGCATTGTTAAACGGTGGCTAAGGGCATCTCTGAACAACCAAAACGTGCAATGTGCTTGCAATCTTGGCTCATATCGTTACTGCAGATAGCAACCGATAGGAACAACCATGGCAATCAGACTATTTCCTGCCTCCCAGTGAGGAGTAGCCGCTCTTGGAACAGCTGTAGTGCTGACAGGCTGCGCTTCGCAAATGCCGCACCCATCAGTAGCGTCATGCGGGATTTCGGCCCTCCCGACAATATCTATAAGATGAGCGCAAACGAGCAAGCCTATCGATGGAGCCGAACCAAAACGCAAGTCGTTGTTGGTAAGTATAACGGAGAGGTAAAAGAGACACCTCGCGGAGAACGTTATAAAGGAACTGAAACTCGCGGATATGTCGAACATACCGGGTGCTTCTACACCTCCTATCCGCGAAGATCGGGCCATGACTGGTTAGTGGCAAACTTCCGTCGACCACCCCTACAATGCGAATGATTTCAAAGTGTAATTCGCGCATCCGGGCGAAGACTGGTGTTTAAAAAAACTAAGGCTTTCGAGACATTTTAGCATCGAAAGCCTGGTATTTATGGCAGGTGTCTGATGGAGTTGCAAAAGCAAGACCCGATCAGTTCTTCTTCCATTGAACCTCTTCAATTGCGACTTTACCTGAACGCTTATCGTAGAGGCAAATAACCGTCGTGTCTTTGGATTGCTTGCGATTGCGGGTCGACCCTTCACGCAACAGCAGTGCAACTTTCCCAACTCTATCATCAAAGTCGACAGGCTCGGAAACAAAAGGACTGACCATGGACGATTTCGCCATGCATGAACTGACGACTTTGGTATGAAGCGCCTCCCAAGCAGCCGAACTGGATGCATGAGCAGAGCCCACGCAAAAAGCAAACGCAGTAAGTGTAAATGCTACCGTCTTCATTGACAGACCTTTCAAGCAGGATAGTTATTGCTTGCCGATCAGTATCGCACATTGAATAGGCTGTCGGCTCTAACATTTCTAACAGTGAATAAGCCGCAAAAAAGGCATTGTTGCAGGAGGGCGATCACCGCCCTTCTGCCGGTTAGACCAATTCAATCCCGACTTAGCGCGAACTGATGGTCCAGAAATCCTGCCAATCCTGAAGCTTTGAGTAGTCGCTTTCAGCGGTCTCAGAATGCGGGACATAGAGCTGGTCGATGACTTTCACGATGCCAGACACTTCGCTTTCTGGAATTTTCGCGTCCTTATTTGACGAAATCTTTCCGTCTGCCAACTGCGGAGCCATGCCCTCTTCCGTCATCATGTAATGCACGAAGAGCTTGGATGCATTCGGGCTTTTCGTACCGGACGCGATAACGGCAACGCGTGGCGTCAGCTGTCCTGCCCAAGGCTTCATGCCGGCACAAATTCCCATCGTGTAGCCATTCTTCTTGGCATCACGGAAAATCGAGGTGCTGAGGAAGCCCATAAATGGCTTTTCCTGCCCCTTTGCACCGATGATCGGGCCAACTTCCGTATCGCTCCGTGTAACGCTCGGGCGGTTCTTGGCGAAGCGCTTGACCCACTCAGCGGTCGCGCTTGCTTCATCGGTTTTCAATGGCTCACCGAAGAACTCTTCATATGCATTGCGCATGGCTTCATCATCATGCTCGGCAATCTGATTGAACCAGAACATGGTTTCGTTGCGCAGGAGCGGATCAGGAATAGCTATGCGGCCCTTCCATTCTTCCGTGGTCAATGCCCAAATATTGTCAATTGGGCACTTATCGCCATGGACATCCGAGTTATAAGCCCACACCCATGGGTTAAGGCTGGTGATAGCCGGGTTCTGATATTCCACAGGCACCTGATCCTTGAGATCGACAGGAAGCCAACTGAGACCTGCGCCCTGAACTATGATCTCCGATGTAACTGATGGCAGATTGCTCATATTGAAGACATCCGTGCGAACATTGTTCGCAGCAGCTTCACGCAGAATGACCTGTTCCTGGTTCTGGCCGTTCATCTTCACGCCTGTAGCCTTCACACCGTATTTTGCGGTGAAGGCTTCAGCCATGGTGACGATCTTACCAGTGGCGTCCACAACGGTAATACCGGGCTCTTTCTTGGCCGCTTCAATCAGTGCTTCTAGTGAGAAATCCGCATCCTTGATGCCGATTTCAGCGACCGGCTCTGCGAAGGCAGCCGTGCTTGCCAGAAGTGCGGCACTCAACGAAAGGGCTGTATATTTGCGAAGGGTTGAACTCATTATTTCCTCCAAAGTTGATAATTATTGTTTGAAAGCGAAAGCATCGACGCGCATTTGATGCGTCTCTTTTCAGTCGCTGATGCGCTTGCCTTCTCTGTCAAACACATGGACGTGACTGCGTTCGACAGAGAACCAGATTTCATCGCCAGCCTTCTGGGCTGGAGTATCTGCAGCGATTGCAAAAAACTGCTCGCCGTGAACTGACATTTCGACGATCCAGCTACCGCCGGTAGGCACGATATCGACCACTTTGGCCACGCATCCCTGCTCAACAGGCGTATCGCTGAGACGTACGGATTCAGGCCGGACACCGACGGATCCGACATTGCTTGCCGCAAGGCTCTGCGCCTTGAGGTAATCGCGTGCCCATGTCGCCAACGCGCCGTTATTGCTGTCATTAAGCTCAATGATATTGATCGGCAGATTGCCGATGAATTCAGCCACAAAGCGATTGGCCGGGCGCTCGTAAATGTCGTCAGGCGTGCCAAGCTGCTGCAACTCGCCTTCGCTCATCACCGCAATCGTGGTTGCCAATGTCATGGCCTCCCACTGATCGTGGGTTACGAATACGACCGTCGACCCCATTTCCTGATGAATACGCTTGAGTTCCGCGCGCATTTCGAGACGCAGTTTCGCATCGAGATTGGACAGTGGTTCATCGAGCAGAATAATATCGGGCTTAAGCGCCAGCATACGCGCAAGCGCTACGCGCTGCTGCTGACCGCCAGACATCTGCGCTGGCAAACGGTCGCGATAACGCTCAATGCCAAGCTTCTGCAGAACGTCATCGATAATACGCTGACGCTCAGCCTTTGCGACCTTATGCAACTTCAAGCCGAACTCGACATTTTGTTCGACAGTCATATGCGGCCAAAGGGCATAGTTCTGGAACACCAGCCCCATGCCACGCTTTTCGGGTGGTACATAAATGCCGTCATCAACCGACACAATCTTCTGACCATCGACGAGGATCTGACCTTCGGTTGGATATTCAAGACCCGCAATCATGCGGAGCGTCGTCGTCTTACCGCAGCCCGAAGGTCCAAGCAGGCAGAGAAACTCCGACTTTGGAATTTCGAGTGAAAGCTTTTCAACTGCGGCGCGGGCGGCTTTGCCGTAGCTCTTTCTGACATCGCGAATAGTAATGCTCGACATTATTTGCCTCCCAATCCGTCAGACAATTTGCTGTTGGTGAGTTTTTGAACGATGACTGTGCCGCCAAAGGCGATGACACAGATCATCAAAACGACTGCATTTGCGGCCTGGCTGTAGCTGTAGTCGACGAGGCGCAATGCATAGGTGGTGAGAACATCCGTGCCCGGCACAGCCAGCACGACGACGAGGCTCAAGCCTTTGATGCCAGAGATAAACGGCAACAGAATACCTGAAACCAGAGAGCCTTTCTGGATCGGCGCGACAATCGAAACCAGACGACGCCAGAAACCGGCACCCACCATCTGGGCCGCTTCTTCAGGTGCTTTGCCAAGTTGCATCATTGCCGAGATACCCGCACGCGATGCGAATGGCATCTGATCGGCAAGGATCGCGAGAACCAGCAGAATCGGCGTTCCGTAAAGTGCCGGAAGCGGACCACGCTGCACTGCAAACATAGTGAGATAGGCCGCAGCAAATGCAATGCCCGGAACCAGATACGGCAAGAATGTCACCTGACGCAGAAACGTGCCAACAAGCGAAACAGGCGTACGAGCCACGACATAGCCGACCAAAAGACCAAGCAGGCCTGCACCCAATGCAGCCGAGCCGACGATCCACAACGTGTTCCAGGTCGCTTTCCAGAACTCGCCAGTCAGGAGGATGCCATTGCTCATCGCGGTGGTGTTAAGATCGGTGCCGATCCAGAAATCCAGCGTGAAATTATCAAGCGTGAAAACGCCCGGCACGCGCATAACCGTCGTCAGCAGAAGCGCCATCAGCGGAATGAACGCACTGACAACGAACATGAGTGCGGCGAAGCTGAATGCAGGCACACGAAAACGACCGAGGTCTGTCTCGCGGTTCATAGAACCCTTGTTGCCAATAGTGACGAAACGGCGCGCTTCCTTGAGCAGATACATATCGAGGAAGATTGAAATGCTACCAAGAACGACAATGGTTGCCGCAAGAACGGCACTCATGCCAGCCTGACTGGTTGAAATTGCACGGAAAAGAGACGTTGCCAGAACGTCAAAACCAACCGGCACGCCAAGAATATAGGCGACACCAAAGTCGCCGAGACATTTGGCGAAGATCAGCGTTGAAGCCGACACAAGCGAGGGCAGCATCAATGGAAGAATGATCCGGCGCGCAATCAGCAACTTGCCTGCGCCCATGACACGGGCTGAATCTTCAAGCGTGGAATCAAACTGCCGCAACGCATTGCCGAAAAGCAGGATCACGAATGGCGTATAGTGCATGGCCAGAATGAGCGTAATTGGCAACATGCCGTAAGCAAGCCAATCAGGTGGCGAGAAGCCCAAAGCTTCCATCCAGCTTGGCTGACCACCGGTGGTGCGGTTTTTAAACAGGGTCAGCCAAGCCAGCGCGAAGGTCCACGAAGGCAGCATGTAAGGAACGATCAATGCTGTCGAGAACCACTTCTTGCCCGGTAAATTTGTGCGGCTCAAAAGCCATGCGAGTGGAATGCCCGTGACAAGCGCAAAGGCAATCGAACCAAGTGCGATGATTGCCGTGTTCCAAAGCGGACGCCAAAACACATCCGTCGAAATCGCCGAGAAGAACGCACGGTTGAGATAATAAAAGGTCAATTCACCAATCTGCTGGCCCGAGCGTGCCCGATCAGCAAATTGGACAATCACTGCATCTGACAAAAGCAGCACGATTGGCGCTGCAATCAGATAGGCAAAAACGATTGCCAGCATAACCCCGATCAGTGTCGTGGGGTCTGCATTATAGACCTTATATTTGTAGGTTAGTTGCTTGTAAAAACTCATTATTTTATCCACTTTGAGCCGAAGAGACTCCGACCGAAACCCAATCGGGTTGCAGTTGACTGTGTTCTGGCTTGCTGCGGGAGCTGGCACTCAGAGAAATGCCATGCGAATTGATCGCTTACTAGGAAGCGAATTATGGAGGCGGTGCGCCAGCCTTCTCGCTCACCTCGCGCACCACCGACCACGCGGCTGCGTAATCTATCGGAATGAAGTGATTGTCGCCCTGAAACTCGGCTCTCATTTCAGACGTAAATGTGAAATTAAAGAAGCAGCGCTTCATTTCCGCCACAAGAGGTGGAGCAAGATTGTGAGCATATGCAAATGATGAGGTTGGAAACAGATCGCTCTGATAAATCAGACGAATGGCATCACGCTTCACAAGCCCCCGCTCGATCATGCGTTCAAGCACATCGGAGGCAACCGCCGCCATATCGTAATCACCGGCGACAACACCGAGGATCGATTTGTCGTGTCCGCCCGACATGATAGGCGCATAGTCCTGCCCCGGCGTGAGACCCTCTTTTGGAAAGAGAGCGCGTGGCGCGACATTGCCGGAATTTGAGAACAATGATGCATGGGCGACGCGATGCCCTTTAAGATCACCCAATTTTTCATAGGAAGATTCCGCGCGCACGACCGCGACCAGCCTATAGCCGCGCATCTGATCGCCAGTGCCTTTGGCGGCAAAAGGAACGGCACCTGCGCGACTGACCGCCTCAATTGTCGGCCCTGTAGAGAACCCCGCAAAATGCAGACGTCCTGAACGCATCGCCTCAACTTCATCGGCGCTGGACTGAATTGGATAATAAACGATCTGCCGTCCAAGGCAGGCTTCAAGATGCTGGGTGAATGGCTTGAAAAGTCGCGCATAAACCGCCGGGTCTTCGATGGGCGAATAAGCCCATACGAGTGTTTGCGGATCACGCCACTGGGAAGCGTCTTTGGGTGTATCTGCGACAAGGTCGCGGTTCTCGTCGCAATAACGCTCATCCAGCGCACCGCGATAAGCGCAAGCAGCATCAGCGGCATTCGCATAAGCGATGCACAGCTGAAGCCCAAACAAGGTCATGCCGATTCGACATGCCAACCCGCGCCAGAACATTTTTTCCTCCCTGGACACTTGCTATGATACAAGCGCCGCAGCCTCATCCAGTATTGTCTCAGATACTAGCAATTCTAACTGTCAGAATCCTGTCGTCCCGAAAACCTTGAATAGAATCGTCGAACACAACATGCGTATCCTTCTTGTAGAAGACACAATCGATATTGCGTTTGCTATTGCTTCAAAGCTTGAAAAGGAAGGCCACTCTGTCACGACTGTCTATGATGGCGTGCAAGGGGAAGATCTGGCTGTGAATGGCTCCTTTGATCTGGTCGTACTCGACATCAACCTTCCGGGACGTGACGGTTTTGTCATCCTGCGCAGTATGCGCGAACAATCCTTGTCATGTCCGGTATTGGTAATCACCGCTCGCAATCAGATTGCCGACAAGATCGATATTCTCGAGCTTGGCGCTGATGACTACCTAGTCAAACCCTTCGATCTCAGGGAGCTTGTTGCCCGTATCAGAGCAGTCGCAAGACGGCATATGGGCGTGGCGCAGCCGGTCTTGCGGATCGGCGAACTATCGATCAACCTGACACAAAGATCAGTGATGCAGGGTGACGAGCCACTGGATTTCGGGCGGCGCGAATTCGACGTTCTCGAGATGCTTGCCACCCGTTTCAATGTCACGGTCCCAAAAGATATGCTGGTTCTGAAACTGTTTGGCCATGAAGATACCGGCACACCCAATGCTATCGAACTGCTGGTTTCACGCGTGCGGAAGAAGCTCGAGAACAGCACAGTTGAAATTGTCACACAACGCGGCGTGGGCTATCTGCTCAGGCTTAAAGCGCTGCAACTCTGATGGTCAAAGGAGCCGCAAACAGGGAATATTCAATCCAGCGCCGCATTCTGGTGGGCAGTGGATTGACGCTGCTTGCTGTCACCGTTCTGCTCTTCTTTCTTGGCCGCTGGTATGCGCATCGTGCGGCCGATGAAGCATTCGATCGTGTTCTTGGTGCCGCCGCCCTATCCATCGCAGACACGATAACTCTGCAGGATGGTTCGCTCAGCGTCGATCTTCCCCACTCCGCCTTTTCCATTCTGGGCACCTCGCGTCTCAATCGCATTTTCTATCGTGTCGTCGCACCCGATGGCAGCCTCCTGACCGGTTCACCCATTCTCGGGCTAGAAATTCCGCATGGCAATAATAGCCGCGTTCGCCTCAGCGACAGTATGTATCGTGGGGAAAAAGTACGAATTGCTGCAGTCGCACGCTATCACAGCGACGCAAAAGGCGGCGGTTGGGTCGATGTTCTGGTTGGGGAAACGCGGGAAGCACGGAGACAGCTGACCTTGCAACTAAGCCTCAATACTCTCTTGCCTGCGCTTGGAGTGGCTTTGCTCGCACTGGTGCTTATCTGGCTCGCAATCCGATTTGCATTCAGACCGCTGCGGATGGTTGAATCTGATCTGCGCCAGCGTTCCTCATCCGATCTCAATCCACTGGCCGGCCCTATTCCTAAGGAAGTCAGCGCACTTGTTACAGCACTCAATGACTTCATGGGACGTCTGAACAATGTGCTTGCCGGATTGAAGCTGGTCACTGCTGATGCAGCGCATCAGATGCGCACGCCACTCACAGCCTTGCGTGCCCTGACCGAACTGTCGCTCGAAGAAACTGATCCAAATCGGCAAAAGGAAATCCTTGCCCGTGTCCATGCCAATTCCATAAGCGCAAGCCTTCTCGCAAATCAGCTTCTGTCTGAAGCGACCACACTGCACAGTATTCAGTCGCGAAAGCTCGAAACGCTCGATCTGCGGCAGGTTACACAGGAAGCAGTCCGGAGACTGCGCGCTGAAGGCAGCTATTCTGATCTGCAACAAACCATCAGCTTTGATGTGCCTGATGAGCCGCTCTATGTGAGTGGCGAAACCACCAGCCTCAGAGAAATGATTCGCAATATCGTCGAAAATGCACTCGTTCATGCACCCGGCCCTTTGACTATCAGCCTTAGCCAGAATGGAGCTACGATCACACTTGGCGTTCATGACAGAGGGGCTGGGCTTGCGACCGACATGAAAGACCGTGTCTTCGAGCGTTTTGTCCAAGTGGACCAGTCAAAGCCCGGTTCCGGCCTTGGTTTGTCGATAGCAAAAATGGTTGCGGAAGCACTAGGCGGCCAGATCGAACTGCGTGATCGCGAAGGTGGTGGAACAAGCGTGCTGGTGACATTGCCCGCGACGACGCCGGAGCAACGCACATGAAACGCATTATCCTGCAATTCTGTGCCGTTCTGATATTGATTGTTCCTTCATGGCATAACACGCATGCGCAAAATGACCTGGCATCAAAGCCCGAGTTTCAGATTGTCGGTGACATTGCACCCGAAACCATAGCCCCCGTACAAGCTGGTCTGGCCCGTCAGTTGCCTAGCGTCAATATCGCTTATCGACAGATCAGACCGGGCGAATGGACCTCGCGGCTTCTAGCTGGTGCCGAAGAAGCGAGCGCCGCCGATCTCGTTATCCTCTCGACACCCGATCTTGCGGTACTCATCGCCAATGAAGGCGGCGCGCAGCCAAGAAATGGAATTGTTCGCAATGCAGGATTAGCACCACAAGCTCACTGGCGCAGCGAATTGTTCAGCATCGGTTTCGATCCAGCGGTGAGTGTTGTCAAACGCCGCGCGCTCAACAATGAACTGCCAACGACACGCATCGAACTCGCACGATTGCTGGAGCAAAACGCAACGCTTTTTCAACGGCGTGTCGGGCTCGTCAATATCGGCATTGATAATGTCAGCTACACACTGGCGGCTCAGGATTCGATCCGATCACCGCTGTTCTGGCGTATCGTCCGTGCTTTCGGCGCATCACAAGCGCGTATTTTCGATACAAGCGAAGAGCTGTTACAGGCGTTGTCGGCTGGCAACATCGATCTCGCCTATAATGTGCCGTTGTCAGACGTAAGCAAATGGCAATATGACGCCCGGGATTTTGCAGTCATCGTACCACAGGATTACGTTGTCGCCCTGCCCTGGACCGCGCTCATCCCGGATCGAAGCAAACACGCAAACATCGCCGAACAGGCGATCACATTTCTTCTGTCTTCTAACGGTCAGGCGATCCTTCAAGAAACTGGTCTTGTATCGGAAACGAGTCCCTCGGACGTAGCATCACTGCAACCTGTCGAGCTTGGACCGGAGCTTCTGGTTTATCTCGACGGATTAAAACGCAGTCGTTTTCTCGACACCTGGTTCCAGCTTATCGTGCATGAATGATATTTCATATCACGATATGCGATCGTCTAATTTGATCAACGTGCTGGGCGATTCCTCGCCCAGCATCACAGTTTTTGGATTATCTTCAAAGATATCGCGCAGCTGGGTTTGAATTGCCAAACAGCGTGGAGAGTTCACCGCGCGCAGCTTCAAAATCTGTCCATTTCTCAACATCATGCAGCCCTGGAATGGTAACGCGCTCGCCGTTTTTGAGACCGGCAAGTGCAGCATCGACCATATCATCCGTCGACATCACAATGCTTTGCGGCAGCTCTTCCACTGGTTTACCAGCAATGCTCCAGAAGTCGGTGGCCGTCGCGCCCGGTAGAACTGCTTGAACACGAATACCTTTGTCTGCCAGCTCATGGTTGAGGGAGTGGCTGAAACTCAAAACATACGATTTCGAGCTGCCATAAACGCCATTCAATAGCTCTGGTGCTATCGCAACAACTGAGGCGATGTTGATGATCGTCCCCCGCCCCCGCGCGATAAACCCAGGTACGGCGGCATAAGTCAGTCGTGTCAGTGCGGTGATATTGAGCGTAATCATCCTCTCCATATCGTCCACATCGCTATCGAGCAGGGGCTTCACGCCACCCGCGCCAGCATTGTTGATCAAAAGACTGATATTCTTGTCAGATTTAAGTACATCTTCCACGGCGCGGACATCATGAGCGTTCGTCAAATCCGCTGGAAGCACTTCAACTGATCGCCCTGTCGCAGCGATGAGTTTCTTCGAAAGAGCTTCGAGTTTATCCGCACTTCGCGCCACGAGGATGAGGTCGTAGCCTTGTTTGGCAAGACGATCAGCATAGACAGCACCGATGCCAGTTGAGGCACCAGTTATGAGGGCTTTACCTAATGAATTAGCAGACATTCTAGTTCTCCAGATGATCGGAACGACCCGATATCTGATAAATAAGCTAGACGCCTTACGTCTCAAATGACGTATATATTACGTAATTAGGACAAGTGCTGTTCCGCAAAGAGTGTGATTAGATCACCCCCTGCCGCGCATTACGACGGATGGCCTGAGGTGGCTGGCCGAAACCACGAAGAAAAGCTTCACGCATCCGCCGCCTGTCAATGAAACCGGTTTGTCCGGCGATCTCATCAATGCTGTGTCGGCTTTGCTCCATCATAAGACGCGCGGCTTCAAGGCGAAGATTTTCAACGGCCTTCGCGGGAGAATGTCCTGTTTCCGCCTTGAAGGCGCGGCTGAACTGCCGCGGACTAAGTCTTGCAACCTCAGCCAAATCTTCAACTGTTAACGCCCGCGAGAGATTTGCGCGCGCATATGTAAGGGCTGTTTGGATACGATCCGACTTTGCGCCCATATCAAGCAGAGCAGAATGCTGCGACTGACCGCCGGCACGCCTGTGGTACATCACAAGAGCCTGCGCAACGCGGCGGGCAACATCCGGGCCATGATCTTCCTCCACCATTGCAAGTGCCAGATCGATGCCTGCAGTCATACCCGCCGATGTCCAGACTTTGTCGTCTTTCACAAAAATGCGGTCTTCATCCAGTATGACGGTTGGGAAACGTTCTTTCAGGCTGCGCGCACAAGCCCAATGGGTCGTCACCCTTCGGCCATCTAGAAGCCCTGCCTGTGCCAGAACAAAAGCGCCAGTACAGATGGAAGCGACACGACGCGACGATTGAAAACTCCTGCGCGCAAAGTGGATCAGCCCTTCGGAAGCGTCCTCAAAAACCGTCGTCCCACCAGCGATAATCACGGTATCAAATATATTGTCTTGCAAAGGAGCGGTCATGATCGAAAGACCACCAGACGAACTTACAAGCCCGCCATGCTCTGAGAAGACAGCCGCGTGATACTTTTCCTCACCCAAAATCGAGTTAGCTGCCTCGAAAACCGGCTGCGCGGCCAGAGCCATTGATGAAAATCCGTCGATGACTACAAAAGCTATTGTTTGCATTCAGTATGCCTCAATGAGGTGAAATATCTCTTTTATGTAATATAGGCTGATTAACGGACACATTAAACCATCCCGATAAAAGTGGGAACCGGTGTCGCTTTAAACATTGCGCAGACAGACAGTTAGAGCCGCCAAATCTTGGGCGCAGCCGCTCTATCGAGCCGCGATTGGAAAGCAATATGGGGTTTCATAAAGCGGGCGTGGTACGACCAGCGCCTCAATCCCAAACACATCTTTCACCAGTTTAGGTGTCAAAAGCTGCGCTGGTGAACCCGAAGCATAAACGCGGCCCTCGCTGATCGCGATCAGATGATGCGCATATAGAGCGGCGTGATTGAGATCGTGCACGACCATGACGATGGTACGTCCACGCTCCTGATTAAGCTTTTGCAAAAGCTCCAGCACTTCAAGCTGGTGAGAAATATCAAGATAGGGCCCGCACTCGTGCCGTGCTCTTCTCCCAGGCAACCAAAACAAGGCTCGAACAAACTATCAGCACAGCGCCGAAAGCGACATTTGAAGCCGGGATTTCCGCCCAGATTGCGTAACCATAGAGGAACGCCCAAATGAGGCCAGTAAACTCGGTCGGCGCGAGCGCCGAGGCTGGTGCGTGACGAAAACCTTCATAAAGAAGATATTGTCCAATCGTTGCAACAAGGCCAAGGCCAATCATCAATACCCATGCCGATGCGTCAGGGGTTTTCCACACCCAAGGGAAGGACACAGCGCAGGCAATACCAAAAAGAAGGCTTGTCGCCCACATCTGGGTCAAAGTCGTTTCGGTCCGGCTAACGAGACGGATCAAAATCGTGCTCAGAGCCCAGCAAAAGCCGGCAATCACGCACATTATCGCGGGTATCAGGTTTGGCGTATGGGTTGGGTTGGCTGCGATCAACACACCGACGAAGCCGCCCATACACGCAACCCAGCGCCCTGCTCCGATCTTCTCCTTGAGAATAAAGATCGACAGAAACATCACCATGATCGGCGCTGAGAAGTAAAGTGTTGTGAGCTCGGCAAGGCCAAGATGACGGGCGGCATTATAGAACAGAAGCCAAGCCAAGAGCATCAGACCAGCGCGCAGCACAAGTGTGCCGCGATATCTGCTCTTGAAAATTGAGGGATGGCGGAGCCGCCACGCAAGCCCGCCGGTAATGATTACAATCACGAGGCTTCGCATAAATAGAATTTGCGGAACCGCATAATCTGCAACAAGCCATTTAACGATGGCATCTTGCAAGGCGAAGCAGGCATAACCTGCAGAGGCAAGCGCGATCCCGAAAATCGGTTTCGACTCAGCGTTTCCAGAATCCATGGTGACCTCACAGTGAAGCGAAGCCGCTATAGCTCACGACGAATGACTTGAGAAGGCTTGTTCTGATGTACGCAGAACACCGAGCATCTTGCAAAGGCATGAGGCGAGGAGTAAGCAGATTCTATTCAAACATGCAGCGAGATTATCCGGCAAACTTCAGCAATGGATTTGCGCACGAGAACGCGTTGAACCAGTGGTCGGGGCACCCAGAAATTATGAATAAGAAAGCGGCACTTGCCGTGGGCGGCAACGCTGTATTGGCGGGCATCCTTCTGATGCTGCTTGGCGATTTCATGTTCGCATTGAACGACGCCATGGGCAAATGGCTTGTAGCGAGTTTCTCAGTTGGTCAAGTTTTGTTGATCCGCTCGTTTGGTGCCTTCTTTGTGCTCGGCCCGATGTTATCGCGCCAGCCGGCAAGCGCCTTACTTCAGGTTGAAAAACCATCGCTTCAATTGGCGCGCGTGGTTCTGGCAACCGCGGATACAGGCCTTTTCTATGCGGCGGTTACTTTCCTTCCGCTAGCAGACGTGATGACCTTCTACATGGCTGGCCCAATCTACGTCGCAGCTCTCTCGCACTTCCTGCTTGGTGAACGCATCGGCTGGCGGCGCTGGCTTGCTGTCTTCATTGGTTTTATCGGCGTTATCATCGCGCTGCGTCCATCTTCAGCGATGCTGTCATGGCCTTCCGTTTTCGGCCTTTTGGGCAGTATTTCTTTCGCCATGACCCTAGTGCTTGGACGTGTTCTGCGTTCCACACCAGACGCGACGCTCGTAACCTGGCAGACGTTGGGCTGTCTTGTTGTTGGTGGCGTTTTGAGTATTGGACATTGGACGCCGTTTACCACCGGCGAATTGCTGGCATTACTTCTGCTTGGTATTGTTGCCTGCCTTGCACATCTGCTGATTACGCGCGCACTTAAGCTCGCACCGGCATCGGTATTGGCACCACTGCAATATACTCTGTTGCTATGGGCGATCGTGTTCGGTTGGATGTTCTTCAACGATCTGCCAGATCGCCAAACGCTCTTTGGGGCTGCAATCATTGTTCTGGCTGGTCTTTTCATCTTCCACCGTGACAAGGTGAAAAAAACAGAACCTCTCGTTCCAAATGATGCCAGCCATGGTTGATCGATAAAGCCTGCTAATTCGCTGCAGTATCAACCCGAACGACGACAGACATGCCGGGTGCAAGCAAATCAGCATCCGGCTGACCGTCATCGATGGCGATGCGAACCGACAAGCGTTGTGTGATCTTGGTGAAGTTGCCAGTCGCATTATCGGATTTGATAACACTGAACTCCGAACCCGCAGCTGGTGAAAAGGCCTCGATATGGCCTTTCAACTCAGCGTGGCGAAGTGCATCGACGGTGAATGTCACCGCCTGACCAACCTTCATCCCGTAGAGCTGGGTTTCCTTGAAATTCGCAACAACCCATTTGGTGTTGGGAACAAGCGAGACAAGCTGCGTGCCTGCCGTCACATATTGCCCGAGCCGCACGCCAACTTCGCCGAGTTCACCATCACGTGGAGCCATGATCCTGGTGTTTTGTAAGTCGATCTTTGCCAGCTCCACCGTTGCTTCCGCATTGGCTATATCGGCATTCAAGCTGTCTCGATTGACGATAATGGATTGGAGATCCTGCTTTGCAACAGCAAGAGCTGCCTGCGCTTCTTCAACAGAAGCCTGCGCCTGCAACAACGTACCATGCGCTGTGTCGGCCGAGCTTTGCGTTGTAACACCGCGCGGCAGCAGAGCCTCTACGCGCTTTGCATTGGCCTGCGCCACTTCCAGCGCTGCATTCGCACCTGAAATCTGTGCCTGCCGCGACTGGATCGTTGCTTCCGCAGAACGCTGACTCTGCTCGGAATTGGCCAGTGCTGCCTTTTTGTTGGCAAGCGACGCCTCTGCCTGATCCAGCTTCTGCTGATAGCTGCGACTATCGATTTCAAATAGAAGCTGTCCCTGTTTGACCGATTGATAGTCAGTCACATCGACGCTGGTAACATATCCCGCAACCTGCGGGCTTATGACCGTAACCTGCCCCCGGACATAAGCATTATCGGTCGTCTCGATGCTGTGCTTGAACGGTGGCAATTGCCACGCCCAGAGAACCATCAGAACACCTGCAAGGCCGATGATAAGGGCTAAACCGCCGCGAACATATTGCTTTCCAACAGACATTTTCAAACACTCATCGATTAACCAACGGTCGTCACTTCTGGATGACGACGGATTTGCATATTTTCATAAATGCGATAGGCGATCAGACAGCCAAGTGACATGACAGCGATTACCGAGATTGCAAGGAAGGCATCATTGTAGGCCATCACTGTTGCCTCACGCGTAACCTGTTGTCCGAGCAATGCCAATCCTTCAGCCCTGGTTAGCCCTTGATCGGCCAGTACCTTCGCGTACGCACCCGAAAGCGCCTGAATGCGTTGCGCTACCACCGGATTGGACATCACGAGCTGCTCGACCAGATGCGCTGAATGATATTTCTCGCGGATCGCAATGAAGGTGCTGAACACTGCCGAACCGATCAGCCCGCCAATATTCTGCGTAAACAGGAAGATGACGATGAAGCTCGTCATATAGGTCGGCCCCTGTTTGAGCGCTTTCGTGATGCCCGTCAACATCGCAGGTGGTAGGAACAACGCACCACCAAAGGCAATCAACGCCTGACTAAGATATGCATTTTGCGGACGTGTGAGATTGGTTGCGTGACTATCCATAAAGGCACCCACCGCAATGAAAATCAGCGCCAGTCCGAAGATGGAGGAGACGCGTTCAAGGTTCATCCACATGCCACAAAAAAGGCCACCCGCCAGTGATGCGGCGAGGATTATGAGATATAGAGCCTGACTTTGCCCATCCTGCAGACCGAAGGCCTGAAACAGCCCCACGGCGCCAGTTGTTTGTTCGGCAAGCACAATGCGGAATACAAAGAGGATCAGCGTAAAACGCAGGATCTCCGGCGAAAACAACCAATGCAGGTTCATCAGCGGTTGTTCGCGGTTTAATTCTATCGCAGCAGCACAAGCCAAAGCCACAATTGATATGGCAAGACACACGCCAATCCATGGCGCTTCGAACCACCAATAGTTTTTCCCCTGGACCAAAATGACAGCCAGAAGACCAAATCCGATTGCGATCAGTCCATAGGCCACAAAATCGAGCCAATGCAGAACTTTGGCCCGCGGAACCTGTGTCATTGGCAATACATAAACAACCGCAAAGGCCGCCAACGACAGGCCAATCTCAACCATATAGAGCTGCTGCCATTGTCCGATATCAAACAACATCGGCGAGATCACACGCGCAAATGGACCAGCGGCAGCAGAACAGGTTAGCGCGAGGCTCAGCCCCCAGGTCATCTTCTTTGCTGGCGGAAAAGCTTCAAGCATATAGAGAAAGCCGATGGTCGAAACAGGTGCAGCGGCGGCACCGGCGATGAAGCGGATCGGGATCGCTGACCAGATGTCATAGACCAACAGATGTAGCAGCGAAGAAACCAGAAAGATTGCAATCGCGATTTCTGCAAAGCGTCGGAGACCAAACTGTGTGCGGATCTTGACCAGAAGAATGGTGAGGCTCGCATAGGGCGCCATGTAGGCGGCAATCACCCATGAGGTTTCAGTCAAGGTCGCGCCGAGCGAACCCTGAATCTGCTGCGTATTTGCCGAGATGAAATACATGCTGAGGCCGCGTGTCGACCACATGAGAACAGACGCTGCTATGTAGATTGCGGACATGTAAACCGGCATATGCGCAACCGCAGACGTTGCAACCTGTGCGGGAACGACAGGCTCTTTTGCTGGTATCGGTTTATCGTCGCCTCTTTCGGACATACCGCATCACCTGTCTTTATCAGCGAGCGTTGCTTCAACGGTCTGGCTGATTTCCTGAAGGACGGTAAGTGCTGTTTCAAGGGACTTCTGATCAATCTTTTGCAGAAGTTCCGCGCGGATGCCTTGTGTGATTTCCTGAAGCTGCTTGACCTGAGCCTGCGCTTCTTCAGTCAGCTCAATGCGCTTGGCACGACGGTCACCCTCCACAGCTGCGCGATAAATTAGCTGCTGTTTTTCCAGACCATCAAGCAATCGAACAACAGAAGGATGCTCAACCTCAAGAGCGTCAGCGAGTTCACGCTGGTTCCAATCTCGCTTCTCGGCAAGAAGCAGTAGCACGCGAGCACGTGCGAGTGTCAACCCGCGTTCGCGAACACGGGAGTCAAAAAGATTGCGCATTTTTCGTGCGGCCGTTGAAAGGCCCATCGTGAATGCGGCTTCTAATTCTAGTTTGGACTGAGACATTGTATAGCTATCTATAATATGCGTAGCTACATATATAATGCATAACGATGTAGAGATCAATATCGATCTAATGTTGTGCCAGCTAACGAAAACGTTACCTAATCAGATGAATATTTTTCCGAACTGCGGGAATAAAAACGGCGACCCGATTGTCTTACGTCATATCGCATATCGCGATTGTAACCCGTATGAGGCAAACCATGAAAACCGCAACGTTCATGTCTGTTTTGGCAATTGCAGCAGTATCGGCAACGTCAGTGCTCGGAGCCCCCATGGTCAAAACGATGGAAACATCCAAAGGTCAGGTTTTGGCTGGTGCAAAAGATATGACGCTCTACACTTTTGACAAGGATAGCAAAGGCATGTCCAATTGCCATGATACTTGTGCCACGAACTGGCCGCCTTTTATAGCAGCACAGGGTGACAAGGCGTCAGGCGCCTATACATTGGTAAAGCGCAAGGATGGCAGCGAGCAATGGGCAAAAGACGGAATGCCACTTTACTACTGGATGAAGGACAAAAAGGCCGGCGACGTGACTGGAGACGGCGTTAATGGAGTCTGGCACGTCGCAAAGCCGTGAGGCCGATGTGAGCCGTCCTGCCCCCGACAGTTTCGAGGGCCAGCTTCTGGCCCTCCTGCCGATCATGCGGCGCTATTCGCGCAGTCTTGCAACGTCCGATGCCGAAGGTGAAGATCTTTTGCAGGATTGCGTGACCAAAGCGCTGTCCAGGCGCGGCCAGTGGCGAGGCCTCAATCTGCGTGGGTGGATACTCACGATGATGACCAACCTTTACCGCAACAGCTATAAAAGCAAAGCGCGTACCCGGCATGAAACGCTGGATGCTGCCGAAAACATCATTACCCCTTCAACTGAAGACGATCCCTTTCAGTTACAGCAGCTTGAACAAGCCATCAACAGCCTGCCGGAGGACAATCGCTCCGTCCTGATGCTGATCGTCGTTGAAGGATATAGTTATGGCGAAGCAGCAGACATGCTTGAAATTCCCATAGGGACTGTAATGTCACGACTGTCTCGCGCGCGACAACGCCTTGCAGACCACATGAACGGCTCAAATGTCGTAAAAATTCGGGGAAACCTATGACAGAACGCAATTCTCCGATAACAGAAGCGGAACTGCATGGCTTTGTGGACGGTCAGCTTTCCAGTGAAGAAATCGCGCGTGTTTCAGCGATCCTGGAAGACGACCGTCAAAAAGCAGCGATCGTCGCTGAATGGCGCAAGCAGAATGAGGGCATCAGACAGCTTTTCTCCGGCTATGCGCTAGAGAAGAAAGGCGATACGAGGCTTATCCGCGCGCGAACCAAACAAAATGAACGGCGCTATCGCGGGGCCGTTGCGGCGTCCATTCTTGCTGCACTGGCGCTTGGAGGGTTCGGTGGCTTTGCAGGATCTCGCATTTATGACCAGCGACCGCAGGTAGCCAGTATAGAAGCACTACCTCAGCAGGCACAGGCCGCCTATCTGATCTATGCAAGCGAAGTGCGCCATCCGGTAGAAGTCTTCTCGGCGGAAGAAGCTCATCTGGCAACATGGCTTGGAAAGCGGCTTGATATTCCTGACCTTAAAATCCCCGACCTCACCACGTTTGGCTTTCAACTTGTTGGTGGTCGTCTGTTGCCAGTCGACAGCAAACCGGGTGCTTTTTTCATGTATGAAGATGTCGCTGGAAAACGCCTTTCAGTCATAGTCGGTCGCAATCCGGAAAACCGGGACACGAGCTTCCGCTTCGCCTCAAATAATGGCGTTGAAACCTTCTATTGGATCGATGGTGAGCTTGGCTACGCGGTAAGTGGCGAGATATCCCGAGACCAACTACGGCAAATCGCTGAAGAATGCTATCGACAGTTTCCGAGCTGACAAAATCGCGTACATAAAAAAGCAACCAAGATTTCAATAAATTCTGCGCACTTCTATAATACATACAAGTAACTATAATGGGTGTTCTATAAAGACAGACCTGTGAAAAAGGCTGTATGCGTTCGCGTTAAAAGATTGCACGCAAACAAAAGAACTATGGGGAACCCGTGCTAAAATTCCAGAATGCTGTTCTTGAGCTGATTGCAAGAGGCAAGCCTCTGGAGCAGACTCTTGTGCAACTCTGTCGTGAGATGGAGGAGTTGATCGCTGATGCAAGCGTGATGGTCTGCTCTGTCGATAGTGCAGGTATGATGCATCTGCTTGCAGCACCGAGCATCCCTGAAAGCTATGGAAAAATACTTGACGGAACAGTAGTTGGTCCGGAAGTCGGCTCCTGCGGCAGCGCAATTTACCACAATGCTGCTGTGAGTGTGGCGGATATAGAAAATGATCCGAAGTGGGCAACCTACAAGAAATGCGTGTTGCCCTTTGGTTTGTTGGCCTGTAGTTCTGTACCTATACGGAACGAGGCTGGTGAAGTCGTCGGCGCGCTGGCTGTCTATTTCAGCAAGAAGCGCATTCCGTTGGCACAAGAGCAGCAAGTGATCAATACGGGTGGCACACTTTGCAGTCTTGCGATGGCGCGTGAAATGCGCATTCTCAACTATGAGCGCAGAGCGACAGTTGACGAACAGACAGGTCTTCCCAATCGTGCCGCATTTGATGACGCGCTTTCACAACTGCGCTGCGAACTGGCTGGCAGCTGGGCGTTGTTTGTCATCGATATCGACAATCTCAAAATTACCAATGATACATTCGGCCATGAGGTCGGCGACTTTCTGATCCGCACTATCGCAACCAACATTTCGGCAGCGATGGCACCTGACATAACCTTCCGAACAGGCGGCGATGAATTTACTGTCATCCTCCAGAGCCATAGCGCACTTTACGACCTCGACAACACTGCGGAGTTGATCCTTAAATCGCTTACTTCGCATGTCGAATTTGACGGTCAAACAATTCTGCCACGCGTGACTATTGGCGGCGCTGTTCTGGCCGCACAAGATACACAGCCGCAAATTGTGCGCCGCAATGCAGACTTTGCGCTTTACCACGCCAAGGAAAATGCGCGGGGCAGCTTTGTACGCTATCAACCGAACGTCGATACACGGATTGTTCATCGACGCAATTCGATCCGAGAAGTGCGTGAAGCACTCGATCAAAAGCGTATTACTGCGCATTATCAGCCCGTAATGCGGCTCGATACCAGGGAGGTCATTGGTTTTGAGGCCCTAAGCCGCATGACCACGACCTCGGGCGATATTCTGCCCGCGTCGGTATTTCAGGAATGCTTTTCAGATGTGCATATCGCATCTGAAATCACGCAGTATATGCTAACCATCGTTGCTCAGGACATAAGGAGCTGGCTCGACCTCGGCCTGCCTGTACAACATATTGGTGTGAATGTAACTGCTGCAGACTTTTATGTCGGAGATCTCGCGGCTTTTGTCTCTAAAACATTCGCCAAATACGACGTGCCACTACGACATCTCATCATCGAAGTAACTGAAACCGCCTATATCGGCCAACGCGATGACGTGGTGGCTTCTGGCATTCGAAACCTCCGGATGCTGGGCGTTCGCGTTGCTCTTGATGACTTCGGGACGGGGTTCGCCGCCCTTGCGCATCTCCTCACCGTTCCCGTCGATATCATCAAGATCGACAGGTCTTTTGTATGCAGGTTAGCACCGGGCGACCCAAGTGTCGCAATCGTCAAAGGCATCGTGCAAATTGCTGGAGACCTGAAAATCAAACTCGTTGCCGAGGGGGTCGAGACGATGGCCCTTGCTGAAAAGCTGCAGCAGATGGGCTGCCAGCTTGGTCAGGGCTACGCTTTCTCCAAGGCCGTCAATTACGAAAAGGCAACCACCTTATTGCGGGAATTTGGTCAATACGCAGATCAGATACCCACCGTCGAAGCGAAATCGTTGAAAGCAAAAAACTGAAGCCTTTTGCCCCGGCCTGTGATCCAGTTTCATCGAACCTTCGTATGAGGCTTCATGAATACAAACGTTTCCTTTGGCTCACAGACATGGCACAAGAAAGTGGAGCGCAATTTGCTGCTTCTGGCTTCGCGACATCTGAGCGTACGGGATTCGATACGGATGAATGAACGGACTGCTTCTGAAAATCAGCCCTCATTGGAGGAATTGATGCTGGCGGTCAGTTCCCGACGCGACGTGGACGCATTCGAGGCGATTTTCAAACATTTCGCACCCCGGGTGAAGGCCTATATGGCCAAACTGTCTGCCGATACGCAAACAGCGGAAGAATTAATGCAAGAGACCATGATTACGGTCTGGAACAAGGCAGATCAGTTTGATTTTTCCAAAGGTGCCTTGTCGACCTGGATTTTCACCATCGCTCGAAACCAGCGCATTGATGCAGTGCGACGCGCCCGCCGCCCGGAATTTGACCCAACTGATCCGGCCTTCGTACCCGATGAGGAGCAGCCAGCCGACTTGAGGATTGCCGAGCGGCAATCTGCAAGCCAGTTACGCGCCGCAATGGCTGACTTGCCGAAGGAACAATGCACCCTGCTTGAACTCGCTTATTTCGAGGAAAGCACGCATAGTGCCATCGCAAAGAAGCTTAACCTCCCGCTCGGCACGGTCAAATCCCGGCTTCGACTTGCATTCAGCAAATTGCGGGCAGCGCTCGATAATTCGGGGGCGCACTAATGGATATTAAACATCATCTGAGCGACGAACTCCTTTCAAGCTATGCCGCTGGCACACTGGCAGAAGGCTGGAGCATCGCTGTGGCCACTCATCTTGCACTCTGTCCAGCCTGCCGTTCCCGGCTCAAACAGTTTGAACAGATAGGCGGACAGCTTCTTGAGGCCGTCGAGCCGCAGAAACTTGAAGCATCCACATGGGACAGTTTTAAAGAGAGGATCCAGAAGACGCCGCCGTCAACAGCGCATTCGGCACCACGCGCCGAGATAAAAATGCCTGCCGTGATACCGGAACCGCTGAGATCCTATGTCGGCGGCGACTTACTGGACCTCAAGTGGAAATCGCTTGGTCGGGGTGCCTATCAGGTGCCAATCGAAACGCGCGATAGCGAAACACAGGCCCGCTTGTTAAAAATTCCAGCGGGTAGGCCAGTTCCCGAGCATGGGCACGGCGGTCGCGAACTGACGTTGGTGCTAAGCGGCAGTTTCTATGATGAAACCGGGCTTTTCGCTCGTGGCGACATTGAGGAAGCGGATGGTGATCTTGTGCATCAGCCGATTGCCTCGCCCGATGGGGATTGCATCTGTCTGGCGGTCACTGACGCTCCGCTCAAATTCCAGAGCTGGCTTATGCGGTTGGTTCAGCCCTTGATTGGCATCTAAAGCAAAGGCGGCAAATATGCCGCCTTTTTTATTACAGCATAATTCCTTAAATTTGAATCAGTTTAAGGTAAAATTGTTCTGTAAATATAGAGTGTTAGAGCGGCCTTTGTGCGCCCAAGAGGGCGCACCGCGCTCTAGTTTAACACGACGATTGCCGCGTTTAACGCTGTCGCCAGCGATAGCCAGATGAGATACGGCACGAATAACAGAGCCGAGATACGATCTGCTTGCCATGCGCGAATGATAAAAAGAAGTACGCAAAGCCAGACCCCGATGATTACTACAAGTCCCAGCGCCGTCATGTGAGCGCCAAAGAAAATGGGCGTCCAGAGGAAGTTCAAAATCATCTGGCCAAACCACGGTCCGCGCCGCTGCCACCCACTATCACTTATCCATGTGCGCCAGCCCGCAATGGCAATGAAGATATAAAGTATCGTCCAGATGGGACCAAAGGCTGCGTTAGGCGGGGTAAACCACGGCTTTTGAAGCGCTGCATACCATTCGCCCGGCGGGAACCCGATGCCGATTGCCATTCCGACAACAATAATGACGAAGGCGAAGACGGCCAAAAGACCTAATTTTTGCATATGATTACTCCAGTCTATCCGCTGATCCGCGACGTAACCCAATAGCCAATATAGGCTGACACTGCAGATAGAACAGTGCCCCAGATCAGGTCTGCAATCGTCAGTGTCCACGACCAGTTTTTCAAAGTTGCCTGATTGGTAAGATCATAAGTCGCATAGGCGACGAACCCCAGAAGTGCCCCATGAACGAGCGTGACTGTGCCACTTCCAGCAACAAGTCCGGGCCTCACCGCGAAGAAAATCAGTCCGAACACGAAGATCACATAGAAAACGATAGCCGGTGCAAGACGAAAACTCGGCGCAAGCATATCGCCCATGACAGGGCGGTAAAACACATTCGCCATGTTGGATAACCACACCGAGTCGATTGCCAGAAATGCAACCGCTGTCACTACATAGGCGATGAGATAATCTTTCATCGATTGCTCACTCTCTTATTTGATGCGAGTCCAGCCCACATTACGACACAGGAGGCCAGCCAAAACGCAGCCATTGGTCGTCATATTATCTCCGTCGACTTTCACGCTGATCTTGTAAGTCAGGTTGCGTTGCGGGTCGAAAGCAGTGCCTGAATATTGTCCGTCCGCGGTCTCGTTGATGCTCATCACCAGCCGGTCGCCAGTTTTCTCTTTGGGCGTTCCCGGCTTGATCCATATGTTTGTTGCGCAGATATCCTTGCCGCATCCGGCAATTTTTACCCGCGCGTTGCCATCTCCTCGCGCCCAATTGCCGTTGATATCAGCCGCTTGCGCCGAGAAAGCTAGCAACACCGTCATCATGCTGATCGTCAGTATCCATTTCATCGACGCCTCCTCCGTCAGTGGGCATGAAGCCTAAGCATGTTCAATCGTGTAAAGGCCGACATTGATCGCGCCTTCCTCAAACCCACCTTCGCAATAGCAAAGGTAGTATTCCCAAAGCCTCCGGAATCTATCGTCAAAGCCAAGCTTTTCGATTTCTTGCCAATTTGCGATGAAGCGCTGACGCCATTCAGAAAGTGTCAGCGCATAAGAATGGCCGAAATGCTCGGTAGCCGTTAACACCAGACCGGCCTTCACAAGATCACGCTCAAGCACTTTGTCTGACGGCAGAAAGCCGCCCGGGAAAATGAACTTCTGGATGAAATCGGCTTTGCGGCGATAGTTTTCGTATCGCGTTTCTTCGATCGAAATGACCTGCAAGACCGCTCTACCGCCGGGCTTGAGACAGCGCTTCAGGGTTGCGAAATATTCCGGCCAATAGGCTTCGCCAACGGCCTCAAACATCTCGATCGATACGATGCGGTCAAACTGACCTTGCACATCGCGGTAATCCTGCAGCCGAAGGTCAACGGCGTCGCTTTTCCCAACGTTTTTTACCGCAGTTTGAGCCCAGGCGAGCTGTGATGGAGACAGGGTTATCCCCGTCACATGCGCGTCGCCATATTCTGCGAGATAGCTGGCCAAGGCGCCCCAGCCGCAACCGATTTCAAGAATTTTTTCGCCGCCCTCAAGCGCCAGTTTTTCAGCAATGCACTGCAACTTTTGCTCCTGCGCATTCTCAAGGCTATGCGTTTTCTCATTCCAGATCGCAGATGAATAAAGCATCGAAGGATCGAGCCACCGGGCATAGAAATCATTGCCAAGATCGTAATGCGCTTCGATGTTGCGGCGGCTACCACGGCGCGTATTGGCGTTGAGCAGATGTCCCACACGGTTCAGCGCCCGCATCCAACCCGACCCGCGCAATGTGGAGAGCAGCGTATCGCGATTGCGCGCTGCAAAGCGGATGACCGAGGTTAGATCAGGGGATGTCCATTCGCCTTCGATATAGGCTTGGGCAAAGCCAATATCCCCACCCGTCAGCAACCGACGCAGGCTGTTCCATTTTACAATTGCGATCTTGGCTTCTGGTCCGGGTGATGGACCATTGACAGCAATGACCTCACCGCCAGGCAGCGAAAGCACCAATCGCCCATGCTGGACCTGTTTAAACAGCCGTTTCAACACAATAGCTGAAGGGCTGAAAGCAGGTCGTTCGATCCGGCTTGATCCGGAGAGTCGATGATATTCGTCGAGCTGGCTCATGCGGCCTTTTTCCTTTGCTGGACGGTCTCGTTACGAACAGATGTGATGGGAGTTTCAGGCGCTGCGGGTCGTTTGCGTAAACCGATGCCCTTCAACCAGATTTTCAGTGCCTCCCAGTGAATCCCGCCCACCACTTTGAGGGTGAGAAACGGAATTGCAAAAAAGGCACGCAACAGGGCAGCGTCGCTGAGTTCAACCCGGCGCGCCAAATGACGAGCCGTCAAAAGCAGGCCTTCATCGTCAAAACTGTTAATGCGGATGGATAGCCTGTCTGTGGGGGGCGTGACTTCAAACTCATATCGCAGCTTCATATCCATGAAAGGCGAGACGTAAAAAGCCTTGTCACAACTTTGCACGATGCGTCCGCTTGATGCGTTTTCGACGGGGATCATGTAACCGTGGCGCTGGTGAAATGTGTTATCAACTTCCCAAAGGATCGCCGCAAGTTCGCCGCCACGATTATAGCAAAAGAAAACACTCAGCGGATTGAAAGCCCATCCTGCAATGCGCGGCATGGTGAGCAGGCGGATCGCACCGCCATCCGCCGTTACTCCGACTGCATCCATGGCACGTTCGACCTGTTCGCGCAGCGACACAGTCGATCCATCGCCCCTATCTTTTCTGTAGAAAGAAAACAGATTGAAACGGTCGAGCGAGAACAGCTTCAACTTACCATCAAGCGTTTCCAACTCGTCGAGATCAAGCAGGAGCGAGTAGATTTTATAGGCCAGCTTGTGAACCTTCGGCCGCAATCGCGCATGGGTCACATGCCCGGGGAACAGGGCCGACTGAAAGTTTTCGGTCATACCAACGCCCTTTCCGTGATCGGTAAAGGCTGGCGAACGATGCGCGCACTTTCCTGCTCGACCTGCCATGGGCGGCGTAGGCCGCCCAGATCTTCTGCCACGGCAAGACCTGCCTGAAGGCCATCCTCGTGAAAGCCCGAGCCAAAATGCGCACCGCAAAACCATGTCCGGCGCGTTCCCTGCAAAGACCAGATTTCCTTCTGCGCACGATCCGTTGCCATATCAAAAATCGGGTGCTCATAGATTTCGCGACGGATTACCAGTTCCTCACGCGGCGCCCGACACGGATTGAGCGTGACAAAAGTCTCGGGCGCTTTGCCCAATGGTTGCAGGCGGTTCATCCAGTAAGTGATGGATGGCTGCGCTGGGCCAGTACCTGCATTGGTGAGGTAATTCCAGCTCGACCACGCCGCCCTGCGTTTGGGCATTAAAGATGCATCGCTGTGCAGCACCGCTTCAT
Source organism: Brucella sp. NBRC 12950 (assembly GCF_030268145.1). Lineage (NCBI taxonomy): Bacteria > Pseudomonadati > Pseudomonadota > Alphaproteobacteria > Hyphomicrobiales > Brucellaceae > Brucella > Brucella sp. NBRC 12950. The sequence goes on from NZ_BSQC01000006.1 coordinate 256,801, forward strand.
TACGTGAATATTGAAACGCGCCGAGAATGCGGTTTTCATCCGCGCTCGGATCGGCCAGCATCTGCAAGGCCTGATCGGCATGGGTCGCGATTATGACATCGTCGAAGCCATGGGAAATGCCGCTGCCGTCAATCAACTCGACAGATTTTTCGGAGCGTCGAACGGATTTAATCGGCGTCGAAAGCCTGATCCGGTCTGCATAGGGCTTGGTGATACGCTTTACATATTCCCTGCTGCCGCCGGATACCGTGCGCCAGATCGGCCTGTCACGAAGAGCCAGAAGACCGTGATTGCAACAAAAGCGAACGAAGCTTGCTGCCGGATATCGCCCCACCTCCATCGCAGGGGTAGACCAGATCGCCGCCGCCATCGGATAGAGATGATCTTCACGGAAAGCCCGGCCATAACCATTGCGTGCTAAATAATCATCAAGCGAGATGCCGCCCATAATGGCTAGGTCTTTGGGTGCATTGCGATAAAATCGCAAAAGATCGCGGATCATCGACCAGAAACGCGGGCTAACCAGATTGGAGCGCTGGGCAAAGAGTCCGAGGCCCGTGCCGCCTGAATATTCATAGGCGCCATTTGCGACTGAAACGGCAAATGACATGTTCGACGCCGCGGTTGGAACTTCAAGTGTGCGAAACAATGCAGTCAGATTTGGATAGGTCACTTCATTATAGACGATGAACCCGGTATCGACAGCGACCGGACCGAGGCTGCTTTCAAAATCGACGGTATTGCTGTGGCCGCCGATGCGATCCGATGCTTCGAATACAGTTACATCATGGCGTTGCGAAAGCAGCCATGCAGCCGACAATCCTGAAATCCCGCTGCCGATAATCGCGACCCTGAGACGTTTAGAGCTGCCCGTGTGGTTCGTGATATCCATAGTCCCTCTCTTCACCGCATGCTTGGGCCGCGTGTTTGCTGCATTTTCATCGTCTTACGTTTTGAGAAGGGGTTTGGTTCAATCGGCTATCAAACTTTTTTTCATTTTTTGAGCCGCTTACGAAACCAAACGGCCGGACCGAACGTATTGGATGAAGAAAAAGCGAACTCTCGGCTAAAGGTCCACCATGCAACCCGGTCTGCTTTTAATTGTTGCCATCAGCTTGTCGGCCATCATGGCTCTCGCGTGGGCGCTTGAAAGAAAGAGTGGCAAAAGTGGCTGGATCGATGCAATCTGGTCATTCTCTGTAGGCTTAGGTTCAGTCATAGCCGTGATGCTTGCGAATGCGACATGGCAACGGCGCTCCGCGATACTGATCCTCATTCTGGCGTGGTCACTTCGCCTTGGCTTTCACATAGCGCAGCGAAGCATGGGCCATGGTGACGACCCACGCTATGCAAAGCTGATAAAAGAATGGGGAGAAAATGCTTCCTCGCGCCTTTTCTGGTTTTTGCAGATACAGGCTCTCGCAGCCTTTGTTCTGGTTCTGGCAGTCTATCTCGCTGCTGTTAGTCGGCCGGGCTTTCCATCTTTCTGGGATATAATCGCGGTAATAATCATCGCCATAGCACTGATTGGTGAAGCCCTGTCTGACGCGCAGCTCGCGCAGTTTCGCAAGACGCCAGAAGCCAAAACTGAAATTTGCGAAACCGGCCTTTGGGCCTATTCCCGACATCCAAACTATTTCTTTGAATGGTTGTTCTGGTGTGCGTGGCCGCTGATGGCGATCACCGCATCGCCATGGAGCTGGCTGTCGCTACTCGCCCCGATCCAGATGTACTGGTTGCTGGTGCATGTCTCCGGCATCCCGCCGCTTGAAGAACACATGCTGAAATCGCGCGGTGAAAAATTCCGTGCCCTGCAAAGCCGGGTTAATGCGTTTTTCCCCGGCCCCCGAAAAAGCCCCGCTAGATCAGGAGCCAAAACATGAATATGCTGGCATATGCAATCAATGCTGCAGAGCGCGTTCCTCTGAGCGATACCATCACACTTGCGGGTATCGATTATCTTTGCGCCCGAACCAAGCGCCGACTGGCAGGAACATCTGAACAGATCGAGCTGGATTTCCTGAAAACCATGAAGGATTTTCCGGTCGCCACCCATACGGATGAGGCCAACCGCCAGCATTACGAACTGCCGCCGCAGTTTTTTGAGTTGGCACTGGGGCCGCAACGCAAATATTCCTGCTGTTTTTATCCAGACCAGAAGACAACACTTGAAGTGGCGGAAACCTATGCGCTCAGCGAAACTGTGCGCCATGCAGATATCAGCGATGGAATGGACATTCTGGAGCTTGGTTGTGGCTGGGGCTCATTGTCGCTCTATCTCGCTGAAAATTTTCCCAACGCGCGGATCGTCTCCGTTTCAAACTCCGCCTCGCAGCGCGCCTATATCGAAGCACGCGCCGCAACCCTTGGTCTTAAAAACCTCACAGTTATCACCGCCGATATGAACGATTTCTCCATCGACCAGCGCTTTGATCGCGTGGCTTCGGTGGAAATGTTTGAACATATGTCGAACTGGCAATCTTTATTTGAACGCGTACGCGGATGGCTTCATGCAGATGGACGATTGTTCATTCATGTCTTCACTCATCGCGATCGTTCCTATCGCTTCAACCATAAAAATCCGGCCGACTGGATCGCACATCATTTCTTCACTGGCGGCATTATGCCTGCCTTCGACCTGCCGCATCGCTTCGACGATATTTTCACCGTAGAGCAGGATTGGCGCTGGTCTGGACGCCATTATCAGCAAACAGCTTTGGATTGGCTGAACAATTTCGACAATTCGATTGATCAGATAAGGCCAATTCTGCAACAGGTCTACGCGCAGGAAGCCATTCTTTGGGAACGCCGCTGGCGGCTGTTCTTTCTGGCAACTGCCGGATTATTTGGCCACGAAAATGGTGACGTCTGGGGCGTCGGACACTACCTCTTAAAGCCCGTCAAATAAGGATCATTCAATGACTGCGAATGCGCTTGTCTGGTTGCGTAACGATCTGCGCCTTGCCGACAATCCTGCCCTTCAAGCCGCCGTTAAGCTGGGCGGCAAGATCACAGCGCTTTATGTGCATGAAACCAATCCGCAATTGCGCGCACCCGGGGGTGCCGTGATCTGGTGGCTGGAACAGAGCCTCAGTTCACTCAAAAAAAGCCTCAACGAACGCAGTGTCGAGGTGCTGGTGGCACGCGGCGATGCACTCGATATCATTGAGGGTCTGATTGAAGAAAACGGCTTCGATACAGTGTTTTGGAACCGGCGTTATGCGCCGCAGGAGCGTGATGTCGATGCAGTCGTCAAATCCACATTGAAAGACAAGGGACTGAATGTGGAGTCCTTTGCCGGCAATCTTCTGGCTGAGCCTTGGGAGATCAAAACCGGCAGCGGCGGTCCTTATCAAGTCTTTACACCCTATGCCAAAACGCTGCGTCAGCAGGGAGTAAACCGACCGCTCTCCTCGTCCGACTGGAGAGCCGAACCATCAATCCTAAAGGACAAGCCTGCAAGCGAAGCTTACAAGCAGCCTTTCTGGTCAAAAAAGATGAATGGCCTGTGGGAGATAGGCGAAGCGGCTGCCATTGATCAGCTATATCATTTCTTCGATGAGACCATCCGCAATTATGCCGGCGATCGTGATCGTCCGGATGTCGAAGGCACATCAAAGCTTTCGCCGCATCTGCGCTTTGGTGAAATCAGCCCAAGACAGGCATGGTACGCCACGCTTTCGCTAATGGATGAACATCCGAACACACAGACCGGCGGTGAAAAATTTCTCTCCGAACTGATCTGGCGCGATTTTCATTATCATCAGCTCTACTATCGTCCGGACATCGCTGAAAATGATATGCGCGATACGCTGGCTGACGTTCAGTGGCAGAGCAATCCACAAGCGTTTGAAGCCTGGAAAAAGGGTAATACCGGCGTTCCAATGATTGATGCCGGGATGCGTCAACTCTGGGCTACTGGCTGGATGCATAACCGCGTGCGGATGCTGGTAGCGTCAGTCCTAAGCAAAAACATGCAGGTCGATTGGCGCGACGGCGAAAAATGGTTCTGGGATACGCTGGTGGATGCAGATATCGCAAGCAATCCAGGGAGCTGGCAATGGGTTGCCGGTTGCGGCATGGACGCGGCACCTTATTTCCGCGTGTTCAATCCTGTATTACAAGGCGACAAATTCGATACCGGCGGCGGATATGTGCGCGAATGGGTGCCGGAAATCGCCGCATTGCCGGATCGTTGGATCCATAAACCCTATGCTGCACCGGAAGACGTGTTGCAGAAAGCGGGCATCGTTCTTGGCAAAACTTACCCGCTTCCCGTTTTCAAGGCACCCAAAGCGGGTAAATAAACCCGCTTAGTGCATCTCTAGTTGAGACCGAGTGATTGGAACCACTATATCCCACGCAAACTGCTTCGCAATTTTGCTGGAAATGCATTAAAACCTCTGCATCAACCCACGCGCGGCACGCTCGCTGCGCTTCAGATCTTTGTAGATATCGCGTTTCGCAGCATGGAACTCGCTGACCAAACCTTTCTGCGGCGCAATCGTTTCAGCAATTGCGCTCATGCTGGCAGCAATCTGAGCGAGATCCGTTTTCTCAAAAGCGCTAGCGCCCGCGATCCCTGAGCCAAGAAGAACAGGCTCGGCAGAAGACGGCAAGGATACTTCCAGCCCTGTCGCATCAGCCAATATCCGACGCATGAGCGGACTGCGCGCAGCACCACCACTCACGATTATTGTACGGATGGGAATATTTTTGGCAGTCAGTGCATCAACAATATCCGCCGTGCCATAGGCCAGACCACAAAGACCCGCAACGAACAGACAAACCAGATTTTCTCGCGATGCATCGAGCTTGATGCCCGTTATGGTACCGGTCGCATCAGGATCGGCGTCTGGCGCGCGGTTGCCCAGAAACTCCGGCACAACGTGAAGCCCCTTTGCCAGAAGCGCTGTCTTTGAAAACTCACCTGTCGCATCAATGGCCAGCTGCTCAAGGTAGTCGAGAAGTGACAGGCCTTTGGCTGCCGCTTCCTTCTCAGCCTCAGTCTTATAGGGATGCATACCGACCAGATAATCAGTCGCAGCACCAAATGCCGACTGCCCGCCTTCATTAAGCCAGAGGCCGGGCATCATGGCTCCCAAGTAAGGCCCCCAGACACCATCCACAAATGCAGGTTTCTCGGTAACACTCATCGTGCAGGCAGATGTGCCGATAATTAGTGCCAACCTGGACCGCATATCGACGGCGCTGTTCTCATCCGCACTTCCCGCGATAGTGCCGACACCGCCGGCATGTGCATCGATGAGCGACGCACCGACCGCCGTACCGGGTACAAGACCCAGCTCTTTTGCAGCCTGCTCAGTCAATCCCTGAGCCAATGGGGTGGCGATATCAACAATGTCGGTTCCAATACGGGCAAAACCTTCATCGGCCAGCACACCGAGGCCAATGGTGCGGAAGTAATCCTCATCCCATCGCTTTTCGTGGCCAAGATAAGTCCATTTGCAAACCACCGTGCAAAGCGAGCGCGAGTGGCTACCGGTTGCACGATAGGTCAGATAATCGGGCAAGTCGAAGAAGAGACCGGCGGCGTTGAACGTATCAGGGTTGTTTTCCTTCAACCAAAGCAGCTTCGGTGTTTCCATTTCTGGGGAAATGCGCCCCCCGACATATCGCAAAACGGGATTGGCCGTCGCATTGATACGTTCAGCTTGTTCGCGGGCGCGATGATCCATCCATACGATGATGTTTCGCTCTGCGTCACCCGCAGGGCTCGCAGGCAATGGATTGCCGTTTTTGTCGAGAATGACCAGCGAACACGTCGCATCAAAGCCGATGCCTTTGACGGATTCCGGGGCGACATTTGCCAGCTCTAATGCTGCTGCCACTGAGCTGCAAACGGCCTGCCAGATATCGTCCGAGGATTGCTCGACAATATCCGAACCCTGCTTCCACATGCGGATATTTTGCTTGGCACTCGCCAGCAACTCTCCATCGCGTGTAAACAGCCCTGCCCGCGCACTGCCCGTACCGACATCAACACCCAGAAATACGTCCAACTTATGCCTCCCATGCAGGCTAGGTGCGCCAAATGGGCGCTCCTTGCAGCGTCTTGGCTACAACATCGGCTAGAAAATCGGAACCGGTTTTTTCTGTTCTATTGCAATGGCGCACCGTTGGCGCGCGACCCGCAAAGATGAACTTCAATGCCCAGCTGGTGTGCGAGACTTGCTTTGGCCAGCATTGCATCGTCTGCCGCAGAAACATCACGCGAATAGACAACCTGTATATGGTTGGCCTTATGACGTGCCATCATCTGATCACGGGTGACGCCATAGAGCACACCGTGCATCATCGGCCATTCTCGATTGGTGAGATTCCAGCGTCTCTCAGTTTCCTGAGGTGAAAGCGACACCGCCTTTCCGCGTCCGATATCCATTTTAAGCCGCCCATCTTCCACATATATGCGCGACCAGACCAGCTCACCGGGCTTGGCTATACCACGAAGGGTGCCGCCGCCTTTACCAAAGAACATCGGAGGCTGCCGTACAGAATCCGATCCTCGATAGCCACCCTCATGATGAGCAGGCGGTGCTGCACCTGAAATCTCAAACACCCAGACATATTCATCCGTCGTCCCGCCTCGATCCACATCACCCCAACGCAGATCATGAAGTGTGGTCTCAACCGGCTCACCAAGCGCGCGATGCAGGCGATTGATCATCAAAGCATCAAGGCCCGCACATTCATCCACTTCATTGAAATGAACTACGGCCTTACCTTCACGGATGATCTCTCCTTCTGCGTTACGCACAGGCGGGCGATCCTCGTTATTAAGAAGTCCTTCAACGAGGTCGGAGGCGGGAAGCAGATCTTTCAAGCCTTGCTGATACTGGATACCAATCGTCTCACATCCAAACTGCTCTGCCATACGTACGGCAGCGATATAGGTCTGGCACTGACCAAGCACCTGTGCTTCCGTCAATTCCTGCGCCTCATCTTTGCCAAGATGAAAAGTCATTCCAGCATCAAGCAGCCATTGATAGGCTTGCCAAGCGTCCTCCTGAGAAACATTGATCGCAGCATGATAGAGTGCCGACTGCGAGAGGCGTTCTTTGAAAACACCTAATGGAAACAATAGTTCATCGGGAATGATCGCATTATACATTCCCATGCACCCCTCATCGAAAATGCCCATGATGGATCTGTTCTCGAGAAGGTCTTTCGCAATGTGCGAAGCTTGCTCAACAAGATGCACCGGCACTGTCGCATGGTTAAACGACTTCACATGAGATGTATCATGTGAAGTAACGTTACCTGTTTTCAGCCACTCATTGAGCTTGTTCAGAAACCACTGATCGGTGAAATCCTCACTCCAAAGCGAAGCATATCAACGCCCGCCTTTGTCAGCGAGCCGTTAAGATTGAGCAGGCCAACGAGGCCGGGATAGGTTCCCGACCAGTTAGCGACTGTCAGGATCGGACCACGATGAGCGATGAGGCCTGCAAGAATATTCTGGGAATATTGCCAGACCGCTTCCGCAACAATCAGTGGTGCATCGCGATTGATCTTTGAGAAAGCCTCAATGCCCTGCTTTTGCGTTGTAATGAAACCGTGGCCGGTTTTTGGATCGATACCATGTCCGCGTACCGCTTTCCTGCCAAGTTTCTCGATTGCCGCAATGAGACGGCTTTCCATATTGGCCTGTTCAGGCCAGCATTGAATATTCGCGCTTTCACGCAAGTCGCCATTGGCGACGAGAATGATATCCTGCATGTGGTCGTCTCCTCCAGAACCAATGCTTGTCCTCTACGAGCAGTTCAACTGCTCATCAGACAGGCCCGGTTGAGCCCAAAGGCCAGACGCTTTGCAACTTCTCACCAGACAAAATACGTTCTCGGCATTGGATTTCACCATCACCATTGGCATCTGCATCGTCGGCGATAACGGCAACCAGTTCTTCAGGAATAACCACTACACCCGAAATATCAGCGAAAATCACATCGCCAGGGCGCACACGAACACCATTGATGTTCAACTCGACTTGCGACTTAGTCGGCTCCATACGTCCAGAAACCCCGACCGGGCTAACGCCACGCGCAAAAAGCGGGTAATCGAGCTTCTTCACTTCTGCAATATCGCGCACCGTACCATTGACGATTGTCGCAGCAGCACCGGCAGTTTTTGCACCAGTCGACATCAGCTCGCCAGTGCCAGAACCTTCAGCACAGGATGCGTCCACCAGCAGAATGCCGCCCTCGACGACATTGTCGATTGTGCCGTGATAGACATCCTGCGGCTGGCCGGTTCGCGTGCTTTTTTCATAGAGAACCGTATGGACTGGACCGCAGATCACCTGCCCAGGCTTCAATACACTTTGCAGGCTCAGCCCCTGCAGAAACCCATAAAAGCCATGCTTGTCCATGACATCCTGAATATCGCCCGAATACCAGCGCGACAGGCGATTGATGGCATCCCAATTGACGCGCGAATAATCATAGCTGCTCATTGTATTGCTCTTCCGTTTTAGCCCGTTTCAGGCCTGCTTCTGGATTGCCTGATCGCCTGTTCGAGATAAGCCGTACTATTGGTGATGTGTTCGCGCATCGCTTCGCGCGCATCGCTGGCATTACCCGCTGCAATCAGCCCGTAAATATTCTCATGCTCGGCCAGCCCCGCACTCAGTTTCTTGCTCGGAACTCGGCTCGATACTTTGATGACCTCTGAGATGAGCGAATGAAGATTGCCGTGCAGTGACGTTAAAATCTCATTGCCCAAAGATTGCACCAAAGCCCGATGGAAAGCCGCGTCGCCTTCGGCGAAACGCGAAAAATCGTTATCATCGGCAGACTTCCGCATGACATCGAGGGCTGCAGTTACTCCATCACGCAGCTCTCCCTCGCCAGAGGCGAGACGCCCCGCAACGTCCACTTCGATCAGGCGACGCACATCCATGGCCTGAACGAGATAAGACGAGTCTCGCGCAAAAAGCGATCCAACTGACGATACCAGTGAGTCCATGAACTCGCTGACATCATCCCGGACAACTTCCGCTCTTTCACCATGGCGACGCCGCACCAGCCCTTTGGTTTCAAGAACCTGCATGGCTTCGCGCACAGATCGCGTGCTAACACCGAATGTCCTGCCAATTTCGGCCTCAGAAGGCAGACGTTCTCCCACCTGAAGCTCACCAGAAAGAATGCGTGCCTCTATCGCGGCAACAATATGCATATGCAACTTGCCGCGATCGACATGAGGGGAAACTGAACCAATCACCATTTTACCGCTCCGAAGCCGCGATTATCGCGTTTTATTTACATTAGAGTTATGACATATGTCATATGTAAATTCGCATTTCATGTCAAGGTTTTGACATAATCAGGTTCTGGTTTCAGCCTCTTCCTACTCGGTAATATCGAGCTTTACCAAGCAGTAAAGCCGCCGTCCACAACGACATTCGAACCCGTCATGTAAGACGAAGCGTCGGATGCGAGGAAGCGGATGATACCGTTATATTCATTGATCTCAGCCTGGCGGCGCATTGGTACGCGATCAAGGAACGCATCGATAAATTCTTTATCGAAGCTTGCAGTCTTCACACCACCGAACGAAATCAGGTTCACCCGAACGTTCTTCTCACCCCAATAGGTGCCGAGATAGCGCGTTAGATTGATAAGTCCCGACTTGGAAGCGGCATAGGAAATTGCTTTGATGAACGGCTTGCCGTCGCGTTTTTCACGATAGGCATAGAGCGCCTGGTTTGGCGAAACGAGACCGTAGATCGAACCGACATTGATGATTGAACCGCGACCTTCGGATGCCATGTGGCTACCGATAACCTGACTTGTCAGCATAACACCGGTCAGATTGGTATCGATAATCTCATCCCAGAATTTCTGCGGATAGACTTCAAATGGCGCATTCTGCTCTGCCGAACCGTCTGGCTTTGAATCGATACCCGCATTGTTGACGAGTACATGAGGTACGCCCCAATCAGCGATCAGTTGTTTGGTTGCAGCTTCTAGGGCAGCCTTGTCTGTGACACTTGCCTCATAAAGGCGGATACGATCTTCAAGTCCGGGAAACTTTTCAGCAATCTGCTGCTTCGTGAATGGGCGACGGCTGAAGATTGCCACCTTCGCACCTGCTTCGGCCAACGACTTTGAAAACTGCGTTCCAAGCTGCCCGAGTCCGCCTGTCACAACCGCAACGCGGTCTTTGACACTAAAAATATCAGTCATTGTAGGTTCTCCTTGCAGATTTTACGCTTTGGCTGACGCGTCGATTGCTTCGCGCGCCCGACGATTTCCTTCGTTGAGGAACATCACGTCATTACCCATAATAATCATGTCCACGCCCTTCTTTTTGAGCGCAGTTACGCTCTCGGCAACCGGTGGAATGCATGGCGCCATGACCTTGATGTCGCGCGCATGACACTTTTCGATAAGCTCGCTCAACTTCTCATCGACTTCCGGATGCGACATGGAATAGTCGATCGAAATGCGGCGCGAAATCGAGTAGTCGGCTGGGCCGAAGTTGATGACATCAATGCCTTCGACATCAAGAATTTCATCGATATTATCGAAGAATTCGAAGCTTTCTGCCATCGGGATAACGAGCTTGTTGGCGTTCTCGCGTTCCATGTAGGATGACCACTGGAAGCCCGGTCCGGCAAAACCCGCGGCACGACATGAAGCGTCGCCACCACGACGGCCGTATGGTGGGAATTTTGCCGCACGAACGATTGCACGAGCCTGCTCTGCGGTATTGACCTGGGGAACGATAATTCCGGTGGCGCCGATTTCCAACGACTTGCGGATATCCCATTCATTAGTACCGCGAACACGAACCAGCGGTGCGATCCCCGAAAGAAGCGCTGCCATCACCAACTTTTCCATATGGGTATCGACGTTGACGGGCGTATGCTCAGCATCGATGAAGGCAAAATCCAAGCCCCAATTACCAGCAACCTCGATTGCTGTCGTCGAACCGGTGTAGAATGTTGTGCCGAACGTCGCTTCGCCATTGCGCAGCTTTTCAGCCAGTTTCAGATTTTCAACTACAGGCACGGCTCTCTCTCCTTGAGTCAGTAGTTATGTGGGGAATTAATGATTGTTGGTTCACTTCACATCCGAGGAAATAAACGCCTGCAATTCCGGCGTTTTCGGATTTGCGAAAAGTTCTTCGGAAAGCCCGGCCTCCCAAACTTTTCCCTGATGCATGAAGACGGTGTGGGTCGCGACACGACGGGCAAAACCCATCTCGTGCGTTACCAAAAGCATGGTCATGCCAGTTTTGGCGAGTTCAGCGATGGTCTTCAGAACCTCACCGGTCAGTTCCGGATCAAGTGCAGAAGTGACTTCGTCAAACAGCATGACTTTAGGCTTCATTGCCAACGATCTGGCAATCGCCGCACGCTGCTGCTGGCCACCGGACATAGATTCTGGATAGGCATTCTTCTTTTCCAGCAAGCCTACTTTCGACAGCACTTCATCCACCAGCTTTTCCTGCTCTGCTTTGGACACATTCTTCACAAGGCGCGGGGCCAGCTTGATGTTTTCAGCGACGGTGAGATGCGGAAACAGATTGTAGCTCTGAAACACCATCCCAACTTCCTTGCGTAAATCGCGTAGCCCCTTGTTGGTGCCATCAAGCCTATGCCCAACCACTTCGATTGAGCCAGAGTTGAATGGCTCAAGCCCGTTGATGCAGCGCAACATCGTGCTTTTGCCAGAACCAGACCGCCCGATAACGGCAACGGTTTCACCAGGCTCAACCGAGAGGTCCACACCTTTTAGAACAGGCAGAGAGCCGAAAGATTTTTGCAGGTTATCAATGCGCAGCGCTGGCATTTTTCTGCTCCTTTAATTTCTCGCTCCACCACGACAACGGGTAGCAAAGGGCGAAGTACATCACTGCGACCGTCAGGAAGACGTGGAAAGGCTGGAAGGTCATATTGTTGAGAAGCTGTCCGGCGCGGGTAAGCTCGACAAAGCCGATCAAAGCCGTCACCGACGTATTCTTGATCACCTGCACCATAAAGCCGACTGTTGGACCAAGTGCTATGCGAAAGGCTTGCGGCAGGATCACGTAGCGCAGCGTTTGGGTACCACTGAGCGCAAGCGAATCCGAAGCTTCCCACTGAGCTCGGGGGATCGACTCAATGCAACCGCGCCAAATATCTGCCAGAAACGCTGTCGTGTAGATCGTCAGCGAGATTGCTGCGGCTGCCAGCGGTGGAAAGTAAAAGCCAAGGAAGCTAAGACCATAGAATGATAAGAACAGCAGGATCAGAAGCGGTGTTGCCTGCACGAGCTGAATGTAGCCCATGATGATCCAGCGCAGCCACCTCGGCCCGAGCGAGCGCCCCAGCGCAAACAGCAATCCGAGAATGCCACCGCAGACGAAAGTGATAAGCGAGAGACCTACTGTCCACCAAAGGCCCTGGATCAGAAACTGAATGCTTGTCCATCCGAATGACTGGATCATGGCTTTTGCTCCTGAACGTCGAGCGTCAGCGCCCCAGTTTCATTGCCCACATCCACGCGGCGGCGGAACAACCAGAGACCAAACAGCATGTAGATGAAGCGGAAGAAAAACGTGATGCAGATATAGATGGCGGCCACGATCAAGAAGGTTTCTAGGCTCCTGAACGTCTGTGACTCGATCGTTCCTGCTGCCATGGTCAGCTCCTTCGCCGAAACCGCCGACACAATCGAAGTGCCAAGCAAGGTCAGCGTCAGCTGGCCGGTCAATGCCGGATAGATGATGCGAAGCGCAGGAACCAAAACCACGTAGCGCATGACCTGAAACTGAGACAGGCCAAGTGCCAGACCAGCCTGAATCTGGGTCTTGGGAATGGCGATCAGACCTGCGCGAAATATCTCTGCCGAATAGGCTCCAAGATTAAGTGAAACAGCGAATATCGCCGCCTGATTGGCGTCCAGCTTGATCCCTGTGTAAGGCAAGCCGAAGTAGATCAGAAAGAGTTGCACCAGAAGCGGTGTATTGCGGAATGCTTCAACATAGACCGCGCCGATTTTCCTGCCCCAGCGTGGGCCATCAAAGCGCAGCAGGGCCACAGCAAGACCAATCGTAAGGCCGATGGCAATTGCCTCTGCTGACAGGATTATCGTGTTGATTGTTCCGGTTACAAGCTCGGGTGCTCGGGCTAGGACCGGAGCGAAGTCCATTTCATAGGCCATTGTGTTGATCTTTCAGAGTTAACAGCGGCGCAGAAGCGGGGTTGCGAGATGCCGTAACACTTTAACTTTTATGCATATTCTTTCATCGGGCAGGGCCTTGCACAAAGAACACGGCATGAAGGAACAGGCAGTCGCATACATTGCGGCATGCGACGCCGATCAGACAGAAAAGGCTTAGAACGTCGGGAGTTTTCCACCAGGAATAGGCCCGCCGATCCACTTCTCGTGGAGTTCATTCAGGCGACCGGTCACTTCCTGATAATAGATGAAGTTGTTCAGCCACTGATGCAGCTCTGTCGAGCCTTTACGGGTAGCCATCGACCAATAGAGCGTAAAGATCGGAACGTCTTTCTTGATCTCCAGATTGGTGAGGTTGCGCTTTTTTATGATGTCTTCTGCAACTGTTGCCACCGCCGCTGTCGCATCGACTTGGCCTGAAATCAGGGCTTGCATTGCTAGCGCATCGTCATCAAAACGGACAACTTCCAGTCCTTCGATGCCATAGCCGCTGACCGCCACATCCTGCGTACTTCCCTTTGGCACCGAGATGCGCTTTCCAGCCAGATCCTGCAGAGTTTCGACCTTCAAATCCTTGGCGGCAATGAAACGCATTTCATAAGCGCCATAGGGATTGGTCATGAGAAATGTCTTTGCGCGTTCCGGCGTCGCTGTCATCTGCGCAATCAAAAAGTCAACGCGTCCGGACTCAAGTGCCGCAGAACGAGAAGCGTTATTAACCGGCACAACTTCGAGATTGACGCCAAGTGCCTTAGCCGCATCGCGTGCTACATCGACGAGAAAGCCATCGGTTTTGCCGCTGGCATCAACCGTATCATAGGGCGGAATGCCCGTCAGTACACCGATCGTTACAGTGCCTTTTCCAGTGATATCTGACAGAGACTGAGCAATCGCCGATGATGTACCAAAGCACACAACAGACGCGAAAGATGCCGCAAGCGCAAACCGCCTGAACAGTTTCGTAAACATGATTTCCTCCAGCTTTTTTGTCCAAGCACGCTCCCTGTTGCGCTTCGACCTTTCCTCCCGCGGCGTCTTTTGAATACCCCGATCCTCGTCGAGTAAACGCAGCCTCTGTCATATGACTTATGTCATAAGTTGAGTCAAGCAGCTTTTGTGCTTTCATTTCTATTGAGAAAAATCTTTTGAGCGCGTTAAAAAAGCTGCAAACCAACGATGCGGCGAAGGAACGACGTTCCCGCAGCGCCGAAGCGACTATTTTTCAGAGGGATACCCGAGTTAAGCTCTCAACTGGTAATCAGCGTAATGCTTCGAGTTCAGCGATACGGGCCGCACTGTCTTTTTCAAGAACGCGCGTCATTTCACGAATGATTGTTTCAGCCAGCACGAAAAGTGCCGCCGATGAGTCCCATGCAGACGGCACCGCTATGCGGCCTGCAAGAACATGACGCGATACCCGCGCGATCGGCGAAAGCCACTGGTCAGTCACAAGGATAACTTCCACCCCGCGCCCTCGCGCCTTCTCCGCCAGCCTCAGAAGACTGTCCTGATAACGGCGAATATCAAACACCACGAGCACATCACGCTTGCCCATATCAAGCAGACGATCCCGCCATACACTTTCCTGCCCGCCAAGATGAAAAACATTAGGCCGGATAATGGTCATATGCGCTGCCATATATTGCGCGATAGGGTCGGTGAAACGTCCGCCGATCAGGTAAACATTGCCCTTGGAGTTACAAAGAGCAGCAACTGCCTGTTTAAGTTGCTTCTCGCCCAAATGCCGGAAGCTTTCGCGGATATTCTCAAGCGTATGCTCGACAGCCGGATAGGCCTTGTCCTGCTCTTTGTCCGGCCGCGCATTGCGATGATGCGGAGACTGTAATTGGGCAGCAAGCTCATCCTGCAAACGAGCCTGAAAATCAGGATAATTCTGGAAACCCAGGCGATTGACGAAACGCAGGATTGTCGGCGAACTGACCCCGGCCTGTGCGGAGAATTCAGCGACCGTTTTCAAACCCAACATAGGATAATTCGCGATCAGCGTCTGCGCAGCGCTTCGCTCTCCCGCAGGCATTGCATCGATCCGTTCATTGATCAGTTCAGCGACTGTGGCACTCGTCTGCACGCTGTTTCCATTCAAGCCTGCCCTTTTTAAATTTGGGCGAAATTGTGTTTGACAAATTATCATAGGCCGTATCAAATAATCCGCAATAGCGCATAATCTGAAAAAACGTAACATAAGTTACAGCGCGGGGAACAAACAGAATGACGGACGAGCGAGAAGATCGCACGGCTTCGTGCGCGCCTGTTATTGTCGTAAATGGGAACGGCAACAGCCCTTGGCTGTTAGTCTGCGAACATGCTTCAAACTTGATTCCGGAACGCTTCAACAGCCTTGGTTTAGATGCTGAAGCACTGAAAGCGCACATCGCCTGGGATCCAGGCGCAGTTGAGGTTGCGCGTCGGCTGAGTGCAGGTTTGAACGCGCCTCTGGTGGAGTCCGGGCTGTCTCGTTTGCTGATTGATTGCAATCGGCCACTCCACGCAACTGACCTGATACCGGAGATCAGCGAAACCACTCTCATCCCCGGCAATCATGACCTGAGCTCGATTGAACGCACTGCACGGATCGACCTTTCGCACCGGCCTTTTCATACGCGCATCGAAGAAGTTATCGCGGAACGCGCAAAGCGTGGATTGCCGTCCTGGATCGTCACCATCCATTCGTTCACGCCGGTTTATCGTAGTGTCTCACGGCCGTGGCAGATCGGAATCATCCATGATGAGGATGATCGCATTGCAAAGCCGCTGATTGCAGCGCTTGCGCAAGACAAGAACCTGAATGTCGGCATCAACGAGCCTTACTCGCCCGCCGACCGGGTCTATTACACGCTGGAACGCCACGCGCGCCCACGCAACACGCCTTGCGTGATGATCGAACTGCGCAACAACGAAATTGCGGGTGCAGAAACACAAGCGCAATGGGCAGAACGGCTAATTACAATTTTCGCGGCAATCGGAAACGATCTTGCCTCTCAAACTCAACTCAGCGGATCGAAAGCCTGAAGGAGCGGGAAATGCCCAAGCCAATCAGACTGTTCGTCAAATATGTTGATGCACTGAACTACTATGTCGGGCGTTTTGCGATGTATCTGTTCTTCGTGCTCGGCGCATGTCTTCTTTATTCGACCTTCTCGCGTGTTGTTTTGGGCGTACCGGTCAACTGGGTGCTCGAAATGTCCCAGTTTCTGCTTTCAGCCTATTATCTGCTGGGCGGCGCTTACGCCATGCAACAGGGCGCGCATGTGCGGATGGATCTGTTCTTTGATCGCCTCACACCGCGCAAAAAAGCTATCACAGACATGATCACCATTCTCTTCATCATCTTCTATCTCGGCGTGATGGTGATGGGTGGGATTTCATCAACCAATTACGCAATCACCTACAGCCAGAAAAATTATACGGCATGGGCACCAGTGCTCTGGCCAATTAAACTCATCATGACGGTCGGTATCTTCCTCCTCCTTCTGCAATGTATCTCGAACTTCTTCAAGGATTGGGCGTCGTTACGCGGAAAGCCAATCAATACAATTGCAGGATCGGCGATTGAGGAAGGGCATCACATATGAGTTCGGAACTCATCACCCTTTTCATGTTTGCCACAATGATGCTGCTGCTGATGACGGGGCAGCGTGTCTTCGGTGTCATCGGTTTTGTCGGCGCGATTGCGGCCCTTCTGCTCTGGGGCAAAGGCTCTTTCGAGATGCCTTACAATGCTACTTTCGCGGTACTGAACTGGTATCCGCTGATCACGGTGCCGTTCTTCGTCTTCATGGGTTACATGCTTTCGGAATCCGGTATCGCCAGCAATCTCTACCGCATGTTCCACGTGTGGTTCGGCGGCATTCGCGGCGGTCTGGCTTTGGGCACCATCGGCCTGATGGTTATCATTTCCTGCATGAACGGCCTGAGCGTGGCCGGGATGGCTATTGGTGCAACCGTCGCCCTGCCTGAACTTTTGAAGCGCGGTTATAATAAGGTCATGGTGACAGGCGTTATTCAGGCTGGTAGTTCGCTCGGCATTCTGATTCCGCCAAGTGTGGTTCTCGTCCTTTACGCAATGATCGCACGTCAGCCAGTTCTCCAACTCTGGCTGGCGGGCATCGGTCCAGGTCTGCTGATGGCTACACTTTTTGCCATCTATATTTATATCCGTTGCCGCTTGAACCCCGAGCTTGGACCAACCCTACCCAAGGAGGAGCTCGAGCGGATTACCTGGGCCGAGCGAATCTCCTCACTTCAAGTGGGGCTGCTTCCGCTGGTAATCTTCGGTACCATGATGGGAATGTTTTTGACGGGTATCACAAGCCTCGTGGAAAGCTCGGCCATCGGGGCTCTGCTGGCAACTCTGGCTGCACTGTTCACCAAGCGTCTGACAAAAGCCGTGTGGGAAACCACCACCCGCAACACCCTGACCATCACCTGTATGTTCCTTTGGATCATTCTGGCTGCACTTTGCTTCTCGTCAGTCTATGACGGCCTTGGAGCAGTAAAGGCAATCGAACGGCTTTTACTTGGAACTTTTGATTTGTCGCCTTGGACAATTCTAATTCTGATGCTTTTTTCCTTCATCATATTGGGCATGTTCCTTGACGACACCGCTATGTTGGTGATCGTGGCGCCTCTCTATATTCCACTGGTCAAGAGCCTCGGATTCAACCCCATATGGTTTGGCATTCTCTACACCATCACCTGCCAGATTGCCTATATCACGCCGCCATTCGGATATAATCTCTTCATGATGCGAGCGTTGGCGCCGAAGGAGGTGACATTGATGGATATCTATCGATCCATCGTTCCATTCTTCTTTCTCATGGTGCTGACCATTATCATTCTAATGATCTTTCCTGAGATCGCGATGTGGCTGCCGAACTGGTACATGGGCCGATGAAAACAATTACGGAGGAACACGCATAAGAATGGTCAAAAGAGCCGGAAAGCGGCCAGACCAGCAGCAACAAAGGGAACATCAAACAACAATTGGGAGAATGGGCATGAGCGAGAATAACAAGCTTAATAAACGTGACTTTCTCAAAAGAGCGGGGCTGACAACCGTGGGGGCGTTAGGCGCCACCACACTGGCTACACCTTATGTGCGGGCACAAAGCCCCATTAAATGGCGGCTGCAGACCTATGCCGGTCCAGCACTCGCAGAACACGTTATCAAGCCGTCGATCGATGCTTTTAATAAGGCTGCAAACGGCGAAATGGTGATCGAACTTTATACTGCTGATCAGCTTGTGCCGCAGGGCGAACTTTTCCGTGCTGTGCAGTCAGGTACAATTGATGCGGCAC
The DNA here is from genome assembly GCF_030268145.1 of Brucella sp. NBRC 12950. NCBI lineage: Bacteria > Pseudomonadati > Pseudomonadota > Alphaproteobacteria > Hyphomicrobiales > Brucellaceae > Brucella > Brucella sp. NBRC 12950. The sequence goes on from NZ_BSQC01000006.1 coordinate 275,307, forward strand.
AGAGCGATGATGACTCCATGGCATCACCTGTCGATGTTGCCGTTTTCGGGGCTTATTTCCCATTCGCGTCCCGCTACAGTCTCGATGTGCCAGCACTGTTTAACTGGTATGGCCTCAATGAAATCTGGGAAGAAGCCTATAAGGAAATTCCGGGCGTCACATGGCTGAGTGCTGGTTCGTGGGACCCATGTAACTTCGTTACCACCAAGCCCATCCGCAGCGTTGCCGACCTTCAGGGGTTGCGCGTCTTCACCTTCCCGACGGGCGGACGCTTCCTCACAAAGTTTGGCGTCGTACCTGTGACGCTACCGTGGGAAGACATCGAGGTCGCCATTCAGACCGGCGAACTCGACGGCGTTGCCTGGTGCGGCGCAACCGAGGCTTATACTGTCGGCTGGGCCGACATCAACAAATACTACCTTACCAACAACATCAATGGTGCATGGGCTGGCTCTTATTTCGCGAATACTGAAAAATGGGAGGCAGTACCAGACCATCTCAAAACGCTGTTCCGACTAGCGATGGATTCCTCGCACTATCATCGACAACATTGGTACTGGTGGGGTGAAGCGCATTATCGCACCACCGGCGGCAAACTCGAACTCACCACCATTCCAGAATCCGAATGGAAGCAGATTGAAGACGCCGCGCTTGAGTTCTGGGACGATGTTGCCAAGCAGAGCGAACGCAATGCCAAAGTGGTCGCAATCCTGAAGAAGTATCAGGAAACCATGCGCAATGCGGGTGCGCCTTATCGATACAGTTAACAGTTTAGGGCGTCGCGTAAAAATGCGCGGCGCCCATGATTTTATCCCGTGAGGAGCGAAGCATTAAATGGCCGAACAGTTGACTTTCGACACACTAAAAAAAGCCGTCGCAAATGACGAGATTGACACCGTTCTTGCATGTTTTGTTGACATGCAAGGGCGTCTGATTGGCAAACGCTTCTACGGACCATTCTTTGTGGAATCCGCCCATGATGAAACGCATGGCTGCAATTATCTTTTGGCAGACGACATCGATATGGAACCGGTTCCAGGCTATGAGGCCGCAAGCTGGGACAAGGGATACGGCGATTTTGTCATAAAGCCCGATCTCTCAACATTGCGCCGCGCGCCATGGTTGGAAAAGACAGCAATCGTCCTCTGCGACGTGCTGGATCACCACGATCATGAAGATCTTGCACATTCGCCGCGCGCTATCCTCAAGAAGCAGCTCGCGCGTCTGCACGAGCGCGGCTATCGCGCCTATTTCGCGTCGGAACTCGAATTCTATCTTTTTGACGAGACATATAAAACCGCACGCGCAAAACGCTGGCAGGAGATGGAAACCGCCTCTCCTTATGTGCAGGATTATGTCATCCATCTAACCACCAAGGAAGAGCAGGTTCTGCGCGCCATGCGCAATCATCTGGGTGCCGCGGGTATCCCGGTTGAAAACTCCAAAGGTGAATGGGGACCGGGACAACAGGAACTCAATGTTCGCTACGCAGAAGCGCTGGAAATGGCCGACCGCCATGTCATTATGAAAAATGCCATGAAGGAAATTGCCGAGGCCCATGGCAAGTGTATCACTTTCATGGCGAAGTATGATTATAGCAGAGCGGGAAGCTCGAGCCATATCCACAACTCCATCTGGAGTGCCGACGGCAAAGAACCGCTGTTCTTCGATCCCAAAGCACCCAATACGATGACGCCGCTTATGCGCTCATGGGTGGCGGGCCAGCTCAAGTACGCTGTTGATTACACCTATTTTCTGGCACCCTATATCAACTCCTACAAGCGTTTTCAGGCGGGCACATTCGCACCCACAAAAATCATGTGGAGCCAGGACAATCGCACGGCGGGTTTCCGGCTCTGCGGCGAAGGCACCAAAGGCATTCGCATCGAGTGCCGGATCGGCGGTGCCGATCTCAACCCTTATCTGGCCTTTGCAGCGCTTATTGCAGCAGGGCTTAGGGGGATCGACGAAAATCTGGAGCTGGAAGACCCATTTGTGGGGGACGCCTACAGCGCGGTCAAACTCAAGGAAATTCCATACACGCTACGTGAAGCGGCAGAGGCCCTCAAAAACTCGGCATTCCTCAAGGAAGCGCTCGGTGAAAAAGTGGTCAATCACTATGTCCACACCGCGCACTGGGAGCAGATTGAATATGACCGCCGCGTCACAGACTGGGAACTGCATCGCGGTTTTGAACGCTATTAAATTATATAAAGCATAGAGGAATTGCCCAATGAGCGGCACGGCCAGAATTATCTCCCCTATCGATGGCTCGATTTATGCAGAACGCGCCTATGCCAGTGACACCGCGATCCATGCGGCGGTCACAGCGGCGCGCCGGGCGCAACACGGCTGGGCAGCTACAAGTATCGCAGAACGCGCACACTATTGCCGTTTGGCACTTGATGCGCTCGCTGCACTGCAGGACGAGATCATCCCCGAAATCGCATGGCAAATGGGGCGGCCTACGCGCTATGGCGGCGAGAATGGCGGCGTTCAGGAACGCGGTCAGTATATGATCGACATCGCAGAAGAAGCACTGGAGCCTTATGTTCCAGCACAGAAAGATGGCTTTCGCCGTTACGTAAAGCACGTTCCGCTCGGCGTGGTCATGGTCATCGCACCTTGGAACTATCCCTATCTCACCGCCGTCAACACGGTCATTCCGGCATTGATGGCGGGCAATACTGTTCTTCTTAAACACGCCACACAAACTCTGCTAACGGGCGAACGCTTCGCGCAAGCATTTGAGAAGGCTGGTATTCCAAAAGGCGTGTTCCAGAATATCGTTCTTGATCATACATCTACGGAAAAGCTGCTGGGGTCTGGCTCAATCGACCATATTAATTTTACCGGCTCCGTCGGCGGTGGCCGGGCAATCGAAAAGGCAGCCTCCGGCACTTTCATGTCGCTGGGGCTCGAGCTTGGCGGAAAAGACCCGGCCTATGTGCTGCCCGACGTCAATCTCGACCATGCCGTTGCCAATCTGGTCGATGGTGCCTTTTTCAATTCCGGTCAATGCTGCTGCGGTATCGAACGTATCTATGTGCATGAGGCCGTCTATGACCGCTTCGTCGATGGATTCATCGACCTCACAAAGCAATATGTGGTCGGCAATCCGCTCGATAGCGCAACCACGCTGGGACCGATGGCGCAGGCACGATTTGCCGATCTCATCCGCGAGCAGAAGGCCGAAGCCTTGCGCAAGGGTGCCAAAGCGCACGTCAATATGAAGGTTGAGAGCGACATCGCCAGTTCACCTTATATTGCACCAGAAGTGCTAACTCATGTCGACCACCAGATGAGTGTCATGCGTGAAGAAAGCTTTGGCCCCATTGTTGGCATCATGAAAGTGCGCAATGATGAGGAAGCGCTCGCGCTGATGAATGATAGCATCTACGGCCTCACCGCTTCGTTATGGACAAGCGACACGGACCATGCAGCGAGCCTTGGCGACCGCATCGAGACCGGAACGGTCTTCATGAACCGCTGCGATTACCTCGACCCGGCACTGGTCTGGACAGGGGTGAAAGATACCGGCAAGGGTGCTGCCCTTTCGCCCATTGGTTACAGCAATCTCACGCGACCAAAATCCTTCCACCTGCGTGAAAAAATCTGAACAATTTCTCTGACGCATTATTCGGAAAAAATGACATGACCACTCTGACTGCCAAATGGAATTTCCCGACAACCGTGCTTTTTGGGCCAGGTCGCATAAAGGAACTGCCTGCAGTTCTCAAAGCAGCCGGTATTGAACGCCCATTGTTCGTTACCGATCCCGGCCTCGCAAAACTTCCCGTCGTCGCTTCCACACTCGCTATTCTTGAAGGAGCCAGCGTCAAATATGCAGTCTTCTCCGATGTGAAGCCCAATCCGGTTGAAAGCAATCTTTATGCTGGTGTGCAGGTTTTTAAAGACGGCAAGCATGACGGCGTGATTGCTTTTGGTGGAGGCTCGGCGCTTGATCTAGGCAAGCTCATCGCTTTTCAGGCAGGCCAGACCCGCGATGTCTGGGACTTTGAAGACATTGGCGACTGGTGGACCCGCGCCGACAGCAATGCGATTGCACCTATCATCGCAGTACCGACAACCGCTGGTACCGGCTCGGAAGTTGGACGCGCCGGCGTGCTGACCAATGAATCCACCCATACAAAAAAAGTCATTTTCCACCCCAAAATGCTGCCTGTAACGGTCATTGCCGATCCAGAGCTTTCGACCGGTATGCCGCCCTTCATCACGGTAGGAACCGGCATGGATGCATTGGCACATTGTCTGGAAGCCTATTGCGCACCGGGCTTTCATCCGATGGCTGACGGCATTGCGGTTGAAGGCATCCGTCTTGTGTTTGAAAATCTGCCCAAAGCTTATGTCGATGGGGCAGATATTGAAGCGCGCGCCAATCTGATGGCCGCAGCTTCAATGGGAGCAACTGCGTTTCAGAAAGGGCTTGGTGCCATCCACTCCCTCTCTCACCCAATCGGCGCGCTTTACGACACGCATCATGGCATGACCAATGCCGTCTTCATGCCCTATGTGCTCAAGCACAACCAGGCAGCTATCGAAAAGCGCATTGAACGCCTTGCCGATTATCTGGATATTGAAGGTGGTTTCGATGGCTTTGTTGATGCTATCTTGAAGCTGCGCACAGACCTCGGCGTGCCGAATACATTGCCGGAATTCGTCAAAGGCCTTGAACTGGATACAGCCCGCAAAGACCTCATCGCCGAGATGGCCATCGTCGATCCAACGGCTGGCGGCAATCCAATCGAGCTCACAAAACAGGGCGCACTCGATTTGCTGAATGCAGCCTTGACTGGAAAACTCTGACCGGAACCCGGTCAGAGTATTCTCAAATTTATAGCATTTTCAGCAAAAGTGCGAAGCGGTTCCAACGATTTAATCTTAACTGGAACCACTTTAAGCGTAGTTGCGAATTCGCGGCTACGCTTTTTGTTCAACCAGATCGCGTCGTTCTCTGGCTTCCGCATCAAGCTTTTGCGCTTTCTCAACAGAGAGCACGGACACCGTGGTGATCAGGCAATAAAGCGCAGTAATCACGGCGACTGGCCAGGCGGATTCGTACCAGCTTACCAGAGCTGTTGCGAGCAGCGGCAGTGGGCCAACAAAGAGCGCGCCCGTTACTTCTCGCGCAAAGGCAATCGCACTGTAGCGAACTTCCGTTGGAAAAATATCGCAGTAAAACGATGGCTGAACGCCGAACGAAGAACGCGCACCAATCGCATGGCCGATGATAATCAGCACCACTGCAGTCCAAGGCGTACCGGCACCCAGAAGCTGGAAATAGACCAGCGAGTAAATTGCAGCTGCAGCGGAACCCATAGCCATGATCGGCACGCGGCCAACACGGTCAGATAGAGCGCCAAATACCACGCACATAACCGCACCGAATGCACTTGAAAGCATCACGCCCATAAGAATGATTTCCCGCGGGAAACCGAGCTTAGATGTCGCGTAGGCCAATGTGAATGTTTGAAACACATAGGACAGGTTTGGAGCGAGGTTTGCGCCCATTGCCGCCAGCATCGTTCTTGGGTGGTCCCGCAGAACTTCAAGCACCGGCAGTTTGGCGTCGCGACGCTCTTCCTTTACCTGCAAAAACTCAGGCGATTCTGGCACTTTCTGACGAATGTAGATGCCAAGAAACAGCACCAGACCGCTCAAAAGGAACGGCACGCGCCAGCCCCAGCTCATGAAGGCTTCTTCCGGCAGAAGCGTGAAAAGCGCAAAGACGCCTGCTGCAAGAATTGTCGCCACATCAACAGCTGCGGCAGGAAGACTTGCAAAGAAACCGCGGCGATTGCCTGCGATTTCCCCCGCCATGACCACAGCGCCCGCATATTCTGCACCAGCACCAAGCCCCTGAACGACGCGAAGAGCCAGCAACAGGATCGGTGCCCAAATACCGATTGAATCATAAGTCGGCAGGCAACCGATCAATGTGGTGCTGATACCCATCATCAGAAGGGTAAGCATCAACACAGGCTTGCGCCCGATGCGATCGCCCATCCAGCCAAAGACGATGCCGCCAAGCGGACGCACCAGAAAGCCGACCGTATAGGTCGCAAAAGACGCAATGATACCGGTAGTCGGATCGAATTGCGGAAAGAACAGATGATTGAAGATCAGCGCTGCAGCCGTCGCGTAAAGAATGAAGTCATACCATTCAATGACGGTGCCGATGGTGCTGGCAAAAATCGTACTGCCAAGCGCCTTCTGCTTGCTTTTAGTTTCGGTTGTCAAAATCCCTCTCCCTCGATTTGACGTATATAAAGCCCCCGGCCTTTGTTAGCGCCGCTTGAAAACCGGCGCTCTTTTCTCCTTGAACGCCGCTCGCCCCTCCTGCGCATCAGCAGTTGCAAAGCAGATGGTTTGCAGGTCGCGCTCATACTCGATGGCTTTTTCAAGCGGCATCGAGACAGAAGCTTTGAGGTTGAGCTTCGCGGTTTCGGCAGCAATCGGTGCGCGCGATGAGATCACACTCGCAATTTCGCGCGCCCGCGTGAGCAGATCAGCCTGCGGCACGACTTCACTCACAAGCCCCCAGCGCTCCGCCTTCTCGGCTGAAATCGGGTCGCCTGTCATAATCATCAACGCTGCGTTGGATGCGCCAATAGAGTGCGCCAGATGGGCCGCCATGCCACCACCACCGATCCAACCGAGTTTGATCTCAGGTGCAGCAAATTGCGCATTTTCAGACGCAATGCGGATATCGCAGGACATCGCGGTTTCAAGCCCGCCACCAAAGGCATAACCATTGACGGCCGCAATCGATGGCTTAAGAAGCGCGCGGAATGCATCGCAGTAATCCGGCCGGTTGCGGAACTGCCAAGGCGTCTCATAGGTATCGAGTTCGCGAATATCCGAGCCCGCGCAAAATGCACGTTCTCCAGCGCCCGTCAGAATAACGCAACGGATCGTGTCGCTGTCGTTGCATTCGGTCACGGCTGCAACGATTGCATCAGCCATTTCCGGCGTCACGGCATTGAGTTTCTGCGGACGGTTCAAGGTGATAACGGCAACCGCGCCATCGATTTCGAATTTGATGTCTTCAGTCATGCAAAACTACCTTTCACCTGCATGCACGCGCGAAACGGCGTAGAGAGTTTGCAGCTCATTCAATACTGCAGATGCCGGGCGACGTTCATCAAAGGCCGCCCCCAAAAGCGCCGAAGCCTTGCCCTGAAAGGCGATGTAGCCATCGTGGCGCGGACGCACATAGGCCTGCTCCAGTGTGTCCGCCGTGTTGCGATAGAAGTTGCCCCATCGCCGGTTCACCCGCTCGTCGTGCCAGGCGTCGCGGCGCGATGGCTGGCCTTCATGATCGGGAATGAAACCGGACTGGGCTTCGCGGCTCATCAGCCACAAAAGATGACTTTTGAGCGACGAGGTGATGTGAGCGCGGCGCGAAATACCAATGCCCGTGCCGCCCAGTGTTGAGCCAGGACGGCTGCCAGTGGCGGAGCTTGGCGCATTGTGAAACGCGACAGGCTTTCCACTTTGCGGCGCTGCATAATTCACATAACCATAGACCAGCGGGCTCAATGCAACATCGTCATGCTCGGCCATATGGCCCAATATACCGATGGGATTCTTATGCCTGACAGATGCCGGGCTGCGCGCCGCAAGTTCTGCCATCAGGTCATAGACCTGCTGCCCCACACTTTTTGAAACCAGTATGTTCGGGTCTTTTTCAGCAGGTGCCTCGCCAAAAGCTGCCGCGATAGACAGAAAAGACAGGCAAGCATGTGGGCCAGCAAGCGAAAGCGCAACCTTGCCACTTTGCTGCGATAGACGAAGCACATCATCCCAAATGACAGGCACGCAATCTGAGAGATCAGGACGAAGAGCCATAACCTGCGTTGCGGCATCAAGCGGCAATGCCCAATGCTTGCCTGCAAAGCGGTAACTCGTCAATGACGGACCAATACTCGCCTTGGCAAGCTCAGCAACCGTTTCAGCACCAAACACGTCTTCAAGCGAAAGCAGACAATCGCCGGAAATGGCCTCGCCCACATGGGGATGATCGAGAACCACGAGATCATAGCGGGCGCAGAGATCAGCAATCGGGTGAGATTCAAAACCTTCTAGCGGCTGCTTGTCCCAATGGATGTTGAGACCGGCAGCAATAACATCCGGTAATTTTGATGCCGTCGCCAATGCATTATAGCCACGCGGATGATCCCAGGTGAGAGCTTTAATCACCTGCATTTCAGATGTTCCCCGACACGATGGCACCTGATTTTTCAAGTGCTTCAATCTTGTCTGCCGCATATCCGGCTTCGGCCAGCACATCCCGCGTATCCTGCCCGGTCACGGGTGCGCCACGGTCTACCGTCGATGGCGTCTTGGAAAAGCGGATCGGGAAGCCCGGCGTTTTTACCTTGCCTTCGGTCGGATGCTCATATTCGACAAAGGTGCCGTTATGCTTGATTTGCTCATCGTCCACGAGATCGGCATAGCCATAGACAGGCCCGCACCAAATATCGGCTGCGCGAAGAAGCTCCAGCCATTCGGCAGAGGTTTTCGTTTTCAGCTTATCGCGTGTCTTGGCAAAGATTTCATCGCGGCGCGCCCAGGTATCAACCTCATCATTCATGGTGAGGAAACTGTCTTCGCCGATCACTTCACCCAGCGTTTTCAGCTTCGGAAAAGCGACAATGATAAAGCCGTCAGAGGTCGCAAAAGCACCGTAAGGCGCCCGGATATAGACATGGGCATGTGGCTCTTCCGAACGGGTTTGCGGCTTGCCACCGACCGTGAATACCGAAAGTTCCTGCATCTGAATGGTGGTGATCGCATCCAGCATATTGACCTGCACCAACTGCCCCTCCCCCGTGCGCTCGCGATGGAGAAGTGCTGCAAGCGCGCCTTCAAAAGCAGTATAAGCGGTGATTGCATCAACCAAATATTGCCCAGCAGCGGTTGGCGGCTCGCCCTCACGGCCTGCCGAAAGCATAGCGCCCGACATACCTTGCAAAACGAGATCCTGCCCCGGACGATGGACATAAGGACCATCTTCGCCATAACCGGAGATCGAAACATAGATCAGCTTTGGATTGATCTTTGAAAGCGACTCGTAGTCGACGCCAAGACGCTTTGCGACGCCCGGGCGATAATTTTGCAAAAACACGTCGGCGGTTTTGACAAGGTCAAGAAGCACCTGTTTGCCGTCTGGTGATTTCAGATCGACCGCAAGCGAACGCTTGTTACGGTTGAGCGACAGGAAAGAGACATTAACGCGATTGCCTTCGGCACCGCCCGCCGCCACATGGCGCTGCCATTCGCCTGTCGTCGGCTCAACCTTCACCACATCGGCACCAAGATCACCCAAACGCTGCGCTGCAAATGGCCCGGCCATCGCAATTGAACAATCCAGCACACGAAAGCCTGATAAAACACCCATGGCAGCTCCACTCCCTGCTCAAATCCATTCGCGTCAGAACCTATCCAATATTTTTGCCTTGTCTATAGTGAGCGCTAACATTTTTATATTCATATCCTCATGATTTATGAGATAATTCTATAAACTGGTTTAGCGCTAACATTTTTCAATTGACGTAATGGCGCATATGTGAATAAAGTTTTTACAAGTGAACGGGAGGTTCACGCTGGAGGAGAACACATGACCAGAATTTGCTCAGGCCTTGGTTTGAAGGCACTCACACTCGCCATTTTGTCGGCATCTGCACTGGGCGCGAGTGCGCAAAATCAGGACCGCGCGGCATTACTCGGCACCCTGCCAACCGAAATTCAGGCACTTTACACCGATGTGGTTGAAGTTGGGCCTTCTGCTTATGGTGATTTCAAGGCGCCCGCCAAGCCATGGCGCTGGTGCCATTCGGAATCCTATATGGGCAATCCGTGGCGTGTGACCTTCAATGACGAACTCAAGCGCCTTGTGGATGGAGCTATAGCCGCAGGTGATGTATCTGAATATGTTGTTTCAGACTCCAATGGTGATGCCACACAGCAGATTTCGCAAATTCGCGCCTTCATCGAGCAGGGCTGTAATGTCATCACGACGATTGCCGGTTCTTCCACCGCGCTCAATGCAGTGATTGACGATGCCTATAAGGCTGGCATTCCGGTTATAACGTCCGCTGGTTCCGTAACGACCCCTAATGCGATCAATGTCATGCACAACCAGAACCTCTGGGGCTACCAGATGGGCAAAGGCATTGCGGAAGTGCTCAAAGATGGCGGCACAGTCCTTCAGGTTGAGGGCATTTCCGGTCATCCGCTTGTACAGCAGGAAAATGCTGGACTTGAAAAAGCGGTTGAAGAGGCCGGTAATCTCAAGATTGCCCGTAAAGTGAGCGGCGAGTGGACCGGCACGACAACGAAATCGGCAGTGCTTCAGGCACTTGCCACCACACCGCAGCAAATTGATGCAGTCTGGTCGACGGGCAGCGAAGCACGCTTTATTGCGGAAGCCTTCCATCAGGCGGGCCGTCCGCTTCCCTTGATTGCCGCTTCCATTTCAGGCGATGCACTTGGCTACTGGAATGCCAATCAGGACACGTTCAAGTTCTATGGCGGTGAAGTATCACCGCATGTTGCAGCTCAGAACGCCTTCCGTGTGGCATTACGGGTTCTTGAAGGTCAGAAGCCGCTCGTCAACACGATCATCGCTCCGATGCCGCTTGTGACGCAGGCCGACCTTCCAAATTGGTACAAAGACTGCATGAAGCCAGATTCCGCGGCCATCTTCCCGATACCGCCGCAGGATCCATTCCCGGAAGAACTGCTCAATGGCTACTTCTCGAACGGAAGTGCCACCGCGCTTTATGATTTCGCGAAAGTTCCAGCCTCCTGCTCCAAGTGAGAGCTTGCAGGACCACGTGCTGAATAACGTCATTGCCAAGATCAAATTGGTCCAAATCACTTGGCCCAAACCATTGGCAATGACTTTCGCTTATCGCATGCAGAAAGTCATTTCATTATGCCAGACTCTGAGCATCCCCCGCTGGGCACGTCCAGCATACACAGGCTGCTTGCCGAAGCGGGGCTGCCCAACATCACGCACACTCCGGTCATGTCACTACAGGTTGAAAACCTTGAAAAGCGCTATGGTGAAACAATTGCGCTCACAAATGCCAATGTGATTTTCAGCCATGGGGTTCATACGATCCTAGGGGAGAACGGATCAGGCAAGAGCACGATGCTGAAAATATTGTCTGGCGTGGTCGCCCCCACGCATGGGCGTGTCGTTCTCAACGACAAAACCGTCTCGGCCAGATCGCCTGCAGATATGAAGGCACTGGGCCTTGCGACGGTTTTTCAGGAAGTGTTGATCGCTCCGCATCGTTCGGTGCTCGAGAATATCTTTCTCGGATTTGACGGGCTCATTACCCGTAAAGTCAGCAAATCAGTGCGCGAAAAGGCAGCCCATGCAGTTCTGTCAAAAATTGCACGCTTTCCGATCGACTTGCACGCAGCGGCGGGTAGCCTGTCACTTGCAGCGCAGCAGCTCGTTGTGATTGCGCGCGCCTTCATCAGCCGTCCTTCGATCCTGCTTCTCGATGAAGCAACAGCAGCGCTCGACTATGCAGATCGTGATCTCGTCTTTGAAACAATCGAAGATTATGCTGCATCCGGCAATATTGTGATCTTCATTTCGCACCGGCTGGAAGAAGTGAAACGCCTTTCCGATGAGGTCACGGTGCTGCGCAGTGGCCATGTTGTCGATACGCTCAAAAGGCAGCAGATAAACAGCCAGATCCTTCTGGAACTCATGGCGCCGGAGGCTCATCTCCATGTTGAATGATCAAATCATTCTTACCTATGAAAATCTCGTGCTTGCCCCGGGGCGCGAAGCGCTATCAGGCACCATCCGCGCAGGTGAGATTACCGGACTTGCAGGTCTTGAAGGACATGGCCAAGAGCAGTTTCTGCTGGCGCTTGCAGGCTTCAATCAGCCTCGTCATTCAAAGGTAGAAATCGTCACCCGGTCCGGCGTGCAGAGTGCCTATAGCAATCATCACAATGCAGCCAGGTGCGGTGTGGTTTATTTACCGCGTGACCGGCGCGCGACCGGCATTTTCCCTGTGCTTTCCGTACTCGACAATTTTGGCATGCCTTCCATGCCACGTTTTTCATGGGGTGGCATTCTCAACCGCCGCAAACAGAAGGAAGAGCTGCAGCGATATACCGAATTTCTATCTATCCGCTATCCGGCAATGGAAGCGCCGATCACGGCACTCAGCGGCGGCAATCAGCAAAAAGTGCTGCTCGCGCGGCTTTTGGCGCTCAAACCGCGTGTAATGCTGCTCAACGATCCGACACGCGGCGTTGATCTCAACACCCGCATGAAATTCTATGAAGCCTTCCGTAAACTCGCCCGTGAAGAAGGTATCGCGCTCGTCATCCTGTCGAGCGAAATCGAAGAAATCCTGCAAATCTGCGACAGCGTTTCAGTGTTCCGCGATTTTGAATGCTCAAAAACCATCGGCAAATCCGAAATGTCGATGTCGGGCGTCCTTGCAGCCATGTTCGGACAGGATGAGGTGGAGCTATGATCTTAACCGACAACAAAAGCGGCTTTCGGCGCATCTTCTGCGGCAGTCAGGAAACACGGCTCGCCGCAATCCTGTTCATCATTCTGCTTGTCATCAATATTGTGCTTAACCCGGTACGCTTTGCACCGTCAAACTGGGGCTCGGTGTTGGGGCTTGCGGCCCCGTTGCTGCTGACTTCGCTCGCAATTACCATCCCGTTTCTTGCCGGGCGCGGCTCGATTGACATTTCCGTTGGTCCGCTCGTGGGTTTGATCAATGTCATTCTCGTTCAGATACTGATCACAAAAGGCGGCATATCCTCGCCCTTCATCATTATCCCCGCAGCAATTGCACTCGGCATTCTAGCTGGCGCATTAAATGGCCTTCTGGCGGCGATCATCCGCATTCAGCCAATTGTTGCAACGCTTGGCACCTACTTGATCTTTGGCGGGCTGGCACTCACCATCCTGCCGTCCCCATCTGGCTCGGTGCCTGCATGGCTGTCATCTTTGGCGGGTCCATGGTCCATTCTGCCAGTGGGCGCTGCGGTTCTGATATGGATCGGTATCAAACGCCTGCCTTTCTATGAGGCGCTTATGGCCGTCGGCAGCGAGGATCGAGCCGCCTACACCGCTGGTGTCAATGTTCCTCTCGTACGCTTCATCGCTTACGTTCTGGCCGGATTATTTGCAGGACTGGCAGCATTGTCGCTCACAGCTCTCATTGGCTCGGGTGATCCGATCATCGGCCCCGGCTATACGCTGATAGCTATTGCTGCAATCGCCCTTGGCGGCGTTAGCCTCGCCGGCGGTGTTGGCGGATTAACCGCAGCATTTCTAGGTGCAGCATGTATTTTCCTGCTGCAAAGCATGTTGACGGCCTTCAACGTCTCGACCTTCGTGCTGCAGGCAGTCTATGGCGCAGTACTTGTTCTGGCTGTCTGCCTCAACTCCGAAAAACTCAAACTCTATTTCCGACGCAAGGTGGCACAGTCATGATTAAGGCACTGGCTACAAATCGCGCTCTGGTCGCCTTCATCGGGGTGGTGCTGGTGTTCTTCTTGGGGGCAGCCCTCATTCCGGGCTTTGCCAGCCTTTTCTCCATTCGCGCCATGCTGGTTCTGGCAGCACTACTTGCTATTGCAGCACTTGGTCAGACGCTGGTGATGATCCTTGGTGGCATCGACCTTTCCATTCCGTTTGTGATCGGCTTTGCCAATGTAGTCTTCGCCAGCCTCTATGGCGATGGAATGTCACCGCTTTCGGCCGGTATTATCGTGCTGACATCGGCGGGGCTGATCGGTGCGTTTTCCGGTGCATTATCGGCAGCGCTTTCCATCCACCCACTCATCGTCACGCTTGGTGTCGGAACGATGGTTCAAGCGAGCGTACAAATTTGGACACGCGGCTTGCCGACAGGTTCAGCACCCGCTTTCATCAATGATTTCGTGTCACTGGGTGGCAGCATCGGGCCTTTGCCATTCCCTTGGCTGATCCCGTTTACAATTTTGCTAACCCTTGGCACCGTCTTTGTGTTGCGTGGTACGATTTATGGCCGCAAGCTTTATGCGTTGGGTTCAAACATCAAAGCCGCCGAACTGGCACTGATCAGACCAGTTGCAATGTGGGCAATCACCTTTTGTCTGAGTGCCATGTTTGCGGCACTTGCTGGCATTCTTCTGCTCGGCTTCACCGGCTCTTCAAGTGCGACAGTGGGCACGCCCTATCTTTTCCAAACGGTTTCTGCAGTCGTCATCGGCGGAACCGCGCTGATCGGCGGGCGCGGCGGGTTTGTCGGGACGGTGGCGGGTGCGATCATGCTGATGGAACTACGCACGTTTCTCATCGGCATGGGATTTTCGGATGCTATGGTACAGTCGTCACTTGGTGTCCTCATCCTGCTTCTGGTCGCAGCCTATGGCCGTGATCGTCATATCCGCAACCTTATCTGAAGGAGAACCCGTTGGACGAGCGGCTTGCACGGACAATTGATGCCATCAAAGTTTGCGGTGCCGATTGGGGCATTTTCACCAGCCCCGATGGCATCGCCTACGCTTCAGGTCATATCGTGTCCATTGAAGCGGGACCATCACCCTTTGCGGGTGGACCTGTCATCGCACTGGTTAGCAAAAGCGGCGAATGCGGACTTGTCGTCACCAATCTCGAAGCAGACACGCCAAGCTGGGCACAGATCGTTCTCACATATGAAGGTTTTTCATATAAAGAGCCGACGGACATTTTTACGAACTATCTCAACGCCGCGCAGGATCTCTTTACCAAATTTGGTGTCGGCGGAGTAATTGCCATAGAGCAGAACAACTTCCCAATATCCTTGCTCCCACTTATCGACACATGCCGTCGTGTGTCGATTGACGATGCTTTCAAGCGCCAGCGCATGCTGAAAACAGCAACTGAGATCGCGCTATTGCGTGAGGCAGCGCTGACGGCTTCCGCCGGGCAACGCGCGTTTATTGAGCACAGTAAGGCTGGCCGCAGCGAGCTGGAAATATTTGCCGACATCAGGCTCGCCATGGAAAGCAGAGCCTCTGAACGCCTGCCACTTACCGGCGATTTCATATCCGGAAAAACCCGCTCATCACAATTCATGGGCTGGCCAACAAACCGCATCGTTGCCACCGGCGACCCGCTCATCTGCGATCTCGCACCGCGCGTCAAAGGCTATTGGGGCGACAGCTGCGCATCGGCAATGCTGGGCAAAACAACTGACGGGTTTGAGAAGCAGTTCAAGGCTGTAAAATCGGCGCTTGATCTGGCAATCGAAATCATCCGCCCAGGCCTTGGCATCGGTGAACTGGATCAAAAATTGCAGGCCCATATAGCAGCACATGGCTATGGCTATGCTCATCATTCCGGACATTCTATCGGCACATCTGTCCATGAATGGCCACGGCTTGTCAGTTATGAAACCGCGCGTTTCCGCAAAGACATGGTTGTGATGGTGGAACCCACCGCCTTCGATCCGGACACTGGCGGCGTGCGGCTCGAATTCATGCTGCATGTGACAGAAAATGGCTGCAAAGTGCTAACCGACTTCGAGCATCAAATGGTTATTTAGCCACTAGCCCTGATCTTGAGTTCGAAACCGACATCGACAATCGTGTTTGTCGATGTTTCACCACGCATGGCTTCAAGCAAAAGCTCACCCGCCTGCCGTCCGATTTCCGCGGAAGGTACGGCGACCGTCGTCAATGGCGGCAGCAGATGACGCGAAAGTTCAAAGTCGCCAAAGCCTGTAATCGCGAGGCGTTCTGGCACCTTGATACCAATGCGCTGCGTCTCCAAAAGCGCGCCGGAAGCTAGAATATCGCTTGAAAACATCACGGCATCGGCTTCCGGATATTGAGCCAGCGCCCGTCGCAGAAGATCGACACCCGAAGCCATGGCAATCGGCATTTCAGTTGCCACCGTGATGCGTGGCTTCTCATCCGGGAACTGTTGCTCCATTGCCGCTTTGAATGCGGCACGGCGTTCAGCAGCACGGCTGTCGCCTTTCCGAACCACACCAGCAAAAACAATATAGCGCCGACCCGTATTGATCAGATGACTGACCATCTCGGTGATGGCCGCCGTATTTGAAAATCCAACCAGCCGGTCAATCGGTTTGTCGGTAAAATCCCAGCCCTCAACGACAGGAATTTCCGCACGTTTGAGCAATGCAACGCTGCGCTTGCTATGGTGTGTACCAATCAGAAAAACCCCATCCGGACGCCGCCCGAGGAGGCTACGAATGATTTCTTCCTCGCGTTCCAGTCGGTAATCGGTATTGCCTAAAAATATCTGATAACCGGCCTGATGCAGAATGTCGGAAAAATGCTGGATCGTGTCAGCAAAAACAGATGCGGACAGGGTGGGTATAATCGCCGCAACCGTATTGCTTTTATGCGATGCAAGGTGGCTTGCCGCGAGATTATGAACGTAATGCGTCTTCTCGATTGCATCCTGAATAAGCTTTCGCTTTTCAGGCATCACGGAATCGGGAAAACGCAACGCGCGCGAAACGGTCTGCATGGAAACCCCTGCAGCCGCGGCCACATCCGCCATGGTCACGCCAGAACCTTTGCGGCGCTGTTTTCGCGGTGTTGAGGCTTCAACGCTCACAGATAGAACGGCCTGACACAGACGGGAGTGCCAATTTCGATGCGTTTGCCCGTATCGGTCAAATTTCCCGTCTCCTTGTTGATGGCGAAGATCGTAATGCAATCTCCGTTCTGGTTAGCGACCAGAAGCCAATTGCCATCCGGTGTCAGCGTAAAATTACGCGGTGTTGCACCACCCGTAAAGCTGTGACCGATCTCAACCAGGTTGCCATTCTTCTGATCCACACGAAATATTGTGATCGAGTCATGACCACGATTGGAACAATAAAGAAAACGACCATCGGGTGAGAGGTGAATATCAGCGCAATGCGACTCAACATTCGCTGGCACTGTCGGCAAGGTCTGAACAAGGCGTATCTCATCGCCGTCACGCTCAATGAGCGAAACCGTGGAATTTAGTTCGTTGGAGACATAGACAAACCTGCTGTCGGGATGCTGGGCGATATGGCGAGGACCCGTACCGGGTGGCGTCGCAACACTGCTCACCCGCTTGAAACTGCCATCACTATCAAGACGATAGGCAATGACTTCATCGAGGCCAAGGTCGGCAGACAGGAACATGCCGCCTTCCGGTGTTTCAACCACGCAATGCGGGTGGCTGCGTTCTTGCCGGTCGACAACAGGCCCAATCTTGCCCTCGTGACGAACGCTATGTGCAACCGGCCCGAGGCTGCCGTCAGGCAACACTGGCAACGCAGAAAGCGACTGGTCAGGCCCGTCCGAGCCCATCGCATAATTGGCGACAAGCACAAACTTTCCGTCCACCGTCACGGTATTATGCGCAGTTATGCTGCCCTGGGCACTTTGCTTGTTGAGATAAACAAGCTCACTCTTTTCAGCATCAAAACGATAGGCACTGACCGTTCCCTCGTGCCAGCTGAACACTTCGGAATTTGCATAGATCACGCCTGTATCCGGCGCGACACTCAGGAATGTTGGATTGTCGACGGAAGATGTCGAGCATATATGCGACGCATCTCCTTTCGTCGTATCGAATGCATAGATGGAAAGGCCTTCACCACGCGCACCCTGAAAATAAGGTGCTTCGCGATTAAGCGATCCAACCGCCAGATAAAGCTTCCTCACGCATTCCTCCAATGCCAACTCTTTCCTTAATGCATTACCCATCCGCCATCGACATTCAAGGTCTGCCCGGTGATAAATCCTGCTTCATCAGAGGCAAGAAACATCAAAACCGCGGCAATATCCCGCGATGATCCGCGGCGCTTAACAGCCTGATGCTCAAGCACGAATTTCGTATAACCTTCCGGGTCGGGATGGATTTTCTCGGCGTCTGTTGGAAAAGCACCCGGCGAAATTGCATTGACGGTAATGCCATAAACGCCGAACTCGCGTGCCCAGGCGCGCGCAAGCCCTATGAGCGCCCCCTTTGATTGTACATAAGGCGAAAGCTGCGCCCAACCGCCATAAGCAGTTACGCTGGCTATATTGATAATACGACCCCAGCCCTTTTCCCGCATATGCTGCAGCGCTACCTGGACGCAGACAATACCCGCATCGACATTGATGTGCTGAACTTTCTGCATTTCCTCAAGCGTATAGTCTTCAAAAGATTTGGATGGATAAATCGCAGCATTGTTGATCACGATATCGAAGCCACCTGCCTCACGACTAATCGCTTCTAGTGCGGGGCGTAATGCCTGCAAATCCGACAGATCAAGCGCATGGATCGACAAGCCGCTTAAACCTTCGGCTGTGGCTTTTTCTTGCAGTTCATCAATCTTTTTCGGGTCGTGATCAATAGCCACCACCCGCGCACCAGCGCGTAGAAAATTCAAGCTGGTTTCAAGACCAAGCCCACCGGCAGCACCTGTATAGAGAATGGTTTTTCCTGCGACAGAAAACGGCGATGGTGCGGTCATGAGCGGCCCCCAATGGCAAGATGATTGCCAGATGGTGCGGGATAATCTTGGTCCGGCTGTTTAGCGATTGCAGCAATTCTGGCTTCGCTGGCAGCAATATCTGCAGCATCGCCCAGAATACGGAACGTACTGTTGTAGCGGCGCTCTTCACCATGTTCGAGCCAGATCAGCTCCCCACGTTCCCGCGCTCCACCATGCCCAAGCACATGATTTGTCGATGGTTCAATGCCAAGCGCATACTGCCCGGCTTGCAGGTTCTGCCACTCATACATGCAAGGGAACTGATCCTTGCGGGTAACGACTTCAAAACCGACACCAAGCTTGTCATTGACCAGCGCAACAGGCACTTCGCCAATGGCATCAGCGCCCATTTCATGCTGCCAAACCTGCTCATGAAAATTCATCTGCGGAGCAGGCAGCCTACGATAGCCGATGCCCTGCTTTTTGTAGTCTTCTCCGGCATGTGCCACCCATACCACATCCCTTATAGGCGCAAGATAACGTGAGCCTTCGGCCAAAACGGGATACCCAACATTAATGTGATAACAATACATATGCGGCGTGCGATAAAAGCCGCGATTGGTCACGCGATCCGTCAGCTTAATATCATTCGTGCCGGCCTTGATTTCGATGCGGCGTGTCAGTTCGAGGTGCTCACCGAACACGGTTCCTTGTGTGACGACACCCTCGCACCACAGATAACATTCGTCGCCTTCCCAGCGCTCACCATAGCCGGTCAGCTTTGCAGGAATAGTGCCAACACGGCCATGAATGGAGTGCGTGATCGTCTGACGCGGCTTGTAATTATAATGGTCCGCCGCCTCGTCATACATGAAGAGGATATGGTCCAGACCGCATGTCACCATCAGGCCGGAGAAAGAACGCATCCAACCCAGGCCGCCCTCACCCTCATATTCATGCAGTCCCGGATGGCGGAAACCGGACGGGGAATGCCACCCGATGGCCATGCCACGATAGTCGCAATCGGCAATATCCAGCGCGCGATCAACCAGAACGGTAAAGCGCAAACCGGTGCCTGAACGAAACTCCAGCATTCTTATGCCGCGTTCCAATCCGTCTTCAAGCACCATCAGGCGAACGCCTGCAAATTGAGCAAAAGAGCCACTGCTCGCTGCGATGTCGCGCCGCGACTTCACCTCTCCATAAAGCTTCACCATTCTGGCACCTTCGAGCGCATTTCGAGCTGATTGATTCAGATCGGCGCTCTAACTCCTTGTTTAAACGCGCATATAGTTCCGAAAGCCGTTTCACACTTTTCGGGATGCTCTTTAAATGCTGAGGCGTGCAGCCATTACAGTCGAAGGCGGCCAGTGTTTAAACGCTTGTTTATAGCACCAGCCGCCCCACCCCGCCCAAGGTGGCATTAAAGTCCTTGCGCGCGCAGCTTTCCGTCGAGGAACTTCTTCGCGCGTGGTACGTCGGCCTCATCGAGATGTTCGATAATCATCGGAATATTCGGATGCTTTTGTGCAAGGCGCTTGAGGTAAAGGTCATAGTTCAGCGAACCAAGCCCCGGAGCCGGCAGTTCGATCTCACCAACGCCACGGAAAGTATGGCTCTCAAGGGCATCGGTATCACCGATATCAGCATGCTTTTCCGTCTTATCATCGCCTGAGCGCTTGACGTCCTTGGCATGACCGATCTTGATCTTATCGCTCAAAGTATCGAACACCTGGTTGAGAATTTCATCCATCCGGTCGATGTTGTGCGTCTCGAAATAATTGGTCGGATCCATCAGGAGGCCAAGGCCCGGATGATCGACCTGCGCAAACATTTTTACCGTTTCCTCGACCGAACCGACGACGTTGTTCACATAGGTTTCGAGCAGGAACATTGCACCGTGGTCGTAAGCAAACTGCGACAGATCAGCTATGACCTTGCAGCATTCTTCAAAACCTTCTTCGGTCTTGTTCTTCGGGTGATGAACCCAGTCGGATTCAGTATTATAAGTACCGGTTTCCGAAATCACATAAGGCGTGCCAAGATATTGTGCGTGGCGGATAATCTCTTTGAGATAGCCCACGCGACGCTCACGCTCTGCCTTGTCCGGATGAATGATGTTCGTATAACCGGAAATGCATGAAATCGGCAGATTATGATCGCGGAATGTCTCGCGAATTTTGACGCATTTGTCCTTGGTGATCTGCCCAGCACTCAGATCCATATCCTTGAAATGCATATCCAGCTGGACCGTATTGAAGTCGAGTGCGCGGATTTTTTTGGCCGTTTCCTCAAGCGAATAAGGGAAATAGCCGCTGAAAATACCCACCTGCATCATGATCGTAACCCTCCCGTTAAGATTCTTTGTTAATGCGCATCTTTCCCGAAAACCGCTTCGCTCTTTTCGGGATGCACTCGTTTAACTAATTGATATCTCGGACAATTTTACAGTGCGACCTTCATCGATCGATTTGTAGCCAGCCTCAATGAGTGCGACCGTCTTCACATTGTCCGCCACAGAAAGCGCCGGCGGCTCGCCAGACTGAATGGCGTATTGCAGCTGCTCCATCACACCGATAAAGGCGTGCGGGAACCACATGGTTTCCCATTTTGGGCTTACCCATTTGCCGTCTGTCGTCTTTTTGGAGGCATAAGTCAGCGTTGATGGCGAACCATCCGGCCAGCCAATCGTGCCCTGTGCCACACCATCCGTACCCTCGACCCGCCATTTAATGTAAATATCGCTGTCAAAGCCGTCCTCGCGCGGCCCCGACCAAACGTCTTCCATTGAAACAGCCATCACACCGCTCGGGAACATCAGCGTCGAAACGGTGATACCGTCCTTGTGTTCAAACTGAGTACGTGGGTCAGTGCGTGTCAGGGTGGTGATGGTGTCAGGCTCACCAAACAGGAAGCGCAGCACATCGAGATGATGCACGCTCATGTTAGACAGTGTCAGGCGGTCATAATCTTCCAGAAACCCCTGCCAATGTGGGATAGCACGCATCTCGATTGTCGCCATGACAGGCGCACCCAGCTCACCCTTATCGAGAATTTGCTTCAACACGCGCATCGACTGGTCGTAGCGCATGTTCTGATTGACCGAGAGGATCTTGCCACTTTTTGCTGCTTCATCGCGAAGCGCAATGGCCTCTTCAAGCGTCAGAGCCAGGGGCTTTTGGGCGAGAATGCCCTTGATATGTGGTTGTGCCAGCGCTTTGCGGATGAGCGCAGGCTGCTGATCCGGCGGATAAGCAATATCGATGATTTCGATAGCTTCGTCGCCAATCAGCGCTTCTGGCGTGTCATGCACGGCGGCTATACCCCAGCGCGTAGCGACCTCTTCGGCCTTTGCCTTGGTACGTGAGGCGATTGCCGTGACTGTAAAACCAGCGTCTTTATAGGCAGCAAGATGGCACTCGGCCATGATCATGCCTGCGCCTATACAGCCGATTTTGAAATCCCGAGCCCGCACCTGCGGATCAGGAACAAAGCCCCGCGCTTCGCTCATTGCACCCTCCCATTTATGCCTAAGCCCGCATATCGTCAAAAGATCGACAAACGGGCCGCCCTCATCCGAGGAAAATGCCAACCTCCATTGGCAGCTTGAGGATTAATGAAGACTCAATACGATCGTGTCAACATCATATAAGATCATTTTACATCATTTCACATCGAACTTAATCAAGTTACTGTTCATTCTTTTGAATTTCAGCGTTCATATATAAATTAATGATGTTTTTTGATGGGGCCATTTCGCATTAATGCCAATTTAATGAGGAAAACAGATGGCAGAGACACAAGAAGCCTTGCATCTTGCATAAATCGAAATACATCATTTCCCATCATTTTGGTTAGGAGTGTGATTTGCGTTCCACGGTGAGCGACATTGCCAGAACAGCGGGCGTTTCCAGCGCCACGGTTGATCGCGTATTGAACAACCGCGATGGCGTGAAAGAGCGCACGCGTGAAATCGTCCTCGAAGCCGCGCGCAATCTTGGCTATCTCCCTGGCAGCGCGCCGCTCAACGCAAATACCACCGAGCGCATCAAACTGGCTTTCGTTCTGCCAGCGGGCACAAACACCTTCATTGCCAATCTGCGCGACCAGATCGCGAGGCAAGCAGCCTTGAGGCCCGAGATCGAACTTAAAATCCACAGTGTCGAAGGTTTCAACCCTGATACGCTTGCGCGCACCCTTGACGATCTCAAGGGACAGTCACAAGGCGTTGGCGTGATCGCACTGGATCACCCAACCGTGCGCGAAGCCATGCGCGCCCTTGCCGAATCCGGCACCCGCATTGTCACCATCGCGTCCGACATTCTGCATGTGCCGCGCGTCGGCTATATCGGCATCGATAACCGTGCAGCTGGTCGCCTCGGCGGCTATATTCTCGGTCGCTTTCTTGGCCCACAGTCCCGAAACGAGATCGCGCTTTTCGCCGGATCACTTTCCTATCGCGGCCACGAAGAGCGCGAAATGGGCTTTCGTCGGGTCATTGCGGAAGAGTTTTCGCACTTGAATATCGTCGAACTTAACGAGATCGAAGACAGCCGCGAAAAGGCCTACTCAGAAACGAGAGCTTTGCTTAAACGTCACCCGAACCTTGCAGGCATCTATAATCTCGGCGCTGGTAATCAGGGCATCGGACAGGCGCTGATGGATTTGGGAAAATCGGATTCCGTTATTTTCATCGGCCACGAGCTAACCGAAAACACAAAGCGACTCCTGTTGAATGGCACAATGGATGCAGTCATTGACCAGAACCCGCGTGTTGAAGCACGGGAAGCACTTGCTTCCTTGATGAGCAGCATCAAGGGCGAACCATTCGACCAGCAGCCACCTCGGGTTCAGGTGATCTTCAGAGAGAACATTCCTGAGAATTGAAGCGCATCCCGAAAAAGCTATTTCGTATAAAGGGCGCGCGAACGCTCCAGGTGATTGAGCATTGCCGCCTCTGCACCATCCGCATCTCTTACGGCCAGCTTGTCTACAATCTCTTCATGCTCGACCAGCGTGTACTTTTCTTTACCCGTCCAGATCAGCATATGCGTGTGATATTCACGCAGCCAGGCAAGCATGGATTCGCTCACCGCGACAAAGATCGGATTGCCTGAAATCTTCGCGATACGGATGTGAAACTCCATATCGGCAGAAATGAATGCATCAGCGTCGCCCAGCGAATCCCGCTGTCGCTCGACGATGGTACGTAACTCCGCAATATCCTTGTCGGTTGCCTTGAGTGCCGCTTCGCGTGCAATGCCGCGTTCAAAAAAGATTCGCGCGCTTTTAAGATGCTCCAGCGTATCTATTGATTGCGCCAGCATGATCTTGGCTGTCGGATCGACCTGCTGCAAAATTGAACGCGCAGTCAGTTTGAGAACTTTAGCACGTTCACCATGCGAAATGCTGACAAGCCCCATTTTGGCAAGTGACTGCATCGCCTCGCGGATGGCCGGACGCCCAACTCCAAGGCGCTCCATCAATACGCGCTCAGAGGGCATTTCATCGCCGGGCGTCAATTCGCCAGAAGTAATCATGTTTTCGAGCCGGTCGAAAACTTCGTCGGATAGCTTACGGCGAACAATAGGTTCCATGGGCTTATTCATTGCATCTCACTGTTCATAAGCTTTCTCCCCTTATGCACCGTCGAGCGACCAGATGAAAGCCGTTACCCACGCTCTCGTGAACAGGCTAACAATTTTCCGCTTGCAGATATTGGAATACTCATTATACCAGTTCGCACTCAGAGCCAAGCGCTTCAGTCGCATCTCGGAAAGTGAGGAGATACTTTCTGGCAAATGCGGGAAATAAGCTGCCAGAGACTCTCTGGCATGGGTGGAACACGAGAAGCGAGCGACAAACAATCCGATGAATATTTGTCTGACCTATCGCATTGAGACAACCGGCAGCATTGAAAAGATGGCCGCCAAGATCGCCAGCGATCAGTCGACCGGCACTTTTGTCGCCCTGCCCGGTGAAACAGAAGAGCTCAAAGCCCGCGTTGCAGCGCGCGTCTTGGAAATCCGTCCGCTTGAAGATGCGACAGTTCCAGCGTGGCCAGAACTCGAACCTGGTCACGGCCCAATCAAGCGCGCCGATGTGGATATTGCTTTTCCGCTCGATGCGATCGGCACTGATCTTGCAGCACTGATGACGATTGCCGTTGGCGGTGTTTACTCGATTAAGGGCATGACGGGCATCCGCGTCGTTGATATGAAACTACCGGAAGCATTCAAAAGCGCGCATCCCGGCCCGCAGTTCGGCATTGCTGGAAGCCGTCGGCTGGCGAGCGTTGAAAGGCGCCCGATCATTGGCACCATCGTTAAACCTGCACTTGGCCTACGTCCGCATGAAACAGCAGAACTCGTTGGCGAATTGATCGAATCCGGCGTCGATTTCATCAAGGATGATGAAAAGCTTATGAGCCCGGCCTACTCGCCGCTCAAAGAGCGCATCGCCGCCATCATGCCACTTATTCTCAATCATGAGCAAAAGACCGGTAAAAAGGTCATGTATGCATTCGGCATTTCACACGCCGATCCTGACGAGATGATGCGCAACCATGACATGGTGCTCGAGGCGGGTGGAAATTGCGCCGTGGTCAACATCAATTCGGTCGGCTTTGGCGGCATGAGCTTCTTGCGGAAGCGCTCCGGCCTCGTGCTTCACGCTCATCGCAATGGCTGGGATATTTTGACCCGCAATCCGGGCGCAGGCATGGATTTCCGTGTTTATCAGCAGTTCTGGCGCCTACTTGGCGTCGATCAGTTCCAAATAAACGGTATTCGCGTGAAATATTGGGAACCAGACGAAAGCTTCGTCAATTCGTTCAAAGCCGTCAGCACGCCACTTTTCGACCCGGCTGATTGCCCGCTTCCTGTTGCTGGTTCTGGCCAGTGGGGCGGACAGGCACCTGAAACCTATGAGCGCACAGGTCGCACCACGGACCTGCTTTATCTTTGCGGCGGCGGCATTGTCAGCCACCCGGGCGGCCCGGCAGCTGGTGTTCGCGCCGTACAACAGGCATGGGAAGCAGCAGTCGCTGGAATCCCACTTGAAACCTATGCTGCAGAGCATCCTGAACTCGCAGCTTCGCTCGCTAAATTCGGCTCCCCTAATTCAAATGGAGGAGGCGAATAATGAACAAGGCTTCCAACGAATTGCTGCTGTCTTACTACGGTGACGACCTTACCGGCTCGACCGATGTTATGGAAGCCATGGCTTCCAACGGCGTTGACACTGTGCTGTTTATGAATGTGCCGGACGAAGAGCTTCTTTCGCGCTTTTCGCACTGCAAGGCTATCGGTCTTGCAGGAACAAGCCGCAGCGAAACGCCGGAATGGATGCAGGAAAATCTCTCGCCTGCATTCAACTGGCTCAAAAGCCTGAATGCTTCAATTGCCCATTATAAGGTCTGCTCGACATTCGATTCCGCACCTCAGGTTGGCAATATCGGTAAGGCGGTTGAAATCGGCAAAGCGATCTTCAATCAAGCCTATGTGCCGTTGATTGTCGGCGCACCGCAACTCAAGCGCTATACCGCTTTTGGCAATCTGTTTGCCGCCTATCAGGGCGAAGTCTATCGTATCGACCGCCATCCGGTCATGAGCCGCCATCCTGTCACGCCAATGCACGAAGCTGACCTGCGCGAGCATCTGGATAAGCAGACCGCACTGAAAACCGTGCTTGCTGATCTCGTAGCGCTTTCATCCGCCGATGCGGATGAGCGTGTAAATGTGATTGTCAAAGATGCTGACGGCATGTTGTTGCTTGACGTCGACAGCCACGAAAGCCAGCTACAAGCAGGCCAACAGCTTTGGCGTCTGCGCCATGATATGGGCTGGTTCGTTGCCGGCTCGTCCGGCGTCGAGTATGCGCTTCTG
The DNA here is from genome assembly GCF_030268145.1 of Brucella sp. NBRC 12950. Taxonomy (NCBI): domain Bacteria; kingdom Pseudomonadati; phylum Pseudomonadota; class Alphaproteobacteria; order Hyphomicrobiales; family Brucellaceae; genus Brucella; species Brucella sp. NBRC 12950. Next base: position 301,672 of record NZ_BSQC01000006.1, read on the forward strand.
GCCGCCTGGGCCAAGGCCGGACTGATCGGTGCAAAAAAAGAGTTTCCGCTTCCAGGCAAGGCTGACCGCATCGCGGTCGTTTCGGGCAGTGTTTCGCCGACCACCGAACGCCAGATCCGCCACGCGACCGCATCGGGCTTCACCGGGATTAATCTTAACCCGCTCGATCTTCTCGGCGAAAACGGAAATCAGGCAATCGAAGCTGCCATTGCTGACGGCCAGAAGGCGCTCCAGCAGGGCAACAGCGTTATCCTCAACACCGCCCTTGGTCCGTCGGCTGATCGCGGCACAGAAATTGATAGGATCGCAGGCAGCCGCCACAAGCTGGCCCGCAGCCTCGGCTTCATCCTCCGCAGTCTTGTCGAGCGCGAACAGCTCACCCGCGCAGTGATTGCAGGCGGTGACACTTCCAGCCACGCATTGCGTGAACTGCATGTTGATGCATTAACCACGCTTTTGCCGCTTCCACAAACACCGGGGTCGCCGCTTTGCACGGCGCACGGCGCGCATGCCGCCACCAACGGCCTCCAGATTGCTCTCAAGGGCGGTCAGGTCGGTTCTGACGGGTACTTCAGCCAGATTCGTGATGGCTTGACTTCTTGAATCTGGAATACTCATTGACTGGTTATACCAGTTAAGCTACCAAAACTACGGGAAGGAAATACAATCATGACAGCTATTGCTCTGTTCGGCGCAGGCGGCAAGATGGGTTACCGTCTGGCCAAGAACCTCAAGGGTTCGCGCTTCGACGTGCGCCACATCGAAGTCAGCGACGCAGGCAAGGCACGCCTGAAGAACGAACTCGACATAGACACCATCGATGCAGATGCAGGTCTCGAAGGCGCCGAAGTCGTCATTCTGGCTGTGCCGGACACCATCATCGGTAAGGTTGCTGCAGGCATCGTTGATAAGCTGAAGCCAGGCACCATGGTTATTGCGCTCGACGCAGCTGCTCCATTTGCTGGCCATCTACCAGAACGCGCGGACCTCACCTATTTTGTAACCCATCCTTGCCATCCGCCGATCTTCAACGATGAAACGGACATGCAGGCAAAGAAGGACCACTTCGGCGGTCTGTTTGCAAAGCAGCACATCGTTTCTGCACTGATGCAGGGTCCTGAAGAATCCTATGCGCTTGGTGAAGAAATCGCCAAGGTCATCTGGGCACCAGTCATGCGTTCGCACCGCGTAACCGTTGAACAGCTCGCAATCCTCGAGCCTGGTCTTTCGGAAACAGTTTGCGCGTCGCTTCTGGTTGTCATGAAGCAGGCCATGGACGAATGCGTCCGTCGCGGCGTCCCTGAAGAAGCCGCACGCGACTTCCTGCTCGGCCACATGAATGTTCTCGGCGCCGTCATTTTTGGCGAAGTCCAGGGCGTATTCTCCGATGCCTGCAACAAGGCAATCGAATTCGGTATTCCTGCGCTGATGCGCGACGACTGGAAGAACGTTTTCGAACCGGAAGAAATCGCAGAAAGCATCCGTCGCATTACGTGACATCAGTTGGGGGCGCAACCCGCCCCCTTTTTTCGCCCTTTTGGGAAACGGGGCTTATTGGGAGGTCTACATGAAGTTTACACGCAGGAAAATCGCACGCGGTTTTGCGATTGCAGCCGTCTCGGCAACATTGGCAGGCAGCGTAGTCATGCCGGCATGGGCTGCTGATCTGATCGCGATCATCACGCCATCGCACGACAATCCATTCTACAAGGCTGAAGCCGTCGGCGCTGAAGCCAAAGCCAAGGAACTTGGCTACGATACGCTGATCCTTCAGCATGATGACGATGCGACCAAGCAGTCGCAGCTCGTCGATACCGCCATCGGCCGTGGCGCAAAGGCTATCATCCTCGACAATGCTGGCTCAGAAGCATCGATTGCCGCCGTTCAGAAAGCAAAAGACGCGAAGATCCCGTCATTCCTGATTGACCGTGAAATCAACGCCTCGGGTGTTGCTGTTTCGCAGATCGTATCCAACAATTATCAGGGCGCTCAGCTCGGCGCCGAAGAATTCGTCAAGCTGATGGGCGAAGCTGGCAACTATGTCGAGTTGCTCGGTCGCGAATCTGATCTCAATGCTGGCACCCGTTCGAAGGGCTATCACGACGTCATCGACGAATATCCAGACATGAAGATGGTTGCGCAACAGTCTGCAAACTGGAGCCAGACTGAAGCTTTCACTAAGATGCAGAGCATTTTGCAGGCAAATCCTGACATCAAGGGCGTGATTTCCGGCAATGACACCATGGCGATGGGCGCATGGGCAGCGCTTGAAGCTGCAGGTCGCAAGGACGTGATCGTTGTCGGCTTTGACGGCTCCAATGATGTTCGCGACTCCATCAAGGCTGGCGGCATCAAGGCAACTGTTCTTCAGCCAGCCTATGCTCAGGCACAGATGGCTGTCGTACAGGCTGACGAATATATCAAGACCGGTAAGGGACCTGCTGAAGAAAAGCAGCTGATGGACTGCGTCCTCATCAATCCTGACAATGCAGACAAGCTCGAAACCTTCGCTTTGAAGGACTAACTCCCAAGGCTTGCGAAATCGGGAGCGCCAACAAGTGTTAGCGCTCCCGAAATACACCCCTAAAGTGCGTTGTGTTTTCCACAACGAGGCGACGCGCCTTAGGTCTTTGTTTTCACGCATGTCATTCGCATAAGCCCGGTGCCTATTTTTTCGCGACATGCTTTGATACCGAGGATAAATTCATGTCAGTGCTGAAGTCAGCTTCCTTTATCCTGCTGGCCTGCGGTGTCGCGCTTTCGGGCTGCAAGATCATCAAGACTCCGACAGCAGAAGAAGCCGCAGAAGCACGCGGCGATAATTTCAATCCCGACCGTTCGGTTGCCGACATCTGGGATTCAAAAGTGAAACCGTTTTTTGTTGAGAAAACCTCAACACTCGATGAAGTGATGCAGGCAGCAAGCTCAGATGCAGATGCCGCAGGAGCGAAATACGGTCATCGCGAAAAACAGGGGAATGCACCTTGGACTTTTGCTGCCAAGCTTGAAGGTACGGTGGTCGCCGCAGAAACGAAATCACGCGCAGCCTATGTTGATGTTGACAGCAATGGCGACGGCAAGGCCGATGCACGTGTGCAGATCGGGCCGACCGTTCGCGGCAGCGCAATCCGCGACAGCCTTTCCTTTGTGAACTTCAACGAGTTTCGCAATCAGATCGACTGGGCACAGTTTGGCAAGGCGTTTAACACCCGCGTCAATGACGATGTTCTCTCAAAGCTCCCACGCGAAGATTTGGTTGGAATGAAGGTGAAAGCCGAAGGTGCCTTCCCGTTGCCATCGAAGGGCCAACTTCCGCTTGTCACGCCTGTTTCTATCTCTTTGGAGAAATAAGCGATGGAGACGGAATTAAACCCAAAGGACGATATCGTTCTCAAGCTTGAGGATGTTTCCAAGGTCTATTCGGGGATTGTCGCGGTCAAGCGCGCCAACCTTGAATTGCGCCGTGGTTCGGTCAATGTGCTTGTCGGCGAAAACGGTGCTGGCAAGTCAACGCTGATGAAGATCATCGCGGGCGTTGAGCGTCCGACAATGGGCAAGATCATCCTCGACGGCGAGGACGTGTCATTCGCCAGCCCCGCCGACGCGCAGAAGCGCGGCATTGCGATGATCTTTCAGGAACTTAACCTATTTGCAAACATGACGGTGGCAGAGAACATCTTTGCCACACGCGAGATCACACGCGGTTTGCGCGGCATTGATCACAAGGCGCAGGTCGTCAAGGCCAATGAATATCTCGACCGTCTTGACGCAGGTATCAGTGCAAATACGCTCGTCGCGGATCTTCCGATCGGTCAGCAGCAGCTTGTCGAAATCGCCAAGGCGATTTCGCTCGATGCACGGATCGTCATCATGGATGAACCGACATCTGCCCTTTCTGCAGCCGAAGTTGACATTCTATTCAAGGTGATCGCGGAGCTGAAGAAGAAGGGCGTAGCAATCGTGTATATCTCGCATCGTCTCGAAGAACTGATGCGGATTGGCGATCACATCACGGTTCTGCGTGACGGAAAAATCACCGGCCAGGAAGAGATCAAGAATATCGATACGCAATGGATCGTGCGTTCGATGATCGGCTCCGATGCAAAGGATTTTGCTAAGCCTGTGACCCACACGATTGGCCCCGAAAGATTTCGCGCTGAAAACATCACTCTCCCGCGTGCGACTGGCGGCCTTGCCGTTGATAACGTCTCGCTTACTGTGCGCGCTGGCGAAGTTCTGGGGATTTACGGCCTTATGGGCGCCGGGCGTTCCGAGTTTTTCGAATGTGTGATGGGCCAACATGGGCATTCCACCGGCCATATCTATATCGATGGCGAGGAAGTGAAGGAGCGCGATACGACCCGTCGCATCCGGCGTGGTCTCGCCCTCATACCAGAAGATCGCCAGCGTGAAGGCCTAGTGCAGATTTTGTCGATTGCCAGCAATCTGACACTGGCGAGCCTCGACCGTCTGGCTCGTTTCTTCCACATCACGTCAAAGCGTGAAAAGCAGGCCATTCAACAGGCCATCAAAGACCTTTCGATCAAAGCACCGAATCCAGAATTCGAAGTCACTTCGATGTCTGGTGGCAATCAGCAGAAGGTCGTCATCGGCAAGGCACTGATGACCAATCCAAAAGTTCTTTTAATGGATGAGCCATCGCGCGGGATCGATGTGGGTGCGAAGGCGGATGTCTTTCGCACAATGCGCAGGCTCGCTGCCGAGGGGCTTTCTATTCTCTTTTCAACCTCTGATCTGGAAGAAGTCATGGCGCTCTCTGATCGCATCGCGGTGCTCAGCAATGGGAAGCTGATTGCCATATTCGATCGCGATAAGGCGACGGAAGCCGACATCATCACGGCGTCGGCCAAGGGCCACGGACACACACATGACAACGACCACAACAAACAACCAAAGGAACTCGCGTCATGACAGCCAACACGACGACGGCCGCCACTGACTCAGCCTTTAACAGCGGCTCGGCCCTGCTGACGCTAATGAAACTGAGAACCTTCATCGCGCTTTTTGCAGTGTTCATCTTTTTCTCGTTTGCAGCGCCGAACTTCCTATCAGCAGCCAACCTGATCCTAATGTCGAAGCACGTTGCGCTTAACGCATTTCTTGCGATGGGCATGACCTTCGTCATCATCACAGGCGGCATCGACCTTTCCGTCGGCTCCATTGTCGGGCTCTGCGGCATGGTTGCCGGAGGACTTCTGATCTACGGTATCGATCTTGGCATCGGTTATACTATCTATTTCAACATCATCGAAATCTCGCTGATCACATTGGCTGTCGGTGTAGCAGTCGGCTTCATAAACGGGCTATTGATAACCAAACTGAATGTTGCGCCCTTCATCGCGACACTCGGAACGCTCTATGTAGCGCGTGGTCTGGCACTACTGTCCTCGGACGGCCAGACCTTCCCGAACCTCGTAGGACGCGAAGACCTAGGCACAACTGGTTTCGCGTTTCTCGGATCTGGCAGCATTCTCGGTCTTCCGGTATCAATCTGGATTCTGATCGTCGTTGCATTGGCTGCGGCGTATATCGCGCGATACACGCCGCTTGGTCGCCAGATTTTCGCCGTCGGTGGCAATGAACGTGCGGCACGCATGTCGGGTATCCGTGTCGACCGCGTAAAAATGTTCGTTTATATGTTTTCGGGCTTCTGTGCTGCGATCGCCGGGCTTATCATCTCGTCCGAACTGATGTCGTCGCATCCAGCAACCGGCAACTCGTTCGAGCTGAATGCCATTGCAGCAGCCGTGCTCGGTGGCACCTCAATGTCAGGCGGACGCGGCACCATTGGCGGCACAATCATCGGTGCTTTTGTCATAGGTATTCTCTCCGACGGTCTGGTCATGATGGGCGTATCGTCCTTCTGGCAAATGGTCATCAAGGGCCTTGTAATCATCATTGCCGTGGTGGTTGATCAGGCACAGCGCCGCCTCCAGCAGCGCGTTACACTCATGCAAATGGCAAAAGCAGGATAAAGGCTCAGTAAATGGCAGAATTGAATGGCGCTCTGATCGGCTGCGGTTTCTTCGCAATCAACCAGATGCACGCATGGAATGACGTTTCGGGTGCCAAAATCGTGGCAATCTGCGACCGCGATCCTGAGCGGTTGAAGATTGTCGGCGACCAGTTTGGCATCGAACGCCGCTACACGGATGCGCAAGCGCTGTTTGCAGATGGCGGCATCGACTTTGTCGATATCGCCACCACAGTTTCAAGCCATCGTGCTTTGGTGGAACTTGCTGCCGCCCACAAGGTGCCAGCAATCTGCCAGAAGCCTTTTGCCAAAACGCTTGATGATGCGAAGGCCATGGTAATGGTCTGCGATGAAGCAGGTATTCCGCTCATGGTGCATGAAAACTTCCGCTGGCAGACGCCTATACAGGCGGTGCGCAAGGCGGTCGACAGTGGCGTCATCGGCACGCCGTTCTGGGGACGTTTCTCCTTCCGCTCGGGCTTCGACGTGTTTTCCGGCCAGCCATATCTTGCAGAAGGCGAACGCTTCATCATCGAAGATTTAGGCATTCATACGCTTGATATTGCACGCTTCATTCTAGGCGATGTGACCACCGTTGTTGCTCGCACAAAGCGTGTGAACCCGAAGATCAAGGGGGAAGATGTAGCAACTATTCTCATGGACCATGAAAATGGCGCTACTTCAATTGTTGACGTCAGCTATGCCACCAAGCTCGAAACCGATCCTTTTCCGGAAACGCTCATTGAAATAGATGGCACCGAAGGTTCGATCCGGCTTTATCAGGGTTATCGCCTTGAAGTGATTACGCCGAACGGCACCACGGTTTCCGACGTATCGCCAAAACTGCTCTCATGGGCCTCACGTCCATGGCACAATATTCAGGAAAGCGTTTTTGCCATTCAGCAGCATTGGGTGGACAAGCTGGAATCTCGCGAAGAAACCTCGACGTCGGGTGCAGATAATCTCAAGACTTTCGCGCTTGTAGAAGCCGCTTATGAGAGTGCCACAAGCGGCAACCGCGTCGACATTACGGCGTTGCTCAAATGAGCAACGTCGATCCTTTCCTGCTCTATGGAACGCGAGAAGCCGAAGCTCAGCCAACGCACCTAAAAGCGGGCTTACTCGGCCTGGATTTAAGCGACGGCAATCTTCGCACCATCACTTACGACGGCGTCGAAGTTCTGCGCGCTGTCTCCTATCTCGTTCGGGATCGAGACTGGGGAACCTATAAACCGGAAATCCATGATCTGAACGTCGAGCAAAACGACAGCGGTTTCATCGTCACCTATCAGGCACGTTGCGAAGGCCCGGATGCGACCCAACTCACCATTGATGTCCGCATTCAGGCGGAGAGTGGCGGTACGCTTACTTTCGACGCCGTAGCGAATACAGCGACAGGCTTTGAAACCAACCGCTGCGGCTTTTGCATCCTGCATCCAATCGTCGGCGTGGCTGGCTCACCTGTAGGCGTCGAACATGTTGATGGCACGCTCAACAAGACCCGCTTACCCGATCTGATCGAGCCATGGCAGCCTTTCAAGGACATGCGTGCGATCACGCATGAGGCCATGCCTGGCGTTACGGCCGAATGCCGCATGGAAGGCGATACGTTTGAGATGGAAGATCAGCGCAACTGGTCAGATGCATCTTACAAAACCTATGTTCGTCCGCTGGCTTTGCCATGGCCTTACCAGATCGAAGCCACCAAGCCCCAGCATCAGCGCATCGTGCTCAACATTTCCGACACGCGCGCGGCGACACTAAATCACACCCGTTATGCGGAGCCGGTGAGCATTACGCTTGGTGACATAAGCGGCAGAATGCCGAATATCGGCATTATCATCACACCGGAAGAAGCCAAAGCAAGCCTCGCCGCAATCGATCTATTGCAGGAGATTGGTCCGCAGGATCTGCTGTTTCATTACGATCAACTGGCAGGGCACAATGGTTCAACCTTTGCAGACTTCGCAGCCTTGGCTGCGAAGCATAGCGGACGCGTTTCGCTAGAAATTGCATTGCCTTGCGCGAAATCGCTCATCGAAGAGACGACAGAAATCGCTTCTGTTATGAAAGCGGCTGGTTTTACCCCGGATGCGGTCATAATTTCACCGGCTATAGATCGGCAATCAACACCACCCGGTAGCGAATGGCCACCCTGCCCGCCGCTTGAAGATGTTTATGCGGCAGCAAGAGCAGCATTCCCGGATGTGCGGCTTGGCGGCGGAATGCTGAGCTATTTCACCGAACTTAATCGCAAGCGCATTCCGGGCGAGCTTGTTGATTTCGTCACCCATTGCACCAATCCAATTGTTCATGCCGCTGATGATCTGAGCGTTATGCAAACACTGGAGGCGTTGCCTTTCATTACCCGTTCAGTGCGCGCGATCTACGGCGACAAGCCCTATCGCATCGGGCCATCGACCATCCCCATGCGCCAGAATCCTTATGGCAGCAGAACGATGGGAAACCCTAATGGCAAGCGCATTGCGATGGCCAATCGCGATCCGCGCCATAATGGTAAGTTCGCGGAAAGCTTCGCATTGGCCTATGCCATATCGGTGCTGAATGCTGGTCTCGACAGCCTTACGCTTTCAGCCCTCACCGGGCCTTTTGGGCTCATTGCGGATGATAATGAACCGGTCGCTATTGGTAACAACCGTCCTTTGTTCAACACTGTAAAAGTGCTTGCACAGCTTGCCGGGAAAAACTTCCAACTGTGTCAGTCCTCGCGTCCATCGGACGTTTTGGCAATGGCGGTAAAAGAGAAAGTCTGGCTGGTCAATATTTCACAACATGAACAAGATGCGGTGGTTGCAGGTAGCAAGACTATAACTTTGCCCCCCTATGGCGTGCAGTTGAGCATGATCTAAAAAAACGGGCCAATGGCCCGTTTTTTTCATTTAGACACTCGGATACTGAGCGTCCGTCACATGCTCCATCCAGTCAACGACTTTACCGTCGAGCTGCTCCTGCATGGCAATATGGGTCATCGCATTTTTTGGTGAAGCACCATGCCAATGCTTTTCATCTGGTTCGAACCAGACGACATCGCCGGGACGGATTTCTTCAATCGGTCCGCCCTCACGCTGCACCAACCCCAAACCTGCGGTAACAATCAGTGTCTGGCCCAGTGGATGTGTGTGCCAAGCGGTCCGGGCACCCGGTTCAAATGTCACGGTAGCCGCTGCAGCGCGCCTCGCTTCATTGGGCGAAAACAACGGGTCAATGCGAACCTTGCCCGTGAACCAGTCTGCAGGACCCACACTTGATGGCGCAGATCCATTTCTTTTGATTTCCATAGCGTTCTCCTGTCCGTGCATAAGATAGTGCTGCGACATCGCAAAGAAATGGCAAAATGCCGATCTTGAGCGCCCGCCCGGGAAAGTTTGAAACGGTTTTAAGACAAAAATGCGCGTTAGCGGCGTTTCGCTGGCTGATCGCCAAGCTTCATGCCGTGGCGTTTGGAAAGCTCGGCAATAACAAGCTCGAGCTCCTGCGCCTTACGCTCCGCGTCCCAACCAAATTCAACGCTGAGAATGTCGGAGATTGCCGCAAGATTGGCATTCGACAGCGCCCCGTCAATTGCCAGTGTTGTACGTCGCAGAACAACGTCCGAGAGATGCACCACCAGCTCATTTCGCGCAATCCACGCAATTTCCGCACGGCTGATGCTGTCTGTATCGGGCAGAAGTGTAACGCCAACTTTGGCTTCGTCCTGAATGATCGGCAGAGCAGTCGTGCCATAACGCTGCAAAAGTGTCGCGACACGTTCGACTGCAAGCCCGGTTTCCTTGGCATGTCTCGCGACCCATGCGGCGCGTGCGCTCTCATCGGCCGGGTAATCCTTGCCGCCGCCGATGGTCAAAGTGCGGGTTGATTTGAGACGCTCGCGACCAAAGCGCTTGAGTACCGTATCTGCCACTTCTTCCGCGAAACCGCGGAACGTCGTCCACTTACCGCCAACCAGCGAGATGATCGCGAAAGGACGGCCTGCATCCGGCTCAATAACCGGTGCGGAATGATCACGGCTGATAAGCCCCGGCTCCGACGCATTGGAGGCAGGCAGCGGGCGAATGCCGCTATAGGTATAAATGATCTGGCTGCGATCAAATTTCAGCTTCGGCAGCAGCGAACGCAGGCTCTCGATAAAGTAATCGATTTCCTTGTCTTCCGCGAAAACCTCATCCGGATTGTTTGCCGGAATATCCGTCGAACCGACCAGCGCCAGACCATGATAATCATAGACAAGGCAGATACGACCATCATCGGCTTCAAAATAGATCATCCGGCCCTTCAGGCTCTTCACCAGCTCGGGATGATCTACAAGGATATGCGAACCCTTGGTGCCGCCAATCATCTTGGTTTCTTTGCCAAGTGCCGCGTTGACATGATCGATCCACGGACCAGCGGCATTTATGACGATCTTTGGCTTGATCGTGAAAGCAGCGCCATCCGGCCCTTCAAAGCTCACGGCCCCGTCACGGGCTGCAACAATGGAACTGAAATTGGCTGCTGCGCTCTTTGGATTGGCTTTCACGCCGTCGCTGACAAGCTCATAAACCAGACGTTCCGGCTTACTCACCCATGCATCATAATAAATGCCACCCGCCACGATAGACGGCGTCATGTATGGCATTTCCTTCAAGGCACTCTTTTTGAAGAGAAAATTATGCTTTGGCATAACGCGTTCACGCGCACCAAAATAATCGTAAAGACCAAGACCAATCTTGATGAGAACCGCGCCACGGCTGCGCGGTGCTGTAGTTGAGCCGAACAAGGTACGAAGTGCTGCGGCAATACCCTTGGTCCAGGAGAAAACAGGAATAAATGTCGGCAGCGGCCGGACATTATGCGGCGCGTTTTTGAGCAGGATATTACGCTCAACGGTTGATTGCGCCACGAGACCAAATTCTCCGGTTTCGAGATATTTGAGGCCGCCGTGAATGAGGCGTGATGGGGCAGCACTCGTGCCGGAACCAAAGTCGCCCTTATCGACGATGAAACAGCTCACACCCTGTTCACTCAGATCGCGATAGAGACCCGCGCCATTGATACCCGCACCCAGGATGAGCACATCAACACCATCAGCTTCGAGTTGACTAATGCGGTTCTTCATTTGAGCGCTGTTTACGAAATCGTTCATTTCACTGTCTTTACATATTCGGTGCGCTTAGAGGCGCATTGGATTTCAATCCGTCAGAGCATCGATCTTAGGCCACATCGATCCAAGTGCAGATGCGATTTCCTTGAACAGCGCGTAGCGCTTTTCATACTGCTCGCTGCGCGCCGCATCCGGTGTATAAGTCCGGCCAATTGCATCAAGATCACGCGGATCGCTGTAAACATCTGTGAAAACGCCAGCGCCCTTACCTGCACAAAGTGCCGCACCCCATGCTGCCGCCTCATCCGTATCGGTGACCGTGACCGGCATCCCCAGCACATTGGCAAACATCTGCGCAAAAGATGGACTGCGCGACACGCCGCCGGTCAGACGCGCCGCGGAAATTTCAAAACCGCTTTTCAGATGGTCGACATGAATACGGTGGTTAAAGGCAATGCCTTCCCAGACCGCGCGCAGCATATCGCCACGTTCCTGCCAACCGCGCAGGCCGAAGAACGCGCCACTAGCCATCGCACCGAAAGGCGAGCCAAACAGATAGGGATGAAACAGAGCTGTTGAAGGCTTGGCCAGTGCTGCATCGATTTCCGGGCGAAGCATATCGTGGATCGAGCGACCGGTTTTGTCAGCTTCAAGACGTTCCGCCGGGCAGAGCTTGTCGAGAAACCAGTCGTAATTTGCAGTGGAAGCAGGTGAGATGGACATATTGTTCCACTCTCCCGGCGCAATCCCATTGCGGCAGAACCAGCTCTTATCGACATTGGGCTTAGACGACAGCGTTTCATTGATCGAATAGGTCCCGGCGACAACCGCAACTGTACCAATCTTGAGACCGCCAACACCCAGCGCAGAAGCAGTCACATCATGCAGGCCGCCAACAACAGGTGTCCCAGCAACAAGCCCGGTACGGTTTGCGCATTCTTGCGAAACACCACCAACAATCTCATCCGAGCGCGACATCGGCGGCAGCGCATCCCAAAGTGCTTCAAGGCCGAAAAATTTGAGCGCGTCTTTGGAATAGTCTTGCGTTTTGTAATCAGTGAAAGACGTCGATGCCTCGGTGCGATCAGTGCCGACTTCGCCCGTAAGACAGAAACGCAACCAATCCTTACATGCAACCACATGCCCGATGCGCCCATAGCGTTCGGCCTCATTTTCCTTGACCCAGGCCAGAATGGCGGACGGTGCAGAGGCGTGTGGCAATTGACCGGTGATCGCAATCGACTGTTCTGCGACAGGGCTGTTCAACCAGCGCTCAGCCACATCAACGGCACGGCTATCCAGTGACAGAATGCCTTTACCAAGCGGGCGGCGATCTTTATCGAGCATGTAGATGCCGTCACCATGGGCGGTGGTTGCAATAGCAAGAATATCTGATGCAGGGCGTCCACATTTTGAGAGTGCTTCAGCAATTGCATCTGCAGTCGCATTCCAGAATTCATCCATGTCGCGCTCGACATGGCGAGGGCGTGGGAAGGATTGCGCGACGCGGCGGCGGGCAACGGCAAGCGTCGAGCCATCAACGTCAAATATTACGGCCTTGGTGACGGTCAGTCCGCTATCAATTCCCAACAGAGACGGCATGGAACGTATTTCCTGATATGTATGCGATGAAGTACTGAAGCTTATTCTCTTGTTCCGCCAGAACTGGCGATAACAACATTGATGTTCTGCGCCTGCATGCGTTCAATATGTTCATGTGCAGTCTTGTCATCGACAATAACCACATCGAAATCATTGAGTGCGCCGAAATTGTGTAGCGCCCGGCGCTCGAATTTCGTGTGATCTGTCAACAGCACACGCTTTGCAGCACATTCCAGCATGGCGCGCTTTGTTTCGATCATTTCCGGAGATTGATGGAACAGCAGATCGTCAGTAATTGCAGCGATCGAAATGAAAGCCACGTCAGCACGCAGGCGGCGGATTTCATGGATCGTCATGCTGCCGACGAAGGCGTTGCACCAGTTGTAAAGCTGACCACCAAGACCGAGCAACGTGACATCTTTCATGTCACGCACTTCATTCATCAGGATCAGCGAATTGGTAATAACCGTCAGCGGTCCTTTATCGGCAAGATAGGGAACCATTTGAAGAACAGTTGTTGAGTCATCGAAGAAAATGGCCTGACCGGGCTCTACGAATTGCATCGCGGCTTCAGCGATCAGTTTCTTTTCTTCAGATTGACGCGCAACTCGATAGAGATCGCTTGCTTCAATAAGGCTAGTGGGGGCTGCGGAAACAATACCGCGTGATTTGCGAAACAGGCCGCGACTGACCAGCTCATCCACGTCCCGATGCGCGGTCATGAGGCTGATTGCGAAACGTTCAGTCAGATCTTCGATCCGCACCGATCCTTCCGACATAATCATTTCAGCAATTTGCTGGCGACGAACCATCTGACGTGCATGCCGACTATCGTTCGGCACCTGCTCTGTCATCAAGTTGTCTATGCTTGCTTTGTTGCTTGTGACCATGCTTACCACTCGTCCCCAGCCCGCTCAATAATTGACCGGTCCCGATTCATAGCATCGGTACGAAAAATAGAGAGAGGAGCGCGAGACCAAGCCCGCGCTCCATCTTTCAGTTCTTACTGTTCCAGAACGAACGGAGCAGTGTACTTGTCGACATTGTCCTTGGTGATCAGGAAGCAATCGAAAAGCTGCTTTTCCTGGTCAACGCCGGTCTTACCAGTCTTGATGAAGGTGTCGGCCTGCTTGACGGCAGCTTCAGAGAAGATAGCAACAGGCTGTAGAACAGTGTACTGCAGTTCACCAGCCTTGATCGCAGCAACTGCGTCTGGCGATCCGTCAAAACCACCAACCTTGACCTTATCGAGCTTGCCAGCCTTCTTCAGAGCAGCAATCGCACCGAGAGCCATTTCGTCGTTACCTGAAATAACGCCGATGATGTCTGGGTTTGCCTGAAGAAGAGCCTGCATCTTGTCGTGGCCCTGGGTACGGTTCCAGTTAGCAACGTCCTGACCAGCCTTTACGAGGTCTGGATACTGCGAAAGAACAGTTTCATAGCCGTTCGAACGGGTGGCAGCATTATTGTCCGACGGCGAACCGAACAGCTCAACATACTTGCCTTCTTCACCCACGCTTTCAACCCACTGTGTTGCACCGAGTGCTGCGCCCTGGGCGTTGTTGGAAACGAGCTGTGCCTTCGCGAGGCCTTCCTGGTTGATTTCAGCGTTTACAAGAAACACTGGAATGCCAGCTGCGACAGCGCGCTTGACTGCACCGACCGAACCATCAGCATTTGCCGGGTCGAGAATGATCGCGACCGACTTGTTGGTGATCGCGGTATCGATCAGGTTGCTTTCGGTATTGGTGTCGCCCTTGTGGCCGCCAACAACAGCTGAATAGCCGAGGCCTTCAGCGGTCTTCTTGGCGATTTCACCTTCGGTGTACCAATATGGGTTCGAAGGATCGTTGACCACGATCGAGATCAGACCTTCAGCCCATGCGGTGCTGGCGATAAGCGGCAATGCTGCAGCGGCAGCAAACAGAACGCGCATACCCTTCTTAAACATATCTCACTCCCGTAAAATTATCGTTGAGTTTTGCCGGTTTCCCGGCGTGACCATTTCCAGTGGGCGAGAGTTTCAAGCTAGATCGCCGTCTTGGAAAGTTTTCGCTACCCCCGAAGAACCGGCTCCGCCCGGAACGGTGGACGGAGCCGTAATTATCAACGTCGGGAATATTGAATGCTGTTGAGCAGAACTGCGAGCACGATCACTGCACCCGTAAAGACGGTCTGCCAATAGGACGATACGCCGATGATAACGAGGCCATCGGAAAGGAAACCGATAACAAAGGCGCCGAGAAGCGTGCCGAGAATTGTACCACGTCCCCCCGTAAGCGCTGCGCCGCCGATCACGACAGCAGCGATTGCCGTCAGCTCGTAAGTGGTGCCTGCGGTCGGACCCGCGGACGTCAGCTGCGATGACAGAACCAGACCAGCGATTGCAGCACAGATGCCCGAAATCACATAGACAGAGATCTGCACGCGCTTCACTGGGACGCCCGACAATTCAGCTGCACGTTCATTACCGCCCGAAGCATAGAGCCAGCGGCCAAATGCGGTGCGGTTGAGTACGATTGCAACGATGATGGCGAGAACAGCAAGTACCAGAACGCCAATCGGCACGCCAAAAAGCGTGTTGAAACCGAGCCAGTCAAACCCCGTATTGCCAAGCTCAGGACGACCGCCAAGATTGTTGTAAGTCAGACCATTGGTCATCAGCAATGCTACACCGCGTGCGCAATAAAGCACGCCGAGCGTCGCCACGAAGGCCGGAACGCGCAGATAAGCGATCAGAACACCGTTCACCGCCCCAACAAAGGCGCCCAGAGCACAGGTGATGATGACAACCGCCCAAACCGGGAAATAAAGGATAACACCCAGTTCCGGAATGTTGACGCCCTGCATGAGGAAGCCCGCTACAACGCCCGCAAGACCCAATGTAGAGCCGACCGAAAGATCAATACCGCCGTTGAGGATGACCAGCAGCATACCAATCGCCAGCAAGCCAAAAATGGCCACATGCGAGGACATGATGAGGAAGTTATTGACGGTAAAGTAATAAGGCGAAAGGAACGAAAAGGCTGCGATGATCGCAATCAACGCAAAGAACGCACGGCCTTCGAGCAGCAAATGCACGATGCTGGTTTTGCGCTTTGTCCCGGTGGACGCCGCCTTTTTTTCGTTGGTGCTCGTGACTGACATTCTATCAGTGCTCCATAACTATTTTAGTGACCGACCATAGACTCGCCCGAGGCGGCCATGATCTTTTCCTTGGAGACATCGGAGCCGAATTCGGCCGAGATGCGTCCACGGTGCATAACGATGATACGATGAGCGATGCTGAGGCATTCGCCAACTTCAGATGTCGTATAGACGACTGCAAGCCCGTCCTTTGCCTTTTCGGCCAGCAGCTTGAAGACTTCCGCCTTGGCACCAATATCGATACCGCGGCTTGGCTCATCCAGAAGGATAACCTTTGGCTCTGTCGCCAGCATCTTGCCAATAACGACCTTCTGCTGATTGCCACCAGACAGCGAACCGATTGCGGCTTCGCCACCATCCGTCTTGATGTGAACATTCTTGATCGACTGATCTACGATGTTCTTTTCACGCTTTGTCGAGGTGAAAAGGCCTTTCGTCATTTCGCCAATGCTTGCGAGCGAAAGATTGCGGCCAACTGTCATCGTCTGCACTAGACCATCACGCTGACGGTCTTCCGGCACAAGAACAAGACCCTGATCAATGCGTTGGGCAATTGTGAGGCCTGCGACATCCCTGCCTTCAAGCAGAATGCTGCCCGAATTCGCCTTGAGGCGGCCTGCTACCGTTTCAAGAAGTTCGGTACGTCCCGCACCCATCAGGCCGTAAATACAAACGATCTCACCGGCACGAACATTCAATGACATATTGTCGACAAGTGCGAAGTCACCGGACTTGTCCTGAACCGTCAGACCTTCCACGGAAAGTGCGACATCGCCCCATTCGTAACCGGTCGGAGGCGAACCAAGATCGAAGTTTTCGCCCACCATGTTGCGAACGATCCATTCTAGATCAATATCGGCACGCGGTGCATATGCGGTCATGGTACCATCACGCAAAACCACGGCATGATCGGTGATCTGCAGTGCTTCCTCCAGATGGTGAGAGATATAGACAATCGCCACGCCACGCGCTGTCAGGTCGCGAATGACCTTGAACAGCACCTCAACTTCCGAAGCACTAAGCGCTGACGTCGGTTCATCCATGATCAGAATGCGCGAATTGACCGAAAGCGCACGCGCGATCTCGACAACCTGCTGCTGGCCAAGACGAAGCTCTTCAACAGGGGTTAGCGGATCGATGTCTTCTTCAAGTTCTGCAAGAAGTTCGCGGGTCAGGCGTTCTTCTTCTGCAAAATTGACACCCGTTGCACTGCGAATTTCGCGTCCCATGAAGATATTGTCGCGCACATTCATATTGGGCGCGAGACTCAGCTCCTGATGGATAATCGAAATGCCACGGTCGCGTGCTTCGGTTGAAGAATTGAACACGACCGGTTCGCCATCAAGGATGATCGTGCCCGAAGTTGGCTGAATGACACCCGACAGGACCTTCATCAGCGTCGACTTGCCAGCACCATTTTCGCCAAAAAGCGTTGTGACCTGACCGCGACGGATTTCAAAGTTCACGCCTTTGAGCGCATTGATACGTCCATAGGCCTTAGCGACATCATGTGCGGAAAGAACGACCTCGCCGTGCTTGCCTTCAACTTTGGCTTGAACGGTCATTTTACTTCAAACCCCACTGGCGTAACCAACCAATTTTTCGGGTTGACCAGCTTGAAAACGCCCGTGACTGAAACTGTCTTGCCGACGAGATTATCGACATCGATACTTTCGAGAACCTGCTTCTTCATCTCGTTGTTGAGAGCGGAACCGGCGTTCTGGAACTCAATCTGGTTCTTGAACTGACCAAATTCGATTGTACCGGTTGCATCACGCAGATCGGTGCCATTTACGGCAGGACCCGTCTGAACGCGAATTGCCATGCCTTCAGGGAAACCATCGACCTTGATGACATTATAGTTCGACTTACGTTCTTCGACAGTGCCAGTGAACTTGACCGGGATAACCGGGTTCACGCTGCCGACGCCATATTTCTTACCGGCTGCATCCTTATCGGCAGCAAGTGCGGTGCCAACTTCAACAGCATCCGCGGCACGTTCTTCAACGCTTGCCTTGACCTTTGGAAACTCAGATGCGCCATAGGCATCAGGTGAGAAAACCTGCTGACGCACATCAGCGTCCGAGCCGATCTTCACGACTTTCGTGTCAAATCCAATCGCACCGACAACCACGACCGCAGCGACCACACTCCAGAGGACTGCGCGGTTCAGCTTGGCGGGCTTCTGTGAAACTTGATTAGCTTGTGTACTCATAATCAAACGCCTTCAGCAAATTCTGCCGGATTGTCGTTGTAAAAAACGGATTATGCGGCTGAATTCATACCGCTTGTAGACTGCACTCGCGATAAAGCACCCGACCAGCAGCAGCCAAACGGAAGCCAGAGCAGGTGGATATGGGAGTAACAAATTTATGCATGACGATCCTCCACATAATTCCCTGGCCCCGCCCCTCCGCGCAGCATGGAAACAGATGCGCCGCGACCATATGCTATGGTAGCGACATGTTATCAACTTCAATAATGATGTTATAAACACCTATAACTGTCAATCGGATGTTTTTGTAGCGCCCCGAGTTTCGCACGGCTTCAGGCTAAAAACTGACCATTCTGCCGTTAATTTCACCGCTGCGAATGTTACGCAGAGACTTGGTTTTAAAAGCTATCACCGGCAATACATGGCTTTGCATAAAATACTATTTCCATTTTTTATCATTGAAAAACAATCATATATACGCAAAAACCACCTCTTTTCTTCCAGCAGAAGAAGCTAATCCATCCACAAAGAAGTTGAGGTTCGACCCGTAATTTTCACCATAATCACCTTTTGGTGAAAAAAAATGCTTACCCACGAAAAATTTACAGACAGGTCGTTATCGTTATGTTATCTCGATCATAAGCGAAGGCCCATTTTCATTAAAAACGTGGGTAGCGAGCGACAAATTTCGTCGCGGGAGGAATCCAAATGTCCGCCAAGGACCTCATCGGGAAAGCATAATCAAGTCATGCGTGGTCAAGGTGATATAATCATCGGCATCGACGCGGGCACATCCGTCGTCAAGGCTGTGGCATTCGACCTTAACGGTCGACAACTCGATTCGGCAGCTGTCCGAAACAAATATGAAACCGGCGAACATGGCGCAGTTACACAGTCGCTTTCCCAAACGTGGGAAGACTGCGCCAGCGCATTGCGTGGCCTTGCCGAGAAAATTCCAAACTTAAGCCAGCGCACCGCGGCTGTTTCTGTCACCGGCCAGGGTGATGGTACATGGCTGGTCGGGCGAGACAACAAGCCTGTTGGTGATGCCTGGATCTGGCTCGACGCCCGCGCGGCCAATACAGTCACTAGACTTGCAGCAGGGCCGATGAACCGCGCGCGCTTTGAAGCGACCGGCACAGGCCTCAATACCTGCCAGCAAGGTACCCAGATGGCGCATATGGACAGTTTTGTGCCGGAACTGCTCGACAATGCGGAAGTCGCCCTTCATTGCAAGGATTGGCTTTACCTCAACCTTACAGGTATCCGCGCCACAGACCCTTCAGAAGCCAGTTTCACCTTCGGTAATTTCCGCAATCGTCAATATGACGATGTGGTTATTGAAGCTCTCGGCCTTAAAAAGCGCCGCAGTTTACTGCCCGAAATCGTGGACGGCACTCAGAACCAGAATCCGCTAACCCCCGAAGCAGCCGCGGCGACAGGTCTTTTGGCCGGAACGCCAGTTAGCCTCGGTTATGTCGACATGGTGATGACCGCACTTGGAGCGGGCGTCTATTGTGGTGCAGCCGATGCGGGCTGTTCGACGATCGGATCGACCGGCGTGCATATGCGCGCAAAACAAGTTTCCGACATTCATCTGAATGCGGAAGGTACGGGTTACGTCATTGCTCTGCCGATTCCGGGCATCGTCACGCAGGTTCAGACCAACATGGGTGCAACGATCAACATCGACTGGATTCTGCAGATTGCTGCCGACCTCATGTCGACGGAAGAGAAAAAAGTCTCGCTGAGCGATCTGATCCCTCGCCTGGATGAGTGGTTTAACGCAAGCCGGCCCGGCGCGCTGCTTTACCATCCTTATATTTCGGAAGCCGGAGAACGCGGGCCTTTTGTCAACGCTTTTGCCCGCGCGGGGTTTATCGGTCTTTCAAGCCGCGATCGTTTCCCAGAATTGGTTCGTTCCGTGGTCGAAGGTCTCGGTATGGCGACACGGGATTGCTATGCGGCCATGGGTGATATGCCCGCCGAATTGCGCCTGACAGGCGGTGCTGCACGCTCTCGCGCACTGCGCAGCACCTTGTCTGCAGCGGTCAACGCACCTGTACGCGTTTCATCTCGTGAAGAAGCAGGAGCAGCAGGGGCAGCCATGATGGCTGCGGTTGCGATCGGCGCTTATAACTCCATGGATGACTGTATAGCTGAATGGGTGACCCCACTGCTTGGCGCCACCGAAGCGCCTGATGAAGTGCACGCAAAACGCTATGACGAACTCTTCACGGCCTACAAGGACGCTAGACTGGCGTTAGAGCCTATCTGGGACAAGCTTGCAGCTGATAGATAATTAGACAATCGGCTGAAATTACTTATTATTTTGCCGGAATGCCGGCATCCGAAGGAGCATGAAATGGCTGAACCGGAAATCTACGATCTGTTTGTGATTGGTGGCGGGATCAACGGCGCGGGCGTGGCTCGTGATGCAGCCGGGCGCGGCCTCAAGGTTGTGCTGGCGGAAAAAGACGACCTCGCCGAAGGCACTTCGTCCCGCTCAGGTAAGCTGGTGCATGGTGGCCTGCGTTATCTCGAATATTACGAATTCCGCCTTGTACGCGAAGCGTTGATCGAGCGCGAAGTTCTGCTTAACGCGGCACCGCATATTATCTGGCCGATGCGCTTTGTTCTGCCACACAGCCCGCAGGATCGTCCGGCTTGGCTCGTCCGCCTTGGGCTGTTTCTTTACGACCATCTTGGCGGCCGCAAGAAACTGCCCGGAACCCGCACACTTGATCTGAAGCGCGACCCGGAAGGCACTCCTATTCTCGATCAATATACCAAGGGCTTCGAGTATTCCGACTGCTGGGTTGATGACGCCCGCCTCGTCGTTCTAAATGCTGTAGGCGCCGCTGAAAAAGGCGCGACCATTCTGACCCGTACGCCAGTTACTTCCGCACGTCGCGAAAAAGGTGGATGGGTCGTTGAAACCAAAAACCGCGATACTGGCGAAGTGCGCAGCTTCCGCGCGCGCTGTATCGTCAATTGCGCAGGTCCGTGGGTTACAGACGTTATCACCAATGTCGCTGGCTCAAATTCTTCGCGCAATGTACGTCTAGTCAAGGGTAGCCACATCATCGTGCCAAAGTTCTGGTCGGGTGCAAATGCCTATCTGGTTCAGAACCACGACAAGCGCGTGATCTTCATCAATCCATATGAAGGCGACAAGGCGCTCATCGGCACCACCGATATCGCTTATGAAGGCCGTGCCGAAGACGTCAGCGCAGACGAAAAAGAAATCGATTACCTGCTCACCGCAGTAAACCGCTATTTCAAGGAAAAGCTGCGCCGCGAAGACGTGCTTCACAGCTTCTCCGGCGTGCGTCCGCTGTTTGATGACGGCAAGGGCAATCCATCAGCCGTCACTCGAGATTATGTATTCGATCTGGATGAGACCAACGACGCGCCACTGCTGAATGTGTTTGGCGGCAAGATCACCACATTCCGCGAGCTCGCAGAGCGCGGTATGCATCGCTTGAAACATATCTTCCCGAATATGGGGGGAGACTGGACTCATGGTGCACCGCTTCCAGGCGGCGAAATCCCGAATGCGGATTACGAAACCTTCGCAAATAGCCTCCGCGACAGCTATCTATGGATGCCGCGCAAGCTCGTCCATCACTACGGACGTCTCTATGGTGCCCGCACCAAGGACGTCGTTGCAGGTGCATCCGATCTTAACGGTCTTGGACAGCATTTCGGCGGTGACCTCTATGAGGCTGAAGTTCGCTATCTCATTTCGAAAGAATGGGCGAAGACGGCGAACGATATTCTATACCGCCGCACCAAGCACTATCTGCACCTGACCGAAGCCGAACGCACTGCTTTCATTGCATGGTTCGAGAACGCCAAACTTGCTGCATAAAGCGCGACATCCGAGGACACCATGGCCCTTACGCTTTCGCTGAACACCAATCCGCTTGTTAACCGCTTTGCAGAGCCGGATGATCTGATCGAAACCGTTGCGCGCGACCTGCGGCTACGCGATCTGCAGCTCACGCACGAGTTCATTAATCCGAGCTGGCAGGCTTCTACCATTCGTCGCCTAACGCGCGACATGGATAAGGCTTTAGAGCGCACCGGTGTTCGCGTAACGTCCGGCATGACTGGCCCCTATGGCCGCCTCAACCACTTTGGTCATCCGGATGCCGAAGTTCGTCGCTATTACATCGACTGGTTCAAGACATTTGCCGATATTATTGGCGATCTCGGCGGCAAGTCGGTCGGCACACAGTTTGCGATTTTCACCTACAAGGATTTTGACAATCCTGAACGCCGCGAAGAGCTGATCAAGATTGCGATCGACTGCTGGGCGCAAGTTGCCGAACATGCCCGAGGTGCCGGTCTCGAATATGTCTTCTGGGAACCAATGAGCATCGGTCGTGAATTTGGAGACACAATCGCTGAAAGCATCAAGCTTCAGGATCGGCTGACGGCCGCCAATATGGCAGTTCCAATGTGGATGATGGCCGACATCGATCACGGCGATGTCACATCCGCCAACCCGGGCGATTTTGACCCCTATGCATGGGCGCGCGCCGTGCCCAAGGTCTCACCGATCATTCACATCAAGCAGAGCCTTATGGATAAGGGCGGTCATCGTCCTTTCACGGCTGCTTTCAATGCCAAGGGCCGCATTCAGCCTGAACCGTTGCTGAAGGCTTTTGCCGAAGGCGGTGCAGTGGATAACGAAATCTGCCTCGAACTCTCGTTCAAGGAACGCGAGCCAAACGACCGTGAAGTTATCCCGCAGATTGCAGAAAGTGTGGCCTTCTGGGCACCCCACATTGACACAGGCGCGAGTGACTTGAGAATATAACTACAAGAAAAGAATAAAGAATCGGGAGCAGGCAGCGCGAAAATGGCAGATTCAGACGATTCCTTGGCCCTTCGTGCAGCCTGGCTCCATTTTATTGCTGGGATGACCCAGTCATCTGTTGCAAAACGCTTGGGTTTGCCTTCCGTGAAGGCCCACCGGCTGATCGCCAAGGCCGTTGCCGACGGAGCGGTTAAGGTAACAATCGACGGCGATATCACCGAATGCATCGACCTCGAAAACCGCCTCGCAGAGCAATATAATCTTGAATACTGCGAAGTCGCTCCTGATCTTGGGGAAGATGATTTGCCTCTTTTGTCGCTCGGAACCGCCGGTGCTGAATTTCTGCGTCGCGAGATCGAGCATGGCGATCATGAGGTTATTGGCCTCGGCCATGGCCGCACGCTTTCAGCAGCGGTCAATCACATGCCGCGCGTGGCGGCCAAGGATCTGCAATTTGTGTCGCTGCTTGGTGGTCTGACGCGAAATTTTGCGGCCAATCCACATGACGTCATGCATCGCATCGCCGAGAAGACCAGCAGACCTGCTTATGTGATGCCGGTGCCTTTCTTTGCAAATACAGCAGAAGATCGCGAAGTCCTACTGGCCCAGAAGGGTGTTACCAGCGTCTTTGAAATGGGCTGTCAGGCCGAACTTAAGATTGTCGGCATCGGTACTGTCGACGCCCATGCGCAGCTCGTCACATCCGGCGTGATCGATCTGTCGGAGATGGAAGAGATCGCAGAGCGTGGCGCTGTCGGCGAAATGCTTGGACATTTCTTCGACATCAACGGAACGCGGCTTGAAACAGGGTTGACGGCACGCACCATTGCCGCTTCGGTCGAAAATGCCGATATGAGCCGTATTATCGGGCTTGCTGGCGGGATCACCAAGGCAGGCGCTATCCGGTCGGTGCTGAGGAGCGGTCGCCTTTATGGCCTGATTACCGACGAGCGCACGGCCAAAGTACTTCTGCAATAGCCACAACGCCGATCAATAAAATATCACAAAATCACATTTTATATGGATTGTTTTGTGATTTTGTGATTTAAGTTTGTGTGATAAACAAACACGCTCTGAGATCGGAAATTCCGTGAAACGCGATGAAAGAAGACAGGCGATCATCAATCTGCTGATTGAAAATCATGCAGTCGATCTCGATGATCTTTCCGAGCGCTTTGCTGTCTCCAAAATGACCATCCATCGCGATCTGGATTCGCTTGAAGAATCGGGCGTGCTGCGCAAAGTACGCGGCGGAGCGACCATGGATGCTGGCTCTCAGTTTGAAAGCGATTTCCGTTTTCGCGTCCAGCAGGATAATGAAGCCAAGATCGAGATGGGCCGCGCGGCCCTTGACCTGATCGAACCCGGCATGACCGTGATGATTAATGACGGTTCCACCGCTGCGGTTCTCGGAAGCATGTTGATTGAGAAGCGCCCGCTGACGGTGATTACCAACAATGCGGTCATCATCGAAAATCTCAAGGGCGAAGGCGGCATCAACCTGATCGCGCTCGGCGGCGTATTTTCGGCAAAGTTCAATGCGTTCTTTGGCCTGCTGACCGAGGAAGCCCTGTCAAAACTCAGCGCAGATATTGCCTTCATTTCCGCGCCTGCGGTCAATGGGCGTCTCGTCTATCATATGGATGAAAACGTCGTCCGCACCAAGCGCGCCATGACAGCGTCGGCAACTCGCACATGCCTGCTGGTCAATCATCAGCGTTTCCGCCGCACGGCCCTGCATGTAATGGCTGATCTTGGCGATTTCGATGCGATCATCACGGATAAATCGCCGGGCGATGCTCTTGTGGCCGAACTTGAGCCGGCAGGCATCAAACTGACAATTGCAGAATAACACACGAGAAGAAAGACCATTCAAGCATGTCCAAATTCTGGGTAGGTACGAGCTGGAAAATGAACAAGACGCTTGCGGAAGCACGCGTTTTCGCAAACGCACTGAAGGACGCCGATGCTGGCCGTTCGGCAGGCATTCAGCGCTTCGTCATTCCACCGTTTACTTATGTTCGTGAAGTGAAGGAAATTCTGTCGGAAACCTCCGTCAAGGTTGGCGCGCAGAACATGCACTGGGCCGATCACGGTGCATGGACCGGCGAAATTTCGCCGCTGATGCTGAAAGATTGCAACCTCGACATCGTAGAACTCGGCCATTCCGAACGCCGCGCAAACTTTGGCGAAACCAACGAAACTGTTGGCCTCAAGGTTGAAGCAGCGGTTCGTCACGGCCTGATCCCGCTTATCTGCATTGGCGAAACGCTCGAAGACCGCGAGAGCGGACGCGCTGCGGAAGTGCTTGCTGAAGAAGTGCGTGGCGCACTTTCCAAGCTTTCGGACGAACAGAAAAAGGCCGAAATCCTGTTTGCCTATGAGCCTGTCTGGGCGATTGGTGAAAATGGCATTCCAGCCTCGGCAGATTACGCCGATGCCCGCCAGGCCGAAATTATTGCTGTTGCCGAAGGCATCCTTGGCCGTCGCGTGCCTTGCCTCTATGGCGGCTCGGTCAATCCCGGCAACTGCGAAGAACTCATTGCCTGCCCGCATATCGATGGCCTGTTCATTGGCCGTTCGGCATGGAACGTGG
The DNA here is from genome assembly GCF_030268145.1 of Brucella sp. NBRC 12950. Classification (NCBI taxonomy): domain Bacteria; kingdom Pseudomonadati; phylum Pseudomonadota; class Alphaproteobacteria; order Hyphomicrobiales; family Brucellaceae; genus Brucella; species Brucella sp. NBRC 12950. The sequence goes on from NZ_BSQC01000006.1 coordinate 327,156, forward strand.
AAGGCTATCTCGATATTCTGGCGAAATGCGCCAAAACCATCAAAGCCAATTAAGGAGCAATATCATGAAAGTAGCAGTAGCAGGCGATAGCGCCGGTGAAGGTCTGGCCAAGGTTCTTGCAGATTATCTGAAGGATCGTTTTGAAGTGTCCGAAATCTCCCGCACGGACGCTGGCGCAGACGCATTCTACGCAAACCTCTCGGACCGCGTTGCATCCGCCGTTCTCGACGGCACCTATGACCGCGCAATTCTGGTTTGCGGCACCGGCATCGGGGTTTGCATTGCGGCCAACAAGGTTCCGGGCATCCGCGCAGCGTTGACCCACGACACCTATTCGGCAGAACGTGCAGCACTCTCCAACAACGCGCAGATCATCACCATGGGCGCACGCGTTATCGGTTCGGAAGTTGCGAAGACCATTGCTGATGCGTTCCTTGCACAGACCTTTGACGAAAATGGCCGTTCGGCTGGTAATGTCGACGCGATCAACGAAGTCGACGCCAAGTACAACAAGTGCTGATCGTCTAAGCAAAGTCCAAAAATGCAAAAAAAGCGGCGGGTTTCCCGCCGCTTTTTTACATTGAAGCTAGACTATTTAGCTGAACTTCGGATCCAGCGAACCGTCGCGATAACGCTTTGCCATATCCGACAGCGGGATCGGACGAATTGACTGAGCATGACCAGCAGTGCCGAACTGCTCGAAGCGATCCTTGCAAAGCTTGGTCATCGCAGTCATTGCAGGCTTGAGATATTTACGTGGATCGAACTCGCTCGGATCTTCCTGCAACACGCGGCGGATCTGGCCCGTCAGTGCCATGCGGTTATCGGTGTCAATGTTGATCTTGCGCACGCCATGCTTGATGCCGCGCTGAATTTCCTCAACAGGCACACCCCAGGTTGGCTTCATCTTGCCGCCATACCTGTTGATGATCTCCTGCAAATCTTCCGGCACCGAAGACGATCCATGCATAACAAGATGCGTGTTTGGCAGCTTACGATGAATCTCTTCGATCACGTTCATTGCAAGCACGGAACCATCAGGCTTACGGCTGAACTTGTAAGCGCCGTGCGAGGTGCCCATAGCGATTGCCAGTGCATCGACCTTGGTTTCACGCACGAATTTCACGGCTTCATCCGGGTCGGTCAGAAGCTGGTCATGCGAAAGCTGACCTTCCGCGCCGTGACCGTCTTCTGCTTCACCCATACCGGTTTCGAGCGAACCGAGAACACCAAGCTCACCTTCAACCGAAATGCCGCCAAGGTGGGACATTTCACTGACCTGACGCGTAACGGAGACGTTGTAGTCCCAATCGGCAGGCGTCTTGCCGTCAGCCTTGAGCGAGCCGTCCATCATGACAGAGGTAAAGCCTGCCTGAATTGCAGTCATGCAGGTGGCAGCTTCATTGCCATGATCGAGATGCACGCAAACCGGAATATGCGGATAGATTTCTGTGACCGCATCCATCATGTGACGGAGCATAATATCATTTGCATAGGAACGCGCACCGCGCGAAGCCTGCAGGATAACCGGCGCATTGGTCGCATCCGCCGCTTCCATAATGGCGAGCGCCTGTTCCATGTTGTTGATATTGAAAGCCGGAACGCCATAGCTGTGTTCAGCAGCGTGGTCGAGCAATTGACGCAGCGTAATACGTGCCATCTGAGTTTCCTCCTAAACTAAATCAGTTACGCGAACGCGCGTAATATTCGCCGAGCACATCGACTTCTTCCGCAACGCCAAACACCAGCGCACTGCGCTCGTGGTAGGTTTCTGGAACGATATCAAGGATCGGTGTGGAACCGTTGGTCGCTTTGCCACCAGCCTGCTGGCTGAGGAAAGCAATCGGATTGGCTTCATAAACGAGGCGCAGACGGCCTTTTTCATAGCCCCGACGCGCATCGTCTACGTAGAAGAAGATGCCGCCGCGCTGCATGATGCGATGCATGTCACCGACAGCTGCACCCAACCAGCGCATATTGAAATTGCGTCCGCGCGGCCCGTCCTTGCCGTTGTAGCAATCATCGACATAGGCCTTCATGCCAGCCGAAAGATGACGATATACGGATGCATTATAAGCGAGATCGGACGTGCGCTCAGGAAGCGTCACATTCTTGCGGGTGATCTGGAAGATGCCGCTGACCGGATCAAGCGTCGCAAAAAGAACGCCTTCGCCGACCGAGAAGGCGAGATCAATCGAGTTGCCGAACGAGACATAGCCTGCTGCCAGCTGGCGATTACCGGGCTGAAGGAATGGCTCTGCCGTATCCGCAGGGAAGATCGAGAAAATGGTGCCGAGCGGTGCGCCTAAGCCCACATTACCGGAACCATCGAGCGGGTCGATTGCAACCGCAACCAGACCATCCGCTTTACCCTTAATAGGAAGATCCGCTTCTTCGGACAGAACCGATGCAGCACCCGCCGCAATCAGCAATTCAACGAAGAGATTGTGCGAGCCGACATCAATGCTCTTCTGCTGATCAGAATCGCTGTTGACGCCAACCAGCTTGCCGGGATCACCCGGAAGCGAGCCGCGCGCGATCCGACCAGCGAGACGGCCTGATCCTGCGAGAATTGCCTTGATGACGCTGCTTGTTGCAAGACGCAAGCTATCCTGACCCGCCCAAGTGTCCAGATACTCTCCAGCAGCCTGCGCATCTACACGGTCATTATCGCCTTCGAGAACCAGTGGTGCGAAATTACCTACCATCGTCATTCGCCCTGCTCCTGGAAAAGAGGCAGTTGCAGCACGTTGGAAGCGGGGGAAACGGAATTCATTTACTGGCAATCTCCATGCGGATGTCTTCAAGACACGCCCGATAGTGGGCCGAGACACGGAGGACGTAACACCGTTCTGATATCATCACAATCATGTGGATAACATTATAACGATTTAAATGTGATAATATGTTTTAAAATGATGTTACTCGCGCACAAACTCCGTCATTTTCCCACATAAAACACACGCAAACAGCTTGAGCACGCGTCGATGACTCGCGCCCTTCACAATTATTGAAGAGAAATTTGATATTTCAGCGAGGTGCCCGTTAGCAGCGTGAAACTAAAATGCCCTGCTTAATCCTGCTTTTTCTTGTCCGGGTTAAATGTGACAAAGAAACGGTAAGCCGACCAGAGGCCAAGCGCGCCAAACAACATGGCCCAACCGACGGCCCCCATCGAAATCTCGAATGCAGCCCAAGCCAAACAGCTTCCTGAGATCAATACCCGAGTCCACAGAGGCCGAAATCGGGGGTCATCAAACTCAAACATTGGTCAGCCTTGTAACGGTTTCACGTCTCTGAAGCAGAGTTCCTTAGAATTTGCGCCATGTGTAACCAGTTTCCTGGCTTCTCGTAAGTGCTGCTTGTTCATTTCGACTGACATTTTGTGATTTTAATTGGGTTGCCGTTTTTTGCTTAAAAAACCAACCAGGCAGACACACCCGCAGACCGAATATACCCAATCAAGCAGCTTCAGCGCGCGGTGCCATTGCTCCTGTCATTAATGCCACGGCATCCGACATCGAGTATTCCTTAGGGTCAACCACCGTCAGACGACGGCCAAGACGATGAATATGAATACGATCAGCCACTTCAAAAACATGCGGCATGTTGTGCGAGATCAGCACAATCGGCATTCCTCGCGCTTTCACATCCTGAATAAGCTCCAGAACGCGGCGAGATTCCTTTACGCCAAGTGCCGCCGTCGGCTCATCCATGATGACAACCTTGGAACCAAAAGCTGCGGCACGCGCGACCGCAACACCCTGTCGTTGACCGCCTGACAGGGTTTCCACCGCCTGACCAATATTCTGGATGGTCATCAGGCCGAGTTCAGAAAGCTTTTCACGCGCGATCTTTTCCATCGCTCCACGATCAAGCATCCTGAGTATTGAACCAAGAGGTCCCTTGCGGCGGATTTCGCGTCCAAGAAACAAATTGTCCGCAATGGAAAGTGCAGGAGAAAGAGCTAGGTTCTGATAAACCGTCTCAATACCTGCATGGCGCGCTTCCATTGGCGAATGGAAACTAACTGGCTTGCCATCAAGCATTATCTCGCCTTCATCGGGACGGATGGCCCCTGACAACGCTTTGATAAGCGACGATTTGCCAGCGCCATTGTCGCCAATAACAGCAAGGATTTCTCCCGGATAGAGGTCAAAGTCGGCATGGTCGAGTGCCGTAACGCGTCCATAACGCTTGACGAGACCGCGTGCGGAAAGAACCGGGGTTGGAGAGGTTTTCATGCGGCAGCCTTTCTGATCCATTGGTCAATGGCGACGGCGGCAATAATAAGAACGCCAATCAGGAGATAGGTCCATTGCGGATCTGTGCCCCATAAGCGCAAACCCAGCGAGAAAACGCCAACAATCAGTGCGCCAAACATTGTGCCGAGGATGGACCCACGCCCGCCGAAAAGGGAAATCCCACCGATCACGACAGCCGTAATGGATTCAATGTTGGCAAACTGTCCAGCAGTCGGTGACACAGAACCCAAGCGCCCGATCATAGCCCAGCCAGCAAGTGCGCAAATAACACCTGCCAGAACATAAACCGACATGAGTATCGGCTTAACCGAAACGCCTGATAGTTTTGCAGCCTCCGGATCATCGCCGATGGCGTAGACATGGCGCCCCCAGGCCGTGTGGTTTAGCACGAACCAGAGTAACAAAACCAAAAGTACCATCGCGATAACGCCATAGGTGAAGACTGCCCCACCTACGCGAATGCTTTCTCCAAAAAACTGCAGGATAGGCGCCTCTGCTGTAATCTCCTGTGCACGAATGGTTTCGTTCGAGGAATAAAGAAAGTTCGTCGCCAGGATCACCTGCCACATTCCGAGCGTGACAATAAATGGTGGCAGTCGCACATAGGCGATCAAGAACCCGTTGATGAAACCGCAAAGCGCACCGGTAGCAAAGCCGAACAGAATGGAAAGCTCTGCAGGCAAGCCATAGCGGAATGTGAACTGCCCCATGACCACGGAAGATAAGACCATGATTGCGCCGACGGAGAGATCGATGCCGGCAGTAAGGATCACCAAAGTCTGCGCCGCAGCCACGATGCCTGTAATCGCGACTTGCTGTAGAATAAGTGTCAGCGCGAAAGCGGAGAAAAACTTTCCACCAAGCGTTATGCCGAAGACCAGCAACGACATGACCAGCACAATCAACGGTACGGCCGCGGGATTGTGATGCAGAAAATGCCGAAGGCGATAGAGCAAAGACTGATCGCCCGCATCAAAAGATGCGACATCGCTTGCGCTTTGGGAGAGCGATTTTTCATATTCCTGCATTGATGCTTTTACAGGGGTGGTCGTCGCCTGTGGCTCACTCATTTCTATCTCCTGCTTTAAGGCGCAAGAGCATCCGGCAAAAGCTGCCGGATGCGAGTTATCACTAGAGCGCATCTCGAAACTAGCGAAGCGGTCTTTGGAACAAGAAGCGCGAAAAAACAAACGGATAGAGCATTTCCAATGACTCAATCATAACCGGAAATGCTCTAAGCTATTAGCCCCAGCACTTGCCGAGCGCAGTTTTGGTGTCGATTGATTCCACACCCTCCACCGGCTTGTCAGTGACCAGCGCCACTCCCGTATCGACGAAGGTCTTGCCTTCTGTCGGCTTTGGCTTTTCGCCACTATCAGCGAATTTTTTGATAGCTTCGATGCCAAGAGCTGCCATCTGCAGCGGATATTGCTGCGACGTTGCACCAATAACGCCGGCTTCGACGTTTTTAACGCCTGGGCAACCGCCATCAATCGAAACAATAAGCACGTCTTTTTCACGGCCTACGGCCTTGAGCGCTTCGTAAGCACCAGCTGCAGCAGGTTCGTTGATCGTATGAACGACATTGATGGTCGGATCTTTCTGGAGAAGGTTTTCCATCGCGCGACGGCCACCTTCTTCATTACCATCAGTCAAATCACGACCCACAATGCGTGGATCATCTTCATCGCCGAGCTTGGTCTTGTCTTTCGGGTCGATGCCAAAGCCAACGGCAAAACCCTGATCGCGCAGAACGTCAACGCTTGGCTGCGACGCGGTGAGGTTAAGGAAAGCCACGCGCGCATCCTTCACCTTATCGCCCAGCGTTGCCGCGGCCCATTTGCCGACCAGTTCGCCAGCAAGGAAGTTGTCTGTCGCGAAAGTGGCATCTGCTGCATCCGCTGGTTCCAGCGGCGTATCAAGCGCAATGATCAACGCACCCGCGTCACGAGCTTTTTGCAGCGATGGTACGATGCCCTTTGTGTCAGAAGCGGTAATCAGAATGCCCTTTGCACCATCTGCAATACAGGTTTCGATTGCTGCGACCTGACTTTCGGAATCGCCGTCGATCTTGCCTGCATAAGTCTTGAGATTGACGCCTAGCTCCTTGGCTTTTGCAATCGCGCCTTCCTTCATCTTAACGAAGAAGGGGTTGGTGTCGGTCTTGGTAATCAGGCAAGCACCAACATCCGCCGCATTGGCTGGGCCTGCAACCGAAGCGGCCACACTAAGCGAAAAGGCAGCAACCGCTGCCGAGAGAACTGTCTTCTTCATGAACTCCTCCCAGAGTGAAACCGGTTCCTCTTCCCCCGGCGTGATGAAAGCAAAACACGGCTTCGCAAGAGAGTCAATTAATAAATCCACTTGATTTATTAATTTGCTGTGCCACTCTCTGGCTAGGAGATTGAGGCTGGTTTGTTTCCTTAAAGTACGATTCCGGCGCTTAAGTTGATGTTTTTATTTAACATGTTCGCCAAATGAGGGCTTCTTCTGCTTCATCGAATGGAGTAGGCCAATCGACGATGAAGCGGGTTTGGATCTGATTGAACCAGATCTACACGCTAAGCTTATGTTTAATCGCGCATCTTGTTCCGAAGATCGTTTCACACATTTCCGGGCGCGACTTCAACATGCGGGACCTTGGGAGAGGATATGGTCAGGCACACTTCAGAACGTGATTCTGAGCAGCGCGGCGAACCCGCAGCAGCTGAATCTACTTTGCCACAATTTGCCGAAACCGGGGCGAGTATTAATCGTGGGTCCAATCAGATTGGCGTTCGCGCCTATAATGAACGCCTTGTACTGGCGTTGGTGCGCCGACATGGTGCAATGGCGCGTGCTGATATTGCGAGGAAGACTGGGCTTTCCGCACAAACCATTTCTGTGATCATTCGCGAACTCGAAAAAGATGGCCTCATTACACAAGGCGAACGCGTGCGCGGGCGTGTGGGGCAACCATCCATGCCCATGCGGCTTGCTGCCGACGGCGTATTCTCATTTGGCCTCAAGATTGGACGGCGCAGTGCAGAGATCATCCTGATGGATTTTCTCGGTCACATTCGGCAGCGCCGCCACGTCACATATTCCTGGCCCGTTCCCGATAAAATTCGCCAATTTGCTTTCGACAGCATCAATGAGTTTACGGCAGCCCTTGACGCAGATAAACGCACCCGTATTGCAGGCCTCGGCATTGCGCTTCCGTTCGAGCTATGGAACTGGGTCGAGGAAGTTGGCGCACCTGCCGCCGATATGAATGCTTGGCTTGATGCTGATCTTATCCATGATTTCGGGTCAGCTTTGCCATTTCCTGTCTTTCTGCAAAATGACGGAACGGCCGCCTGCGGCGCGGAACTGACATTCGGACGCGGGCCTGAATTTGCCGATTTCGTCTATTTCTCAATCGGGTCATTTATCGGTGGCGGTGTGGTTTTAAACAACACACTCTATCCGGGTCGCACCGGCAACGCTGGGGCTCTCGGTTCCATGCCTATGCGTATGCGCGGAACAGACGATGCTCGCGAAACAATTCAGTTGATCGATACTGCTTCGCTCTTCGTGCTTGAACGCATGTTGCGTGAGCACGGTATCTCGTCGGAACAACTGTGGCTTTCCCCGGAACGCTGGCCGGATTTCGGTCAATTACTAGACGATTGGGTTGCATTGGCCGCACGCGGCCTGGCCCATGCGGCAGTTGCAGCTGCGTCTGTCATTGATTTCCCTGCAGCGATTATTGACGGCTGGTTGCCAGAAAGTGTCCGCCACAGCATCGTTGAAGCAACCAAGCTTGAGCTAACGCGCATCGACCTGCAAGGTCTTTCGGCACCCGAAATCATTGAAGGGAAAGTCGGTGTTCATGGGAAAGCGATGGGCGCTGCAAGCCTGCCGCTCTCCCATCGCTATCTTTTCGACCAGAGCGTCCTTTTCAAAGACAGCGCCTGATGGCTAGTCGCTGGCGCTACCTGCATACAGACAGCACCAGTTCTCTTTGACCGCTTACAACGAACGCTGAAAGCGGACTTTCAAACCGAATGCGTCTTCACCATCAAGCGCAATGCGCTTGTTATTCCACTGAACATAGGTGAGTTCCGGGGTGATATTGAAGCCCGGCACCAGCGCATAGCTCACATTGCCGGTCGCCATCAGCGTTTCGCTGGCATCATAGCCAACCTGCAGGTTGAGCTTTGCCTTTTCAGTTGCCTGATAGGCAAGACCGCCCCACAAAGCCCAATCGCCACCCCATGTTCCGTAGAAGCTATCTACCATACGATAGACTTCGCCATTGGCATTGGCTTTGTAATGGTCATCATTGGACTTATACGCGAACTGCGACCAGACCGAGAACTTGTTGTTCACTTTGAGGTCGACCTTGACCTTACCTGCCCATTCTTCGTTGCGCGCGTCATAGGCCGCTACACCTGCAATACTGCCCCATGACGGAGCATATTTCAGACCACCCACCACATGCGGCATGTAATCGTCGATGGTAACATCCACGTCTGCATCTGTGTTTCCGCCCTGTTCAAGCGACAAGGTAGCCGAAAAGCCTTCCTTGTTCTTGTAGGTATAGCTGATGAGGTTCGTGCGGTAGCCACCGGCGAGAATGACGTCATCATTGAGCACATTGCCCAAATAGTCCGTGAAGGTCACAAAAGCCGACTGATCGAGACCGACAAGCAGACCACCAAGTTCAATAAAGCCCAAACGCAGGGAGCCGGATGACGAAGAATCTGCACCATTGTACCACTGATAACGAACTTCAGTGACTGTCTTGAGTGTACCGAGTTCGGTTTCGGTTCCGGTAAAGGAACGGAAGGTGAAACGGGTCAGCTGCGCATAAGTATCCATATCCCGGGTGCTCGGTACGCGCGCATAAGCATTATCGCCACCACTGACATCATAACGCACATAACCAGCAAAACGCAGGCAGGTTTCGGTTCCGGGAATATAGAAATAGCCCTTGCCATAGGCATCGCAAACGCGAACATATTCAACAGCTTCGGGCTCGGGTGCAACAATGGTATCGGCAGCCGATGCAACTTGCGACATTGCCAGAACAGCAACCGATGCAGCTAGAATTTTCTTCATTTGAGTAGGTTTCCCCTTTGATTTTAGACAATAGGAGTTTTTCGGCGGAAAGAGACTTTCCGTCGTTCTGAGAACAAGCTGCCGGAACTCGCTAAAACCGACCGCCTGCTATGACTGTGAATGCTGGATTACGTCCCTGATATGGACAAAGCGCCCCGCCCCGTCATCAACTCAAATCCCCCATCTGGATTTCTAAAGCTTGCAGTGACGCGCCATCATTTCGGCGACGTGTTCCCGCCCCTCTTCGCGCAGTTTTTTGATCGCAGCACTCATATCTGCCGACCGCTCGTCCTGCCCGAGCTTGAACTTGATCTCCATATTCTCAATCGGCATTTCGTAGCCGACAATATTGGGCAAACGCCGCTCCAGACCACCGGAACCGAGTTCCTTCATCTGCCAGGGCTTGTCACGACCCTTTTCCATATGCTTGACGAGCTCGTGGAGATGTTTGGCGGTTGCTGCTTCCGACAGGATTTTAGGCACGCCATGGATATGAGCAACCATGAAGCTCCAGGTCGGCGCGCTGTCCCTTTCCGGATAACCCGGATACCATGATGATGATACATAATGACCAGCATCCATCAGTATTGCGATTGATGGCAGCCCGCGTTTCAGAAACTCAACATGATCGTTGGATGCAGCAACATGCGAGACCAGCGTGCCGTTTTCGCCGCGTGTCCGATCCATCATGAAGACAGGGTGTGATATAGCAACGCTACCCTCATGGCTGGTGATCAAAGTGCCAAGCACCGTTCTATCAACGAGATCGAAAACCTCTGTCATTTCGGACGGCTGGAAATAAGGCTTTGTATAGAGCATCGCTTGTCTCTTGATTTTAGGCGTGAATGGCGGGCAGTCGATCAGACCATGGGCACATGGCTTCCAACTGACCTGCAAGTTCGAATAGCAGATTTTCGGCCCCATAAGGAGCAATGACCTGGCTGCCGATCGGCAAGCCATCAGACGTTTCGTGAAGTGGAACGCTCATTGCAGGCAAACCAGCAGCGTTGACCGGATGGGTGAAGGCTGTCAGCTCCAGAAACTGCCGGGCAAAACCCTTCCAATCCGGTGAGCGCACGTCGAGCATCCCAAGCGGAAATGACCCATCCGGCATGACCGGGCTTAACACCACATCGCATTCTTCAAACAGACGACCAAAACTGCGCGCCGTACTATTTGCGGTCAAACGCGCTTGAATAACCTCTGTCGCAGCCAACCCATCGCCGTAAGCGGCCAACCCCAGATTTGAAGGCTCAAAATAGAGATCATTGGCGGGCTTTGCCATTGTTGCGGCAACATCCGCCACTTCAATAGCCGTGTAAACGGCGATCAGTTTTTGTACTGCATCTGCAAGCTGAACGCCGTCAAAATCAGGCTTCACCCGAACAACGCTATGTCCCAGCTGTTCGCACAGCGCAATCGTCGCCTCAAGTGCTGCCACTGCCTGCTCGTCCAGATCATGACGAAGATCAGACTTCTGCCAGACGCCGATACGAAGCTTCCGCGGCGCCTTTTTGACACTGTTGACGAACAGATCCGTCTTGGCCGGGGCCGCGTAAAGCGAACCGGGCTCAAGCGCATCTGTCAGATCAAGCATCATTGCGGAATCGCGAACCGAACGGGTCAGAACATGATGGCTGACCATTCCGCCCCAGTTTTCTGTCGAGACCGGGCCGCATGGGACCCGCCCGCGCGATGGGCGCAGCCCGAAAAGCCCGCCACAAGATGCGGGGATACGGATCGATCCTGCTCCGTCATTACCATAGGCCACAGGCACCATACGCGCGGCAACTGCCGCTGCCGCACCGCCGGAAGAGCCGCCAATGCTGCGTGTCACATTCCATGGATTGAGTGCCGGACCATGCAGCGAGGATTCCGTTGCGATATTACAGGAAAACTCTGGCAGATTGGTTTTACCCACCACCACCAGACCGGCGGACTTATAGCGTTTGACGAGTTCATGATCGCACTGCGAGATATTTCCCTCTGCCGCACGACATCCAAAGGACATTGCTGCACCGGCATAGGAAGGGCAATCATCCTTCAACAAAACCGGAACACCTCTGAGCGGACCCTCTGGCAGCGATTTAAGCTGTTCTTCCGCCTGATCGCGCATCTTATGGATCACGGCATTCAGCTCGGGATTGCATCGATCAATCGCTGCAAATGCCTCATGAACAACCTCATGCGGCGACAGAATCTTTGCGCGAATGGCCTCTCCCAGACCAATGGCGTCGGTCCGGGTGTAGTCAAAGGATGTAGACGTCATGGGGTTATCTCAATGCTAAGCTCGCGAAGCGGAGCGATTTACTGTGCCTTGCTGATCGTCCAGAAACGAAGCGTATCACCAGCCCAACCCTTGAAATCGTTCACTTTTGGACCGGCAGCTGTGATCGATGGCAAATTTACCAGACCAAGGATCGGAACCTGCTCACCCATTAACGTGTTGAGTTCGTTGAAGAGCTTCTTGCGTTCTTCGACATCGCTTTTCGCCGAAACCTGCTTGAGAAGGTCTTCCGCCTTGGCATCGTCCCACTGGCGCGCGGCATCGGCCTTTTTGTCACCGATCATCGATTGGAAAGACAACAGCGGATCAAGGCGCGCCGAATAAGCGAAAACGGCAAGTTCATATGCACCACGACGATACTGATCGAGCTGGGTCGCCCAGTCACGCACTTCAAGCTGCACATTTATGCCGGAGGCAGCAAGGAATGCCTGAACGATCGTGGCAACCTGGACGCGGTTCTGGCGGTTGGCGACCAGAAGGCTGATCGGTTCGCCCTTATATCCTGCCTTGGTCAGCAGCTCCTGCGCTTTGGCTGGATCATATGCAGGCCAGGCAGCCACCTGATTATCCGAATAGATGGTGTTTGGTGCAATGACCGAAGGGTTTGGCGCATACATGCCCTCACCGATCGCCGCTGCCAGCTGGTCAAGATCGATAGCGTGAGCAATCGCCTGACGCATCTGCGGATCTTTGAGCTTATTGGAAGTTGACTGAATCTGAAGCACCATCCATGCAGGCGTCTGCTGCACATTGACCTTCACGCCCTTCGCTTCCAGATCCTTGACGCCAGTTGGCTCCACTTCATCGATGAAGTCGATCTCACCTGAAAGTAGACCATTTGTGCGCGTGCTGGAATCTGGAACAGTCATGAACTGAATAGTCTTTACATGACCTTTCTTGTTCCCTCCCAGACCGTCGACATCGCCGGACAGAGCCGCGTAATCATCGAAACGGGTTAGGTCCAGATAACGACCACGCTCCCATTTGGAAAAAGCATAGGGCCCGGTTCCAATCGGCTTTACAAATTTGCCATCTGCATCAACGGATTCCGGGCTCAATATCCAAGGGGTACACTGGATGGTAGCCATGGTGATGACGAAGTTTGGTGCAGGATCTGCGAAGCGGAAGCGCACCGTGCTGTCATCGACAGTCTCGACCGACTTCAACTCGGAATCAACCTTGCCATTGTAGCGATTGACGCATTGAAACGCTGTATCCGGCTTGAGATAACGCTCAAAATTCCAGACGACATCCTTGGCGGCCAGGTTTTTGCCGTTCTGGAACTTGACGCCTTTGCGTAACTTGAATTCATAGACCGTATGATCGGCATTCGCGGTCCAGCTCTCGGCCAGCATCGGCTTGATGGCGAGATCGTCGCCATAAGCGACCAGACCTTCGGCAATGTGGGCAACAACCATATCGGCATTGGCATCGCGATTGACGCCCGGATTGATGCTCGCAACATCAGAGTGAATGGCGACGCGCAAGGTCTCATCGTCTGCAGCATGTGCTTGGAAGAATGTGGCGCTGAGACCAAGAAGCGCAATGCTGAGTGCAGAGCGGATCGAAATTGGATTGAACATTTTGGTTTCCCCTTTTTGTTTTTGATTTTGCGGCATGGTCAGCTTTGTGACCTCAGCACATCCGCGAAAAATGCCTCGACCGGCTCCAGCACTTTGAAAGGCTCATGAGCCACGCCCGATACTCTGTCCCTCCGAACCGCGATGCGATGCGCCTCAAACGACTTTGCCAGTGCTTCAATGCGGTCGATCCGGCAATCGCCCTGAAGATCGGCGCCGTCCATCCAGAAGGCGCTGTCACGCGGAATGGCGATTTCCCAGGTCGCGGTATCTTCCGCACCGATCACTGTATGAACCGTAACCGCCTTCATCGCTTCAAGATCAATGCGGTAGCCAAAACGTGCTTCAACATCGCGAACGCCAACCCACCAGTCATAATCGGAATTGAGCAGAGTTACGACGCCCGGCGCTCCGATAGAGACGGCCTTGAGCCTGTGGGGATGCAGCATGAAAAAGCGCTGGCAGAACTGCCCGCCGCCAGAAAAGCCGTACATGATGGCGCGATTGCTTTTGAGGCGATACTTGGCAGCCACTTCGTCGATCATCGACAGCAGAATAAGATCAAAGCGAATGCCGTGGAACTCGATGCGCTTGTAGTTGGCAAGATCGCTCTGCACGACGATGCCCGCAGGAAACAGTGGTGCCAGTACAATGCAGCGGTTCTCTCGCGCAAAATTTGCAAAGTGATCGCGGTATTGTGCCGCCGTCCGCCCCGTTCCATGAATGATGACAATCAGTTCGTGCGTTTCGATGCCGTCCTCATCATAGTCCTCGGGGACATAAAGGCAGTAGCTGAAACGCTGATCGAACTGACTTGCAAAGAACGTGGTCGCTCCGAAATCATAGAAGCTGAGTTTTTTGCCATGGCCCTGCCGCTTGGTGACAGGCTTTTCCTCAGTGATGGACATGACCGCCCTCCTCTCCGAATTTCGTATTTGCATTATCGCCGCGCCATTTGAGCTTAACACCGCCCTCGCCCGTCAGTTCGAGCATTGGAATGGCTGACAAAAGACGGCGGGTATAGTCGTTTTGCGGCGTGTCGAAAATCTCGTCGCGCGTTCCCTGCTCGATAATGCGACCGTCATTCATCACGACCACACGATCGGCAATTTGTTCAACCACGCCCAGATCATGGGTAATGAACAGGCAACCGAAGCCATAGCTCTGCTGCAGCTTGGCAAAGAGATCGAGAACCTGCGCGCGAACCGTTACGTCAAGGGCCGAAACTGCTTCATCGGCAATGACAAAAGCCGGACGGCGCACGAGCGCACGTGCGATCGCCACACGCTGACGCTGGCCACCCGACATTTCATGCGCATAACGATTGGCATAATCTCCACCGAGGCCCACATCCTCCAATGTTTCGCGAACACGATCCGCCTTCTGACTAGGCGAAAGCTCTTTTGAGAAACGCAGCGCCTCACCGACCAACTCTCCCACTTTCATACGCGGATCGAGTGACGAATAGGGGTCCTGAAACACCATCTGCGTGTGATAACGATAATCCTGATAATGGGATGAACGTCTCTCGACAGGCTGTCCCTTGAACAACAACTTCCCTTCGCTCGGCTTGATTAGTCCAGCCATCACGCGCGCGGCTGTGGTCTTGCCCGAACCGGAACCGCCAACCACGGCAACAACCTCGTTGGGCAGAACATCAATCGTAACCCCATGCAGAGCTCGTTTGCCGCCCGCTTTCTTGAACCAGCCACCCCGGCCTTCAAAATCGACAACAAGATCGCGCACGCTGATCAGCGGATCAGCCTTTGGAACCAAGCGCGCAGGCCCACGAACCGGCAGTGTCGAAAGCAGTTTGCGGGTGTAATCATGTCGGGGCTTTGCCAGAACATCAGCGGTATCGCCCGTTTCAACCACTTCACCATGGCGCATCACAATCACACGTTTGGAATAGCGCGCAATCATTGGAAGATCGTGACTGATCAGCAAAACGGTCGTGCCACGTTCCCGCGTGAGATCGACCAGCAACTCCATAACCTCGCGCTGGATAACCGCATCAAGCGCAGTGGTCGGCTCGTCCGCGATCAGCAGATCAGGCTTCATGAGCATCGCGCAGGCGATCATGATGCGCTGGCGCATTCCGCCGGAGAACTCATGTGGGAACGCCTCAATCGCCCGATCTGGATCGGCAATACCGACACGCAACAACATGGCTCTGATCCAGTCGGCATGTTGTGCCTTCTCAGCTGGAAAGTGTAGTTCAAGCCCTTCTTCAAGCTGCCGCCCGATGGTCAGTGACGGGGTAAGCGAAGTCATCGGCTCCTGAAAGATCATAGCAATGCCATCGCCACGCAGCCCGCGCAAGGCGGTCGGCGACATCGTTGACACGTTCTGCCCCTTGAAGCGGATCGCACCATGACTTGTTTTAATGGACGCCGGAACCAGCCCCATGATCGCCCGCGCGAGCATGGTTTTTCCAGAGCCGGATTCGCCAACGATACCGAGAATTTCGCCAGCTTTTATGGAGAAGGAAGCGCGCTTGACGATCTCCAGCACACTGTCGCCAACACGCAGGCTGACATCGTCGATTTCAAGCAGGGGTGCGGAAGTCATGAGCGCTTCCTCATGCGTGGGTCTAGGCGGTCGCGCAACGCGTCACCAAGAAGATTAATACCAAGCAGCGACAGCGAAATTGCAAGGCCGGGGAAGATACCAAGCCAAACGGCTTGCTCAATGAAATTACGGCTTCCCGCCAGCATATTTCCCCACGTCGGCGCTGGCGGCGGCACACCCAGACCCAGAAAGCTGAGCGAGCTTTCTGCGAGAATTGCCCAGCCGCACATGGACGTTGCCATGACCAGAACAGGTGCCAGACAGTTGGGCAGAATATGGCGCACCATCGTATAGATTTCCGAGTTCCCCATGACGCGGGAGGCCTCAACGAACTCCCGTTCACGCAGGCTCAAAACCGTGCCACGGACCACGCGGATCACCGAAGACATATAGGCCAAAGCAAGTGCTAAGATGATGCCATTCTTGTTGGCGCCAAAGACGGCCAGCAAACCAAGCGCCATCAATATGCCGGGGAATGCCAGCAAAGCATCATTGACCATCATCAACAGCCTGTCGAACCAGCCACGCAAAAAGCCGCTGATCGCCCCGATAAGCACTCCGCCAAGGGTGGCGAGAAAGACTGTGAACACGCTGATTGAAACACTGGCCGATGCGCCTCTCATAAGACGGCTCAGCTGGTCGCGCCCGAATTCATCCGTACCCAGCCAATGCGCAGCGCTTGGCGGCGCAAGGCGCGCGGAAAAGTCGAGGGCCAGCGGGTTGTAAGGCGTCCAGAAGGAACCTACCACCGCTATCGTGAGAAGCGTTGCGGTCAGGATTCCGCCAATAATCGCGTTGAGAGAGAGATGTTTCATTTCGCCGTCACCTTCGGGTCGAAGAACGGATAGAGAAGGTCCACGATCAGATTGACCAGCACATAAACGCAGGCTGTGAAAAGCAAGCAGCCCTGAATGACGGGATAATCGCGGGCAAAGATCGCATCAACGAGAAGCCTGCCAAGTCCGGGAATGGTGAAAACCGTTTCCACAACTGCAATACCGCCAAGCAGATTGCCAAGGATCAGCCCTAACAAAGTCCAGGTCGGGCCAAACGCATTACGGAAAGCATGACGCCACATCACGGTTGCTTCCGACAGTCCCTTGGCGCGGGCATGAGTGATGTAATCAAGGTTCAGCACTTCAAGCGTTGAGGCGCGCGCCATGCGCAGAATAACGCCGATCTCATGTAAAAACAGTGTGGTGATCGGCAGAACCAGATAGAGAAGCGCTTTCCATGAATTCTCACCGAAGCTGACATAGCCGACAATCGGCAGCCAGCCGAGCTTGAGGCCGAAGGCCAGCAACAGCAGCAAGCCCATCCAGAATGCCGGCACCGAAAGCAGCAAAGTGGCACAGGTCACAAGCGTCAGATCAGTCAGGCTGTTCTGCTTCCATGCCGCGATCATTCCAAGCGGAACAGCGACAAGCGTGGAAAGCACCACAGCTGACAAGACGATACGCGCACTTACGGAAAAACGCTCCAGAACCAGCGGGAGTACCGGCTGCTGGTTGGCAATGGAAACACCAAGATCGCCATGCAGAACATTGCCGCCCCAGATCAGATACTGGGTGAAGATGCTGTGATTGAGACCCAGCTGTTCGCGAAGCGCGGCCAGCGTGGCAGCATCCGCAGAATCGCCCAGCATCAGGGCTGCAGGATCGCCTGGTATCAACCGGACAATCACAAACACAGCCACTGCCACGATCAGCAATGTTGGAATGGCCATGCCTATTCTGGAAAGCGCAAAGCGCAACATTTCTTTAGCCTTCGATAAAGAGGGATTTCGCGCGTGGCGCGGCATCGGACGGTAGCGGCGTATAATCCTGCAGACAGTAAGTCGCAAACTGGCGGTTCAAAGCAGGCAACGGCGCAATTTCCATCATGCCAAGCGCTGCCTCCATCACCACCATCGCAACTGTGGCCGTGATATTGTCGTGATTGCCCGGACGCGGCGGGCGGCAGACTGCATAAGGTGTCAGGAAGTCGTCAAACAGCGCTTCCTTCAGCTCCTTGCGGCCAATTTTTCCACCGTGTGATTCAAGAGACTGGCGAACGCGCCAATCACGGTAGAAGCTTTCAGGTACAAAAGGGATGCCGGTGTCGCGTAGCTTTGTCAGCGCAATCGGGCTGACCCAATGATTGGCATGAACGATCAGATCATTCTCAGGCAGGATTGGGAAGGACTCATCCGGCGCGCATTCAAAATCGATGCCGAAACCGGCGCTCGTCGCAATCATGATATTGTTTGAGCAGGATTTTGGTGTCGAAGCCACAGCCTTGATTGCTTTGGCAAAATGCTCCTGCTCAAGCACCTTGCGGCGCACAAGACCCAAAGGAACGCCCAGCTTCTTATAGTCGCGTTCGCATTCGAGATAATTGGCGGTGATCGAGATCCCCGCTTCATTGAATCCGCTGCGCGCCAGCCCACCAGCCTCGACAAACGTCACAAAATCGGGACCGTTATTGTTGCGAACACGCAGCACAATGCCGGTTTCCACACATTCAGAACGCCAGTCCCAGTTCTGGCCATGAACCAGATTACCAGAAGCACTTTTCGCAGGCATGATGAGAGCACCGGTGCAGCCATCATCCTGCTCTTCGGGATCAGGCGAACCCGTTTCCGCACGCGCCATCGCAACGACTTCCGTGCGTGCATTGATCATGACGATCTGCTCAAACGGCACATCCGCACCTTTGGCAATGCCGCGCATTTCCTCGACATAAGACGCGTCGAATTCCTCGATCCGGCAGGCAAATTCTTCGATGAGACCTTGCCTGCGTTCAGGCGAAAGACCAAACGCGTCGAGCGTGCCGGAATAAAGACCAGCACTGCGCCGGATGCGTTCCGCCGCCAGCACCCCATATTGGCGCCCGCGCTCTTCCGGTGCGCCCGAAACTGTAATGAATGGAAATGGGGTAACTGACATACTCAATCCATATTTTGTATTTTGCATCTGTTTAATACAATTCACATTCAATCATTGCGGAGTCAACAGTTTTTTATTAGAATATGGAACAATTTGATTTATACTCTTCCTACAGAGAGTCAGCCTGCCATTCCAATGGGATAGGCGATACGAGAAAGAAATAGCCTATTGCGAAATATCCCGTATTCTTTGAGCATAGGTTCATGGGAGAACGCACATTCAGGGGGCGCTGCGCGTGAATATGGACGTTAAGAGATCAACGGAAGGCGAATCCGGCCTGAGCAGCCTTCAGGCGGAAGTCGCACATAAAATGGTCTCGCTCATATCCGCTGCACGCTGGAATATCGGCGACCGGCTGTCGGATGCTGCCATTGCAAAAGAGCTCCGTGTATCGCGGTCGCCCGTGCGTCAGGTGCTCAATCTTCTTGTGCAGCAGGGTATTGTTAGTCAGACACCCAATCGCGGATATGCGCTGCATCGCATTCCAGAGCCGGACGAACTCAACGACAATCTGCTGCCGCCATCGGAGGCGGAAGAGCTCTACCGGCGTCTGATGAGCGCGCGCGCCTCGGGTGCAGTTGGTGACGAAGTGTCGGAAGCTGAACTTGCCGATCAGCTGGGTGCGACGCGCGGCGCGGTGCGCCGGGTTCTGATGCGTTTTGCCACCGAAGGTCTCGCAGAGCGCCTTCCAGGCCATGGCTGGCGCTTTGCCGAGTCACTCCATAATGAGCGCGCGGTCAATGAAAGCTACGCTTTCCGTCTGGTGATCGAATGCGGTGCGCTTTCTCAACCCGACTACGCGCCTGATCTCAGCCAGCTCGCAGCTCTGCAACGCGAGCAGAATGAAATATCCGTCCTGCCGATCCAGAATCTCACACGGGATCTCTGGTTCAACGCCAATGCAAACTTTCACGAAACCATTGTTTCTTGGGCGAATAATCGGTTTTTCACGCAATCAGTCCGATGGCAGAACCATCTTCGCCGCATGACGGAATATTCCGACTTCGACCGTTTGGGCGAAGAGCGTATCCGCAAGGCTTGCAAAGATCACTTAGGCATTCTCGAAGCCATCGAGAACAGAGACTTTGAATTTGCTGCAGCCTTGCTCAAACGCCATATCAGCCGCTCGGGTGCCGAAGACGTATGACAGTTAAGGCTAACGCAGCGCGCCTACTCAACCCTTTTCCAGAGCGATTGCAATCCCTTGACCCATACCGATACACATTGTCGCCGGCGCATAGCGACCGCCGCTCAAAGAAAGTTCGGGCGCTGCTGATCCTGTGATCCGTGCGCCCGACATGCCATGCGGATGACCCAGCGCAATCGCACCGCCGTTCGGGTTAACGCGATGATCGTCGTCAGAAATGCCGAGTTCGCGCAAGACAGCAACCTCTGAGAGGCGAAAGCCTCATTGAGTTCGATGACATCCATTGAATCGATGGCAAGCCCGTGCCTTACCAGAAGTTTCTTTGTTGCGGGGGCGTGGCTAATGCCGATTGGGAGCGCCTGACCTCAACCATACGAGGGTATCCGAGGCCTTGCCTGCTTCGCTACCAGGGTAGCGTTTTAAACTGTTCAACTTTCAGAGCAGTCAACAACTTATTCCCTTAGAAGCCGGAAATCATATAAATTTCATCCAAGAGTTAATTCAGGATGAAGCATTCAGCCTTAAACAGCCACATGCACCAGTATCTAATTGCAATATTTTTATAATTTCAGGTTCAGATTGAACTTTCTTAGCTCGAACAAGCGTTCAAGCCTTATCGAGCGGCTCAATTTTCGCCACTCGATTTCACTGTTATCAAAGCTGAATGCGGGATTGTCGACTATTGCTGAGCGAGCTGCTGCTTCAACATATCGGCGACGACCTTATCAAAAGAAACGTCACCATTTTTCGCGTTCTTCTCCATTTCGCTTTCAGCATACTCATCCCGCTTCTGGACAAGATCCGTCATCTGGCGCTCAAGCTCGGTTCTCACATTCAGGGTTTCATCGATAATTTTCTTCTGCTCCGCATGGGATTTGTCTTTCAACGACGCTGGCAGCTCGCTTTCTTTGATTTCGTCCCATTTCAGATCCTTGTTGCGAATATCGTCAAGAAGATCGCCGCCACCCGTAACAACCTCCTTCATCGATGATCGCTTGGAATAAAACTTGGAGTTCTCGACCTGCGCCTCCATTGGCGCTGCGGCTTTCGCGGCTAGTTTATTGTTGAGCTCTTGTCTGATCGCGGCATTACCGTATGGCATGATTGTGTTATCGATGTTCTGCTGAACCGTAATGATCTCCTGATCATAGGGTGTTTTGACTTCATCAATACGTCCACCATCCTGCGCAATCTGGATATAGCGACCCGACCCGCGCTCCGCGATATCCTTCCAGAAGTTACGGGTTTCTTCAGAGTTACCGGCTTGGACGGCATTCACGCGAATATTTCGGCTTTTTGCTTCGGCCAAAATCTCGGGATATTTGCGCTCACCCTTATAATCCATGTGAGGTGGGGCATCACCGACCAGGAACACAATTCTCTGGGTTGTGGAACCTTCGCTCCATGTCAGTCGCCCAATCGCATTATCAAGCGCTTCATTGACGGATTCAGGATCATCTCCGCCCCCATCAGCCTCAAAGCGCCTCAGATTTGCGTAAAGTGACTGCAAATCTTTGCTCATTTCGAAGGATTTGACCACATAATCGTCACCACGATCACGATATCCGATCAATGCCATTCTTATATCTGCATCAGGCTGTACATCGACTATCGTATTCGCAATCGACCAGATTTTACGCTTCGCTCCCTCAAGCAAATCTACCATTGATCCTGTGGTGTCGAGTACGAAGGCCACTTCAACTCGCCTGGGTTGGGACGATACCTGCTGGGGGGCTGCCTCGGCAAAGGATGCCGTGGCAAACAAGAGCGATGCAGATACCGCTAATGCCGATGCTGTAGAAGCGCTTTTCATGAGTTCTCCGCCAATCGTTAGGGAGAATATAATGAGCCGCGATATTATGTCTTAAGTAAGCCTGCGAAGCCGCAATTGATAGGCAGACCTCAACTGATGAGTGGGAAAACCAAGCGAAGTAATATTACTCGATAGCATCCACGTTGCAGGTAAGCGTTGCACCCTGAGATGTAACGAATATCTGTTCCATAGTGGTAAACGATATCTCGTAGCCCTCACCCGCGAAGGTCTTCCGCGGAGCATCCGTTGTTTTATTAAGCGAACGTTCACGTCCAAAAGCATTCAGAATGATCTGTTCGGGTTTGTCATGCGAAGTGATAATCTCAATCGCATTTTCATGATCGCATATATACGAGATATGATCCTGATCGGCTTCAGCCAAAGCAATACTCGGCGACAATGCAAGGGCAACGATCAGGCAAAAGCGCATTCGAAACACACCTTCAATAATGATATAATCCCCTTCATAGTCAAAAACTCGAGACTGCCCAAGAGGGGACTGAGCGATTTTGAACAGGAAAAACCATTTGCGCTGCGAACTTCACTGGCAGTCGTGACGCCAACGCCCTTTTACGAGCTTACTACTTGACCCAGACTAGAGGTTCACACCCAATTTATCAAATGCCAACACTTGTATTTTTAGCACCGTTGGGTTTGCCTTGTTATGTGAGGTTAGGCGCTGTGTGGTCCTGTAGGCAAATACACTTATGTTGGCCTGCCCTTTGCCCTTTCCCGGCTTTGGTCATCTATCAGAAACGGCAAAAGCCCGGCTGCTTATGCACCGGGCTTTTTGATTTTATTGATGTTTTGGGGTCTTTGGTTGCGTGTGATGCTTTTTCCCGTTCGTCGGGTAATCGATAGTGGATCGATTACTATGCTCCTCACGGTTCAGGTTATGATGCTTATGAGGTCAGAGCGTTCAAAGATCGATTGATTATCGATTTCAGCTTGGACGGGCTGCTCCATGGAGCTTTCACAAGCCGTACAGCTAAGAGCATGGCGTATGTATCGCAGGTTTTAGTATTTTCAGGGAAGGATTTGGTTGCCGGGGCAGGATTTGAACCTGCGGCCTTCAGGTTATGAGCCTGACGGCCGATTCCTACGCCACAGTATCCGGCAGCATCCGAACATTCGCTGCGATACTACGCTCACGAATGGCTTTTACGGATAGTGTCGCCGTTTCTACGCTGCACCACGCGGCGATTTCCGCAAAATGATTCCGGAAGGGGTCGTAAGCTGCACGATCGGCTGGCTTTCGTATCCAAGGCGCAGAGGCGCAGTCAAGCCGCCCATGGAATTGCAGCAACGTAAGCGCGGCTTTCTTTGCACGGCAATTCAAGGTGTCCACCTTGAAGGTGTACCCCTTGGTTTTTGGTGTAATCTCTTGCGGGTGGCCCGGAATGCGGGAAGCTGTGACGAGATGAAGGGCCCCCG